>JBOGWM010000246.1:0-4658 GCA_050693695.1 Actinomycetota bacterium
GATCGTCGTGGGCGAGGTCCGAGGCGCCGAGGCCCTCGACATGCTCCAGGCGATGAACACCGGGCACGAGGGATCGCTCAGCACCATCCACGCCAACTCGCCCCGGGATGCGCTGGCCCGCCTGGACACCATGGTGCTCATGGCGGGCTACGACCTCCCCCTGCGGGCGATCCGCCAGCAGGTCGCGGCGGCCCTCGACATCATCATCCACCTCGACCGCTTCGGCGACGGGAGCCGCCGTATCACCCACATCTGCGAGGTGCAGGGCATGGAGGGCGACATCATCACCCTCCAGGACATCTTCCGCTTCGCCTTCGCCGAAGGGGGGCGGGAGTCCGCCCGGTCCTCCGGGAGGCTGCGCCCCACCGGACTGCGGCCCAAGATCGTCGAGAAGCTCACCGAAGCGGGGGTCGCGGTTCCCCCGATGCTCTTCCGGCCGGGGGCCCGGGACGCCGCTCCCGACCCATCCCGACCGGCATCCGTCGCGAATGAGAGGAGGGGATGAGGATGACCACCCTGCTGGCAGCGCTGATGGTCGGGGGCGGGCTGGCCATGGTCACCTACGGCATCGCCCTCAGGGGTCGCCGGCGTCGACAGGAGTTGAAAGAGCTCCTGGAGGTCGAGCTTTTGGACCAGCCCTCCCCCGAGGTCCTGGCCGGCCTGGTCGAGCACGCCGGCGTCTTCGCCGAACGGGTCCTGGGCAAGACCTCCATCGCGGATCGGATCCGCGTCGCCCTCTCGCAGGCGGGCTGGTCGCTGAAGGCAGGCGAGCTCGGCGTGGTCCTCCTTCTGGCCGGCCTCGGAGGCGGCGCGCTGGGTGGCTTTCTCACCACCTCGGCCCTGGCCGGCGTGGTGGCGGCGGGGGCGACCCCGGTGGCCATCATGGCGTGGCTGAGCTCCAGGGGGCGGCGGGTGCAAGAGATCGAGGCTCAGCTCCCCTCGATCCTCCAGCTCCTGGCCGGCTCGCTTGACTCCGGGGCCTCCCTGTTACTGGCGATGGAGCTGGCGGGGAGCGAGGGAGACCCCCCGCTCGCTCCCGAGCTGACCAGGGTGGTCGCCGAGACCAGAGTCGGGCGGCCCCTTCTCGAGTCACTCGAGGCGATGGCGCAGCGAGTGGGATCCCAAGACGTCGCCTGGACGGTGGAGGCGATCAGGATCCAGCAGGCCACCGGCGGGAAGCTGGCCGACACCCTGCGGGTCCTGGCGGACTTCATGCGCACCCGCCTGGAGGTGCGGGGCGAGGTCCGGGCCCTCTCCGCCGAAGCTCGTATCTCGGGCAAGATCCTCATCTTTCTGCCGGTGGCGATCGGGAGCTTTCTCTTCCTGGCCCGGCGGGCCTATCTCGAGCCGCTGCTTACCACCGGACCGGGCAAGGTGATGCTCGCCCTCGCCGCCATCGGAATCATCTGGGGATCACTGTGGATGCGCCGGCTCGTCCGGGTGGAGGTCTGACATGGAAACGTTCGTATTGGCAACCGGCATGGCGGCCGTCGCCGGCGGGCTCGGCCTGGCCGCCCTGGGCGCGGGCAGGGCCCTCATGGCGAGGCGGTCGAACCCTGCCGTGGAGATGATCCTGGACGAGGGCCAGGGGTATCGGGACGATCTGGACCGGCCTCTCGCCGCGCGCCTGTTAGGACCCGCCTTGGAGAGCTTCGGCCGGATCGGCCGGGCGCTGACCCCGAGTTGGCAACTCAAGCGCATGCGGCGCAGCGCCACCCTCGCCAGCTTCGGACGCCGGGGCGTGGAGGGCGTCCTGGCTCTCAAGGCCATCGCCTTCGTCAGCGGGGCCACCCTGTTGCCTCTGGGGATGGCGATGCTGGGGGCACGCATCGGCGGGGTCATCCTCTGGGCGATGCTCGGGGGACTGATCGGCTTCTTCGCCCCGGATGTGTGGATCGCCCGGCGAGGAGAGGCGCGCCAGGCCCAGATCCGTAGCGCCCTGCCCGAGGTCCTCGACCTCATGGCCATCGCGGTCCAGGCGGGCGTCGGGCTGGAGGGCTCGATCGAGCTGGTCTCCAGAAAGCTCCCCGGCGCCCTCGGAGACGAGCTCCACCGCCTGTTGCAGGAGATCCAACTCGGCGCCAGCCGCCGTCAAGCCCTGCAAGCCCTGCGCGACCGTACCAACGTCAGCGAGCTCTCGACGTTTGCGCTGGCCTTGATCCAGGCCGATACGGTGGGGAGTCCCATCGCCCGGGTATTGGGCGCCCATGCGGCCGAGATGCGGATGCTCCGGCGCCAGCGCGCCAGGGAGAAGGCGGCCAAGCTCCCGGTGAAGCTGCTCTTCCCGCTGCTGTTGACCATCTTCCCCGCCCTCATGATCATCGTGATCGGGCCTGCCGTCATTTCGATCATTAAAGTATTTTTATAAATAGATAACATCATCTACAACTGATAATGTACTTCAGTAGAAAGAGCGGCCCATGGATTCCACGATCACGCAGGCAAGAACGACGCAGCCGGCAAAGAGCGACCTCGAAGAAAACGTCGATATAGGCCCATCACGTCCAACCGCCCGCCGGAGCGTATCTTTCATGCACCTGACGCCGCTTACCGGGGTGAGACCGACAATGGAGACTCGATAAGGTGAACTGCGGAGTCAAGCGAAGCCGGAGACTCACCGTCGAGAGGCTGGAATTCCTCGTGCTGCTGCTGGCGTTCTCGGCGGTGGGCCTGGGCGGCGCGATCGCCCGCGGCGCCCGGGGCTGGATCGCCATCGACGGCCTCCTGGCGACAGCCAGCCTGGGCATGACCCTCAAGCATCTGAGGCGTCTCGTCTTTGACTCTCTTAACGGAGCCCTCTCGAAGCCACCGAGCTCGTATCGATCCGGTCACCGGAGCCTGTCCTGAACCCAGGGCGTCCAGCCATTCCCGGCCCCCGCCTGACAAGCCTATCCTGATGAACCCGGTTAGGCTATCCTCAAATCTCGCAGGTAGCACTTTCGGAGTGAACCACATGAACGAGGGCTGGACCCCACCCGAGAGCGCCTCCGATACCGTGTCGCAAACGGCATCGCTCCCCCTCGGACTCCCCTGGATCCTTCCCCTGGCCGCCGGCGTCTTTCTCGGCGCCGCAGTCTTCGAGATGCTTCCCCAAGCGCTCAGGCTGGTCGGGGCCAGAGCATGGCTCTGGTCTCTTGGGGGGTTCGTAGGTTTCATCCTGATTCACGAAGGCATGAGTGACACAAGCCACCCCGCCGGGGTGGGCTGGATCTCCAGCATCGGCGTGTGGCTGCACTCGCTCCTGGAGGGCATCATGGCGGCCACGGGCTTCGCGGTGAGTCTCACGACCGGGATCCTGGTCTCGGCGGGACTTGCCCTTCACTTGCTTCCGGAGGCCATCGCGCTCATCGCCCTGCTGACCGCCACCGGAGTCACGATACGCCAGGCTCTGATCCGCAACACCATCTCCTTCCTGCTCATCGCCGTGGGCATCCTGATCACCGGCGCGTTCAGGAGGAGCCTGCCGCCGGGCCTTCTCGGTGTGGTCCTGGCCCTCGGCTCCGGTGGCATCGCCTACCTCGCCCACCTGAGCTGGACGCAGCGTCGGGGAGCTCTCGGAACCGGCCTGCTCGTGGCGCTCACCGGCACGGCGGTCATGGGCGCCGTCGCGCTGACCCATCGATAGCAGTCTGGGGAGAGCAAGCCCTCCCCAGACTGGGCATGCGTCGTCAGTGCAGGGACGTACACTGATGATCATGGCGCAACGATTGCTCACCGTGAAACGATTGGGCCCTCTCCGCTCCGCCATGATCCTGGGCGCCGCGGCGGCGGGGCTGGTCGCCGGTCACTTTGTCGACTATCGCCTCGCCGTTCCCCATCCCGGGTACCGGCGGGCGCTGCTGGAGGCCACCGGTCACGGCTACCTCCCCGACGCCACCCTCGCAGCCATCGGCTTGGGAATCGTGGCCGCCCTGGGGATCTTCATCCTGGGATGGCGCCGGGGGCTCGGGCGGGAGCGAAGGGCGCTCCCCCTGGAAGCAAGCATGCTGGGGCTGGCGGCAGCCCAGGCGGCGGGCTTTGTCTTCCTCGAGACCCTGGAGCGCCTGGTCTCCGGAGCGCCCTTCGATTCTGTGATCGGACCGCCGCTTGGCGGCGGCATCCTGCTCCAGCTCGTTATCGGAGCGCTGGCGGGGGGTCTGCTGGTCATCCTGGAGCGTTCCGGCGAAGCCGTGGTGAGGGCCCTCCAGCGACCTCCCTGCCCCGATCCATCTCCCTGCGCCAGCGTCTTGCCCCGACCCGTCCTCCTTCCCGCGAGAGATCCTCTCGCCACCCCCCTCGTCATCCGGGGACCTCCTCCGCCCCGTTTCGGATAAGCGCGGCGCCGCCCGCCGGGCGGCCAGGACAATCGAGGAGGAACCATGCAGCGAACCCTGCATGCCCGCTTAATATTGCTCGCGATACCGGCCACATTCATCCTGTCCACTGCGGCCTTTCCCGCCCGCGCCCACGAGACCCACCCGATCGGCGCCTATCAGCTCACCGTGGGTTGGGCAGAAGAGCCGGCCTTCGCGGGCATCAAGAATGCCGTGGAGCTCGAGCTCAGAGACGCCGCGGGCAAGCCCGTGACCGGCCTGGGAGACGAGCTCAAAGTCGAGGTGATCTTCGGAGATCTCAAACTCGGGCCACTCTCCTTCGAGCCTGCAGGCGAAGGAGAGTAT
>JBOGWM010000247.1:0-14674 GCA_050693695.1 Actinomycetota bacterium
GACGGTGAGATTCGACGGGGATCCAGGGTCGACCTCGGAGCCCTCTCACTGGCCGACATGACAGCAAATCGCAACCATCGAAGGTAAAATGCATGCATGAAGACTCTCCAAGTGCGTCGCGTTCCCGATGAGACGCACAGTGTCCTGCGGCGACGGGCGGGGGAGGCGGGAATGTCGTTGCAAGAGTTCGTCCTGGCGCTTCTCAACAGCTTTGCCTCCCAACCGAGCATTTCCGAGGTCCTTGCCCGTGCTGGCGGGCGAGCCGGTGGCCGGGTGGGGCTGGCCCGCGCGGCCAGCCAGCTCCGGACCGAGCGGGATCGGCGATGATCGTCGTCGATGCCTCGGTGCTCGTCAATGCGATCGCGGATGACGGACCGGATGGAGATCGGTCGCGCGCCAGGCTGGGCGAAGCTTCCTCTCTCCATGCCCCCCATCTCGTGGACCTCGAGGTTCTGTCCGTGCTTCGTCGACGCGCGGCTTCGCTCGATCTCGATGCCCGCCGCCTGGTCTTCTGCTTGGAGGACCTAGGCGACCTGCCGATCACCCGGTACCCGCACCTGCCGTTCGCCGAGAGAATCTGGAATCTTCGACACAACCTGACTCCCTACGACGCGGCATACGTGGCCCTCGCCGAAACCTTGGAGTGCGTCATGGTCACGGCGGACGCCAGCCTTTCCCGAGCAGCCGGTCCCACGTGCACAATTGAGCTTGTCCGCTCCCCCCGCTAACGGGCTAACAATCGGGGGCGGGGGCCATGGTGCAGGCGACGGTCTCGGCCAGGAGCTCCAGCCGGTTTCCCTTACCGATCGTGCGCATCTCGGCCTCGACCGAGATGAAGCTGCCGCGGCGGGCATTGGTTCGGATCGACTGCACGTTGCCGGTCGCGTTCAGGCGTGACGTGTTGCACTTCGACGCCTCGCCCTCGAACCGGCACACGCCAAACTCGTCCGTCTTCTTCAGGGCGTTGAAGACCGCCGTCGAGAGGGAGTCGTCCCTGAATCGGGCCTTCCCGTTGGAGACCACGACGTCGATGTCCTGGGTCTTCAGGTCGGGGTGATCCCGAAAGAAAAAGGCATGGGGCTGGTAGACGAGGCGGGTGGCCACCCGAACGTGGACCTGGTGAAACATCGTCCGCCGGTTGTGGGCGGCGTCGGCGCAGATCCGGCGCCGCCGGCAGGCGCCCCGCCTGGTCGGGTCCGGATTGAACTGTCCGTTGGCGTCCGGGGCCGCCCCCGTGATGAAGAGGTAGCGAGCGCGCACCTTGCGAAAGGCCTCGACTCCCACCAGATGGGTGAACAGGTCTCCTCGCTCGCAGAGGTCATCGGGGCAGGGTTGCGAGACCTCGACGGTGAGATTCGACGAGGACCCGGGATCGACGATGAACGTCCCCCAATGGTGGATGCGTCGCTCTTTTTCTCGCACCATGATGATCTCTCGGTCGGTTTCCTCGTCTTCAAACTTCACCACCTCATAGTTGAGGGTCTTGAGCACCGCTCCGGCGACATCGAGAAAATCCTGCTGGACGCAGGCCAGGCCCCTCCGAAACCGGTCGATCTCCCGCCGGTCGGGAATGTCATAAACCGAGCGGGGACCCACGGCGCCGGCGGGTATCTTTTGGACGAAGTCATCGATCACTTCGGCCAGATCGCCCCTGGCCTTCTCCGGCCGCACCGGCCGGAGAGGGGATGGAGAGGCCCCAAAGCCAGAGGACCCCTCTTCCGCCAGGCAACGCCTCCCTCCCCCGTCGGGAACGCAGGCGGTCACAACGATGAGCAGGGTCGCGGCAAGGACAACGACCGGGCAACGCTTCCTTCTCGGCTCCACGGATAAGATTCTGCATTCAGTCATGTGCTCTTCTTCGGTTTTGGCCAAGATTACCGGCGCCCGGGCGGTAATGACCGCCGCTCAGGAATCTCCCGCCCCCGGGCGGGGCCCCCTGCTGGACGCCCAAAAGCTCTTCCGAAACCTCCTGGAGCACGGACTGCGGATCGCGGTCATCGTCATGCTCGCCTTCCTCATCCTCAAGGCTGTGAAGGGTTTCCTCGCCCGGCTGGAGCAAAGGCTTGAGGATGAGGACTCCCGGGTGGGCCGGAGCGCCCATCGGTCTCACACGCTCGCGGGGGTGATGCGCGGCGCCTTCTCCATCGGCATCTTGACCGTGGCCTCCTTCATGGTGCTCGATGAGATCGGGCTGAACCTCGGGCCCCTGTTGACCGGGGCCGGGATCGCCGGGATCGCGCTCGGCTTTGGGGCGCAGAGCCTGGTTCGGGACTTTCTCACCGGATTCTTCGTGCTGCTCGAGGACCAGTATCGGGTGGGAGACCTCATCGAGATCCGCCTCCTCAGCGATGCGGGCACCGTCCGCGGAAAGGTTGAGCGGCTCAGCCTGCGGGCCACCTCCCTGCGGGGCTCCGATGGCACGCTGCACCAGATCGCGAACGGCGTCATCCAGGTGGTGTCGAATCGCTCCGTCGGGTGGTCGAGGGCCATCGTCGACATCGGAGTCTCCTACCGGGAGGACCTCAACCGGGTCCGGGAGACTCTCCTCGAGGCCGCCAACGAGCTGGTCGCGGACGTGGAGCTGGGACCCTTCATCACCGGAGCGCCGGAGGTCCTGGGCGTGGAAGAGCTCGGGGAGTCCCGGGTAACGGTGCGGATGGCCGCGAGGACCCTCCCGGGCAAGCAGACAGTGGTGGCACGCGCCCTGCGCCAGCGAATCAAGGAGGCCTTCGACCGCCAGGGCATCCGAAAGCCCGGGGAATAGCGGGAGATGGGACCGATCAGGTCCCGCCGCAGCGGCGGGCGAGAGCCAGGGCGAAATCGGCCCGGGCGTCCGTCCACCATTGCTCCAGCTCGAACTCCGCCGCGGCAAGCTCGCCGACGACTCCCGGCCGGCGGAACTTGGTGCTGATCTCGGTGCGCATCTCCTCGCCCTCACCAAAACCCACTGTCAACCCGAGGCTGTCCAGGGTGACGCTCTGGGTCCGGGTGGAGCGCAGGCGCATCTCGATCCATTCGTTCTCGGGGTCGAAGGCGGCGATGTGCTCGAAGCACGCGAGATCGAAGTCGGCGCCGAGCTGGGCGTTCAGAACCGCCAGGACGTTGCGGTTGAATTCCGCGGTGATCCCGGCCCGATCGTTGTAGGCGGCCTCGAGGCGGCTCGCGTCCTTGACCAGATCGATGCCGAGCAGCAATCCCTCACCGGGGGCTAGCACGCTCGAGAGCTGGCCGAGGAACCCGGCTCGCTTGAGGGGATCCAGGTTGCCGATGGTGCTCCCCAGAAAGACCACGAGGCGCCGGTCCCCCTCCGGCAGCATGGGGAGATGCCGTTCGAAGTCCCCGACCAGGCCATGGACCTCCACCCCCGGATACTCGCTCGCCACCGCCTCGGCGGAGGCTCTGAGGAATTCCTCGCAGACATCGAATGGGACAAACCGGCGGAGATCTCCGTTCTTCGAGAAGGCGTCGAGCAGGAGTCGGGTCTTCTCGGAGGTCCCCGATCCAAGCTCGACGAGAGTGTCGGCCCCGGCGCACTCGGCGATGGAGGCGGCCCGGCGCCCGAGGATCTCGCGCTCGGTGCGGGTGAGGTAATACTCGGGAAGCCGGGTGATCTCATCGAAGAGGATCGACCCCGCCTCGTCGTAGAACCACTTCGGCGGCATCTCCTTCGGGGCCGACGTGAGGCCTAAAAGCGCGTCTCGGCGAAGCCCCCGCGTGAGGTCGTCCGCCTCGAGGTGCCGGTCGATTCGCAGCGTGGCTCTCAATGCCCCGGAGCTTTCAAGCGTCTCGGGCCAAACGAAAGCCGCAGAAGATGTGGCGGCGGATGGGAAAGTCCCAGTTTCGGAAGGTGGTTCGAATCGCCGTGGGATGAGTGGCCCAGGATCCGCCTCTCAGTACTTTGTAGTTGTCACCGAAGAAGACCTCGGAGTACTCGCGGTAGGGAAAGGCGGCGTATCCTGGATAGGGCTGGAAGTCCGAGGCGGTCCACTCCCACACGTCACCCAGCATCTGATGGCACCCCCAGGCGCTCACCCCGGCGGGGAAGGCGCCCACGGGGGCGGGCCCGAAGCGCCGCTGCCCCAGGTTGGCGAGGGCCGGGCCGGGCGTGCTGTCCCCCCAGGGATGGCGCCGCTTCGACCCGGCGACGGGATTCCAGGAGGCCGCCTTCTCCCACTCCGCTTCGGTGGGAAGGCGCTTGCCCCGAAATCGGGCGTATGCCTGCGCCTCGTACCAACACACGTGCTGGACGGGCTCGTGAGCCGGGAGCGGTTCCCGACGCCCGAACCGAACTCGGGACCACGAGCTGGGACCTTCCCGAAGCCAGAACCGGGGATGCTCCAGGGCCCCCTCCACACGCCACGCCCAGCCGGCCTCGCTCCACCAACTCGCCTCGTGGTACCCGCCGTCTTCGATGAACTCCAGGTACTCGCGGTTGGTCACGAGCGCGGCGTCGATCCAGAAGGGGTCCAGCTCCACCACGTGCGCGGGGCGCTCGTTGTCGTAGGCCCAGGGCTCGGTGCTGGTCCCCATGACGAAGGGACCCCCTTCCACGCGGACCTCCCTGGGGGTCAACACCTTCCCGAGCGGCGCCGGCTCTTCCTCCAGGTGATACTCGTGACCCCAGAGCTGCAACGTGGCCAGGATCGTCTCGTCGTGCTGATGCTCGTGTTGGATGACCATCCCGTAAATGAAGCCATCCGTCTCCAGCCGGTTCCGGGGGTCGAGCTCGGCGGTCCCGAGCCGATCGAGGACCTGTCCCCTGACCCCCCGGATATAGGTGCGGGCCTCGGTCGGGGAGAGCAGTCGAAGTCTCCCCCGCTCCTTTCGGGCATGGCGAAAGGCGTCATAGACATCGTCGTACTCGGGGGCGATGGGAGAGACCCCGGTCAAGACCCGAAGGAGCCAGAGCTCCTCGTAGTTGCCGACATGCGCCAGGTCCCAGACCACGGGTGACACGAGAGAGGAATGCTGAGCGAGCTGGGCTTCCTCGGACAAGGGGTCGAGAAGTCCCAGGGTCCGTTGACGAGCGGTCTCGAGCTCTCGGGCGAGAACCTCCCGCAGATCGGGCGTCGGGCCATCCTGTCCCTGTCCCGTCATACCGGAACCGGTTCCGGTTGCCATGGGACCAGGGCTCTCTCGCCGGCGGTCCAGGCGTCCAGGAGCTCGTCGCCAGGACAGCGGCCGCGGGCGACGAAGCGGTCGTAGTACTCGGCCCCGGCCGCGACCGTGGCGGCGTCCGCGCCGGTGCGGGGAAGGGCCTCGAGCATCCGAAGCTCGAGCCACGCCTTGGGCCGAACGGGAGGAAACAGGGTCGTGAGGTGGTAGGCAAAATCCTCCTCGGTCGGGAATCCCAGCGCCGAGGAGTCCCGGACCAACCACTCGATCTCGAGGCCCACCTCGCCGGTGCGTGAGGTGGTCAGACAGGACTCGTCCACGTATCGATAGGCGTCGGCCACGGTGAACTGCCGGTGAGGTACGGGCATCTCCCAGTATTCCCTTTGTTCCGTTTTACGAAAGTGAGATTCTGGTTCCTCGCTGTCGTTACCCGTTACAAGTGGAGCCCGAACCCTCAACCCGGTTCTCTGGTCCCGCAATAATGGGAGACCTCGCTGGATTTTAGCCTCATTTCGGATCTAGTCTGGGCGCTCAACGACGTTCTCGGAGGTGACGCAGGGATGCAGATCGGCATGGTGGGCCTCGGGCGGATGGGTGGCAACATGGCGGAGCGCCTTCGCAGGGGAGCTCACGAGGTGATCGGCTACACCCGGAACCCCGCCCTCTCGCAGGTGCCCTCGCTCGAAGAGCTGGTCACCAGGCTGGCGCCGCCGCGCACGGTATGGATCATGGTCCCGGCCGGCGCACCCACCGAGGAGACAATCGAAAAGGTCGTTAACCTGCTGGGGCCGGGCGACCTCGTCGTGGATGGAGGCAACTCCAACTTCCGGGACACCATCCGCCGGGCGGGCCGGCTCCAGGGCCTGGGACTTCAGCTCGTTGACTCGGGAACCTCGGGGGGCGTCTGGGGCCTCACCGAGGGCTATTGCCTCATGGTGGGCGCCAGCGAGGAAGCTTTTCAGCGCCTCGAGCCGGCCCTGGCCACCCTGGCCCCGGAGCGCGGATATGCTCATGTCGGGCCCCCCGGCGCCGGGCACTTCGTCAAGATGGTCCACAACGGGATCGAGTACGGGATGCTCCAGGCCTACGCGGAGGGCTTCGAGATCCTGCGCGCCTCCAAGCTGTTCCCCGAGCTCGACCTACAGCGAATCGCGGGCCTCTGGCGTCACGGCTCGGTGGTGCGCTCCTGGCTCCTCGACCTCGCCGAGCGGGCGCTGGCGGAGGATCCGGACCTGAAGCAGGTCGCGGGGTACGTCCAGGACTCCGGCGAGGGCCGCTGGACGGTGTTGGAGGCGATCGAGGAGGACGTGCCCGCAGTGGTCACCGCTCTCTCGCTGTTCGCTCGCTTCGCCTCTCGTCAGGACGACTCGTTTGCGATGAAGATGATCGCCGCCCTGCGCAAGGAGTTCGGGGGCCACCCCGTGAAGCCGACAGTTCCGGCAGATCCCTGATCACAGGGGTCGAGGTTGCCCTCCGACGATCCTGACCGGGATCCTGGCGACCACCAGCCGTCGATCGGGCAGGACGCCGATCCGCAGGATCATGCTGGTCTGGTCCCCCCGGGGAGAGGTGAAGACGAAGTTCCCGAGCGAGTAGGCGATGACGGCATCCTTGTAGCGGACCACCGGCTGCAGGACGTGAGGGTGGTGGCCGAGAATCAGCCCCGCCCCGCCATCGACCAGCGCTTGGGCGAGACGCACCTGCTCGCGATGGGGCTGCGGGGCCAGCTCGACGCCCCAGTGCAGCATCACGATCACCAGATCGACGCGGGGCCTCGCCTCGGCCACGGCCGCGAGAAGGCGCGCTTCCCGATAGGCGCTGGCCACCCCCGGAGTGGAGGCGGTCGCAGCGAAGTTTGGAGGGAGGACTCGCGTGGCCCCGATGAAGGCCATTCGCAGACCCTTGCGTTCGACGTAGAACGGTTGCCAGGCCCCGTCCTCGTCGGTCCCGCCCCCGACCGGCTCGATCCCCGCCTCCCGGATATGGCCCAGGGTGTCCAGGAACGCCTCGACCCCGAAGTCCAGAGCATGGTTGTTGGCGACCGACGCCACGTCCACTCCCGCCTCCGCCATCGCTGGCAGCGAGGCGGGGTCAGCCCGGAAGGTGAACTCCTTGTTCGGGGCGGGGCTGCCCCGCTTCGAGGCGGCGCACTCGAAGTTCACGATGGCGAGGTCAGCCCGCCGCAGCGACCCGGCCACCTCACGCCAGGGATAATCAGGCCCCCGAGCGACGATGGCCTGACCGACACGGGCCCCCAGGTTGACGTCTCCCACCGCGGCCAGCTCGACTACCCGGGATGGAAAGTCGCCCGCGAAGTCGCCGAGGTCCTCCGGTAGCTGAGGTACGGCCGCAGGCGACGGCGTGGCCGGTAGGGATGCCGGGCTCGGCGAAGGGGTGGGTGCGGGGGAGGTCTGCCGGACGGGTTGGGGCCTCTGTCCGGAGCAGCCCGCGAGGGTCAAGACCACGAAGGCCAGGACCCGAGGCCACCGCCGCCTTCGTCGCAGCCCCAAGGATGCCAGGTCGATCTACTTGCGGGCCGTCAGGATGCCGACGAACCACAGGTGGCGGCGATAGGCCTGCCTGTGCAAGCGGGCGCTGCGGATGTTCCCGTGCTCGACATCCGAGCGAATCCTCAGGGCCCGCAGGAGCAGCGCCCCCGGATAGAACGCGATCCCGAGCCGGTAGAGCCGGCGCATGGAAGGCTCCACGTACGAGCTGATGTCTTCCAGGGTCACCTCCGTGAAACCGGCGGCCTTCCCCCAGGTTCTCAGTTCCTCCGGAGTCGCCAGATCGGGGATGGCCCATCCCCCCAGCCACTTCTTCAGGAGCTGCTCGTGGGGTTCCGGGTAGGGACGGCGGTGTCGAAACCAATCCTCCATCACCAGCCGGCCCCCCGGCCTGAGAACACGGGAAGCCTCGGCAAAGAAGCGGGCCTTGTCGGGGACGTGGCACACGCTCTCCTGCGCCCATACCAGATCGAAGCTGGCGTCGGGAAAGCTCATCGCAAGGAAATTCTCCTGCTCATAGCTCACCTGCTCCTCCAGCCCGCGGCGCGCCACGTAGGCCCTGGCCCGGGCAACCTCCTTCGCCGAGAGGCTGACCCCGACCACGTTCACCCGGTAGTTCTCGGCCAGCCATAGCGAAGTGCCCCCCACCCCGCAGCCCGCGTCGAGGACGGTCTGGCCCGGGCGGGGGTCGGCTCTGGCCGCCACCTCCCGATTCATCTGGATGAGGGACTCGGCATGGGTCCTGATCCCCTCACGCCAGAACCCCCAGTGCTTGGCCAGGTTCCGCCCGTTGAGCCAGACGGTCCGGTAATCGAACCAGGTGCTGTCGTAGTAGCGAATGATCTCGTCCACGTAGGACCCCTGGGGCGGTTGCGCCTCTCTCATCAGCCGAAGTCCCCGACGGCCTCTTCCACGATGGATGCCATGACCACCTCATCATGCCGAAATTCGGGAGCTTCCGCACGGCGTTGCGGCGAGCTCGATCCTTCTTCAGTACGCCGGCTTCAGTACGCCGGCTTCAGTACGCCGGTCGGGATTTGCGTGTGCGTCTTGGTTGACCATCCGGCCCTCTATCCCGCTGCCCGGTCAGACCGATCCCCAGCCGGCAGCCGAAAGTTTCGGCCCTCGAGTGGGCGGAGGACTCGGAAGCGCCGTTCATCCAGGGTGAGGATCTGGCATGTAGTGGCGGTCTCCACGGCGAGGTCTTGTGCGGCCATGGTAGCGGTCGGGATGGATCCCGCGCTGGACACTCGCGCTTCAGGGTCAATTAGGCAAAGAGGGGAATCCGAGCTGTGCGAGAGCACTGGCTACGCTTTGTTCCGCCTCTCGCTCCAGCGCGCTTGGAGACAGGTCTGAGTAAGGGTGCGTCAAGAGACCGAGTACGGCCCCCCGGACTACGGAGGTGACATCGGCGCGACCGACCCTTGTGCCGCTGTCCCGTAGGCGCCTCAGGCGTTCCACGGCTGCACAGGCTGCATCGCCGGGACTGGAAACATTGGAAACATGGGCCGCCGCGACTTCGCTCTTGCGACAAACGACGATGGTGTCGAGATTGCTTGGCGCTAATGGGGCTGCCTTTGTCACGCTGGTAGACATTTCGGCCTTGACGGGTTGGACCGCGGTAACCATGAATCCAGCGTCCTTGAGCGCCCGCATGAGCGCCAGCCACCCGGACGACCGTGCCTGGTGAAATGTAAAGGCCAACAACCCCTCATCGCGTAGGACTCGATGGCATTCTCGCCAAACCGAAGCAATCGCCGCCTCGAACTGCTCTGACGACGTGCTCTGCACTTCACCGGCTTGCCTTGTCGTGGGCGGATCTATCGGATAGGCGGCGAAGGGGACGATCTCGCGCAACCAGCTATGGAAGAAGTCAGCGAGTTCCGAATAATGGACGTTATCCATGAACGGAGGGTCAGTGATGATGAGGTCGACCGATCGATGAGGCAGGTCAGTATGGCTGGCGTCGCCGCAGGTTACGTAGGCTAATTCCGCAGAGCTGCCGCTCTTATGAAAGTTGCGGGCGAAATTCAGCCGGAGCGGTGCCGATAACCCGTAGACCCTCACCGGCTTGCTTGCCTCCAAGATCAGGTCGTGAGGATTTTCCTTATACTCAAGAGCCCGTACCAGGCGACTCTCGAAGAGCGTGGAGAACGAACCCGATGATGCGGGAGTCCCCCAAGGGTGAGCTTCCAGGGGTACACGTTCGGGCTTGAGGACGTGGTGGCTGAACATGTGTCTGACTGCCCCTGTGCCCTCTCCTTTGAAGGAGCAGAAGAGGTTGTTGAACTCCAATATCCCGGAAAAAAGCGTAGCCAGAGCCTCTCGTTCGGCTGGGCGAACCTCGAGGTCTCGGATGGCGGCCGCAAGTCGCCCGAGGCAGTAGAGCTGTCGAGCGTTGAAGAAATGGCTCCATTCGACGAAGCCCCATCGCATCGCTTGGCGAGTGTTATAGCCATCTTCGAGCGCGCCGCTGGGGAGTACCAGGCGGTCGGCTTCATCTCGTAGAAGAGTCTTAGCCTTCTCATACAGCTCCAAGTCAAAGATGTCGACCGAGCGATACTCCTTTGCGCCATCGGCCCGAAGGACCAGCTTGGCGTACATGCGGTACGAGGGTCGGCGCCAGCCGAGGGCATCCACTACTCGGCTCTGGTGCCCACGCGGGCAGGTCATCGTCTGACCCCTTACGGGGCCGAGCAGCCTGTTCTGATGTCCTGCCCGGCAGGCGAAGGTAGAGTCTTCCGAAAGATCGATCGCTACGATGTCGTTGCAGTCGGGGCACGTGGCCTGTGCCGCCGGAAACCGCTTGGCGTAAGCATGCCGGGCGAAGACGTACGTTGAGAACAGATCGACGTCCGACTGGCACGTGGAGCAAGGCGCGACCGCAACCCAAAAGTAATAGAGGACCGGCTCGTCGGCAGAAGAGGAATGCAGAGCGTCGATGTCCGCCTTGCATGCCTCGGCGACTGCCTTGAGACCGACTCGGAGATGCCCCTCGTCCCATACCTGAAGTGCCTGGCGCTGTACGAGGGTAGCGACCGGATTGATGTCCCGGCCGATGACGGTGGCCCCCAACTTCGCCGCTTCCGCAAGCGTCGTTCCAGAACCTGCGAATGGATCGTACACGGTTAGCCCAACGAGCCTGGTGAGGCCGCTGAAGGCCCGCAATGCGGCTTCTCTGTCGGGCGTGGTTGCCGACAGGAGAATTGCCCGGAATACCGTGCCCAGGCGTTGCGCCCACCACTTGTGCGTGTGCGTGGCCGGTCGGTGAATCTCCTTCCGCCATGACTCCTGCTCAGCGAGATAACTGATCTCCTCTGCTGGAAAGTCCGTTTCAAGCGCGCTAACGGCTGGCACATCGGCCAGTTCGACCACTGGAACGAATCCCTGAAGCGGTGGTGTTAACGTCCTCATCGTCCTGTTGTCCTCTCCTACCACGAATGCCAGCCCGAGGTGCGGACATGGCGTAAGGCACAGCCGGTGGGGCGGCCTTGGCGCCGGGCGGGGAAGTGTCTTGACAGGCGCTAAACAAATCGACCGGAACATATGTTCCCATACGGAGCTGACATTCGGCAGGATTTTGAGATCTCCAGCCGGGAATCGACCCGAGCGTCCGGGTGATCGGTGGAGACTCGACGGATTAGACTCCTGATCCGATGCAGATCGCCATCGCCTCGGACCACGCGGGATACGCTCTGAAGAGCTACCTCGTCCTCCGGCTCGGCGAGGAGGGCCACGAAGTGCTGGATCTGGGCACCGACTCCGAGGAGCCGGTGGACTACCCGCCGCTCTGCGCCGCTGTCGCACGAGAGGTGGTGGGGGGCCGGGCGGAGCGTGGGATCGTGCTGGGGGGAAGCGGCCAGGGAGAGGCCATCGCCGCCAACAAGGTGCACGGCGCACGAGCCGCTCTCTGCAACGACCTCTTCACCGCCCGCCTCTGCCGCGAGCACAACGATGCCAACGTCTTATCGATGGGGGCGAGGATCGTAGCCTCGCACCTGGCGCAGGAGATCGTCCGGATCTTTCTCACCACCCCGTTCGAGGGGGGCCGCCACCTTCCCCGCTTGGAGCAGCTCTCGGAGATCGAGCGCGAGGAATGCGAGGCGAAAGCGAGGTAAGAAGTTGGAGCGGCGGCTGCCCGGTCCTCAGCGGCTACGGTACGTCGTTCTTCGACTCGCAGCTGGCGTCGGCCTCGTCCGTGCCCTCGCCGCCGTCGCAGACGTCCTGGTCCTCCCCGCCGCAGAGCTTGTCATCTCCGCCCAGTCCCGAGATAAGGTCGTGGCCCCCGTGACCGTCGATCACGTCGGCTCCTTCGGTGCCCTCCAGGCGATCCGGTCTGTCCGTGCCCTCGATGGTCACGTTCTCGCCCAGACACGTATGCGCGGGGTCTCCGAAGGACGACCGGGACCAGAACGCCAGGCTACCCACCACCGCCAGGATGGCCGCTAAGGACAACAGCTTGCTCTTCACGATCACCTCACTTCTGATTCGGGACGGATACGTATCTGAGGATACCGTGAATCGAGCCAGCCGATTCTTATCCGGCGAGGATGCTCAGTCCTGGATCAGGATGCCCGGAGGGGGGAAGGACCGGCAGAGCTCACGGATCTCGGACGCGGTCTGCTCGGAGAGCTCCTGGTCGGCGGGGGAAGAGACGATCCGGTCGATCCAGGCCCCGATCTGTCGCATCTCGGGCTCTTTCATGCCTCTGGAGGTGACAGCGGGGGTGCCGAGCCGGATTCCGGAGGGATCGAAGGGCTTGCGAGGGTCGTTAGGGACGGTGTTGAAGTTGAGCTCGATCCCCGAGCGGTCCAGGGCCTTGGCCGCCCGCTTGCCCAGGACCCCCTTGTTCGTGAGGTCGACGAGCAGGAGATGGTTGTCCGTCCCACCCGAGACGAGGTCGTAGCCTCGCTCCAGCAGCTCCTCGGCGAGGGCCCGGGCGTTGGCGACCACCTGGCCCGCGTACCGAGCGAACTCGGGTCGAGACGCCTCCTGAAGGGCCACGGCGATCGCCGCGGTGGTGTGGTTGTGGGGCCCCCCCTGAACGCCGGGAAACACCGCCCGATCCAGGGCCCGGGCGTGCGTGCCCCGGCACAACATCATCGCTCCTCTCGGCCCTCGAAGGGTCTTGTGGGTGGTGGTGGTGATCACGTCGGCCACCGGTATCGGGGAGGGGTGCGCCCCGCCCGCGATGAGTCCCGCGATGTGGGCGATGTCCGCCGCGAAGATCGCCCCCACGTCTCTCGCCACCTGGGCGATGGCGTCGAAGTCAATGGTCCTGGGAATGGCCGTCCCCCCGGCCCAGATGAGCTTGGGCCTCTCCCGCTTGGCGAGGTCCCGCACCTGGTCATAGTCGATGCGTCCGGTGTCTTTGGCCACCCCGTAGTGGATGGGGCGGAACCAGCGTCCGCTGATCGACACCGGAGATCCGTGACTCAGGTGGCCGCCCTGGGCCAGCTCCATGGATAAGAAGGGATCGCCGGGGCTCAAGAAGGCGAGGTAGACCGCCAGGTTGCAGGGGGTCCCGGAGTAGGGCTGGACGTTGGCGTGATCGGCCCCGAAGAGGGCCTTGGCCCGTTCGATGGCGAGGGACTCGATGGGGTCGATGAGCTGCTGGCCCTCGTAGTAGCGACGACCCGGGTACCCCTCCGAGTATTTATTGGTCAAGACGGTACCGGTGGCGGCCAGCACCGCGGACGAGACGTAGTTCTCGGAGGGGATGAGGCGGATCTTGTCCCGCTGGCGTCGCTCCTCCGCGCTGATGAGCTCCGCGATCTCGGGATCGGCGGCCTTCAGCGATGTCCAGTGGTCGCGCATGAGGGCACGGTACGGTTCCGGGGGCTTGTCGGTCAAGCGCCGAGGACCCCGAATCCTCTGAGGATGACGTGTTGCAGGGCCGGTCGTAGCAGTCCTCGTCCGGATGATCCAGATCCGGCCGGACACATTGCCGGAGGCCTTTGGCATCGGGGCGACGTGTTTGAAAGAATTGGGGAGGCCGAATGGGCGCCTACCTGCTGGTTCTCCTCGTGGCGGGGGTTACTTCGTATCTGGTAACTCCGGCAGTTCTTGGTTTTGCCCGGAAGCGGGGAGCGGTGGACCTCCCCAACCCTCGAAAGGTCCACGCCCTTCCCACCCCCACCCTGGGGGGCGCCGCCATCTTTCTCGGATTCCTCGCCGCCTTTGCGGTGGCGTCCTCTCTCGCCCCCTTCCGCCAATTCTTCCGGCCGCTTCTCATCTGGCCACCCTCCGAGGCGGTCGCCATCGTCATCGGCACGACGGTGATCTTCATCGTGGGGTTGATCGACGACCTCCGGGGACTGCGACCCCCCGTCAAGCTGGCGGGGCAGGTCCTGGCGGCGGGCTTCGTCTTCCTCCAGGGAGTGCGCCTGGAGTGGTTCCGCTTGCCGCCGCTCGGCACCCTGTCGCTGGGGGCCAGTGACTCGGCCATCCTCACCATCGTCTGGATCGTGGTCATCGTCAACGCCGTGAACCTCATCGACGGCCTCGATGGCCTGGCCACCGGCATCACCTCGATCGCGGCCGGCACGTTCTTCGTTTATTCCTACGAGATCAGCCGGAGCCTGGCGGTGACCGAGCAGCTGGAGCAGACCGCCCCCCTCATCTCCATCGTGGTCATGGGGGCGGGCCTCGGCTTTCTCCGACACAACTTCAACCCGGCCAGGATCTTCATGGGGGACTCGGGAAGCATGGCGTTGGGCTTCCTGCTCGCCACCGCCACCGTGGTCGGCGTCGGGCGCTCCTCCCCCGATAACCTGTTATCCGAGTCGGTGATCTTCTACCTGCCGGTGGTCATCCCGCTGATCATTCTGGCGATCCCAATCCTGGACACCGTCTTGGCGGTGGCTCGCAGGGCGAGGCGGGGTAACCACATCTTTCAGGCCGACAAGGAGCACCTCCACCATCGCCTCCTCGAGATCGGCCACGGCCACCGCCAGGCGGTGCTCATCCTGTACGCCTGGACGGCCGTGATCGCGGGCCTGGGCCTGGCGCTCTCGTTCGCTCCGCACCCCCTCTTCGCGGCGCCCTTTCTG
>JBOGWM010000248.1:0-5838 GCA_050693695.1 Actinomycetota bacterium
AGGCCCTCCACGATGGCGGTCTTGCCCACGCCGGGCGCGCCGATCAGCACCGGGTTGTTCTTGGTGCGACGCGAGAGGACCTGCATCACCCGCTCGATCTCCTTCTCCCGGCCGATGACCGGGTCGAGCTTGTTCTGGGCCGCAAGGGCGGTCAGGTTCCGGCCGAACTGATCCAGGATCGGAGAGCCGCTGGGCGCCGCCGGCTCGGTCGAGCGCTCCTGGGAGCTCCCGTAGCCGGAGAGGAGCTGAATGACCTGCTGGCGCACCCGGCCCAGATCGGCCCCCAGCTTCTGCAGCACCTGGGCCGCGACCCCCTCCCCCTCACGGATGAGCCCGAGCAGGATGTGCTCGGTGCCGATGTAGTTGTGCCCGAGCTGGAGCGCCTCCCGAAGCGAGAGCTCCAGGACCTTCTTCGCCCGGGGAGTGAAGGGGATGTGGCCCTGAGGAGAAGAGGAGCCGGTCCCGATGATCTCCTCCACCTGCTGACGCACCGCCTCGAGCGAGATGCCCAGCGACTCGAGGGCCTTGGCGGCCACCCCTTCGCCCTCCGAGATCAGGCCCAGGAGGATGTGCTCGGTGCCGATGTAGTTGTGATTGAGCAGCCGAGCCTCTTCTTGGGCAAGGACGACCACCCTGCGGGCCCTATCGGTGAAGCGCTCGAACATGATCCCGCCCTTCTACTCGATGGCAAGCCCTCCCCACCCTACAGCGTCCATTATACGGAGACGGCCCCCCTACTATAGGGCGGTCTAACTTTCCCTTACCCTTGACCGGACCTAAAATCATATCCGGTTCCCGCTCTCCCCTACCTTTTCAGCGCGCGTGGAGCCGTTGCGGAGAGCGCCTGCTCGGGCCGAAGCGCCGGGAAGAGGATCACTTCCCGGATCGAGGCCGAATCCGTGAGCACCATGACCAGCCGGTCGATACCGAGCCCGAGTCCCCCCGCCGGCGGCATCCCGTACTCGAGCGCCTCCAAGAAGGCGTCGTCGAGGCGGTGAGCTTCCCGGTCGCCGCCTGACCGCAGGCCGGCCTGGGCCTCGAAGCGAGCCCGCTGCTCGAGAGGATCGGTCAGCTCCGAGTAAGCGGGGGCGATCTCCATGCCGGCGATCACGAGGTCGAGGTGCTCGGTGAAGCGAGGGTCGGATCGGTGCGTTCGGGCCAGCGGCGAGACCTCACGTGGGATATCCATCACGAAGGTCGGCTGAAAAAGGGCCGGCTCCACTTTCTTCTCGTAGATCTCCAGGAGGAGCTTTCCCCAGGGCCACCGGGGGTCATGGGCGATCCCCAGCCCCTCGCAGGCACCGAGGAGATCGCCCTCCGGATCGACGCCCGCTTCCTTCACGAGATCGATCAGGCGGGCTCGCCGGAAGGGTGCCTCGAGGTCGATCCCGTGTCCCCGGTACGAGAGACGAAGCGATCCTCCCACCGCCATGGCGGTGTGGCGGATGAGCCCTTCCAGCAGCTCCGCCATGTCGTGATAGTCCGCGAATGCCTGATAGACCTCGAGCATAGTGAACTCGGGGTTGTGCTGGGTGCTCACCCCCTCGTTGCGGAAGTTGCGGTTGATCTCGAAGACCCGCTCCACCCCACCCACGAGCAGGCGCTTGAGGTAGAGCTCGGGGGCGATCCGCAGGTAGAGATCCATGCCGAGCGCCTTGTGATGGGTGACGAAGGGCTCGGCGAGCGCGCCGCCGGGGACGGGCTGGAGCATGGGCGTCTCGACCTCGATAAACGCCTGCTCGGTGAGCCATGACCGGATGGCGGCCACCGTGGCGGAGCGGGCCCGGAGGATCTCACGGGCGTCCTCGCTGGTCATGAGATCCAGATAGCGCCGCCGGTACCTGCCCTCCACGTTTCCCAGCCCGTGCCATTTCTCGGGCAGGGGGCGCCGTGATTTCGTCAAGAGCTCGAAGCCCTCGAGGCGAACCGAGAGCTCTCCCCGGCGGGTGGTGACGACATTGCCCCAGGCGCCGACCCAGTCGCCGACATCGAGCTGCTGGAGTAGCTTGAACCGGTCGCCCAGATGATCGACATGTGCATAGAGTTGAATCCTGCCCGTCCAGTCCTGGAGATCCGCGAACCAAACCTTCCCGTGCTCTCGCTTCGTCATGAGCCGACCTGCGACCCTCACCAGCTCGCCGGACTCCGAGCCCGGCGGGAGGTCTCCGTGCGTCGAACGGATATCTCCCAGCGAATGGGTGCGATCGAAGCGGACCCGGTAGAGGTCGCCGCGGTCCACGCCCTCAGTCAGAGGTGACATTGCGGTCATAGATCAGACGGAGCCCGAGGAGGGTGAGGGTCGGTTCGTGGCGCACCGGCGTGGAGCACAACGCCAGCACGAGAGGAGCGAGTCCCCCGGTCGCCACCACCGCGGCGCGCCCGCCGAGCTCTTTGCGCATCCGCTCCACCATTCCCTCCATCATCGAGGCGGCCCCGTTCAGCAGCCCCGAGCACACCGCGTCCGCCGTGGAGCGGCCGACCACCGTTGCCGGGAGTCTCAGCTCCACTTTCTGGATCTGGGCCGCGGCGCCGAAGAGGGCATCCGCCGAGACCTCGATCCCGGGGACGATCGCCCCGCCCAGATACTCCCCCCGCTCACTCACGGCGTCAAAAGTGGTGGCGGTCCCGAAGTCGACGATGATCGCCGGGCCTCCCACCAGGATTTGGGCAGCCACGGCGTTGGCGATGCGATCCGCCCCCACCTCGCGGGGGTGATCGGTGAGCACCGGCATCCCCGTGCGCACCCCCGGCTCAACCATGACCGGATCGAAGTGGAAGTAGCGGGCGACCATCTCCCTCAAGGAGGCCGTGAGGGAGGGCACGACGCTGGAGATCACCACCCCGGTCACCTCCCGGGAGAAAGAGAGGCCCTCCAGAGCGAGGAACTGTTGGAAGGTCAGCGCCAGCTCATCCGAGGTGCGAGATGCCTCGGTGGAGGTACGCCACTGGGCGACGATCTCGTCCCGACGGAAGATCCCGATGTGGGTCTGGGTGTTGCCGGTATCGATCGCGAGCAGCATGGGAATACCTCATTCCGCTAAGTCCTGCTGGCGGCCTTCGGCCCGCCAGCAGCTCCGCTAATCGTACGCTCCAGTTACCGGTACAGGGGCCGGTTGGTCTCGTCCACCATCACCAGCTTCGGCTGCCAGGATCGGGCCTCGACGTCGTCCAGCTCGGCGTAAGCCACGATGATCACCCGGTCGCCCTTGGACACGAGCAGGGCCGCCGCGCCGTTGATCACCACCTGTCCCGAGCCGGGCTCGCCCTCGATGACATAGGTGGTCACCCGAGCCCCGTTGTCCACGTCGAGAACCTGCACCTGCTCGAAGGCAAGGATGCCGGCGGCTTCCATGAGCAACGGGTCAAGCGTGAGGCTGCCCTGGTAATCGGGGTTCGCGTCGGTCACGGTGGCCCGGTGGATCTTCCCGTGAAGCATGACCCTTCTCAACACGGACCCCCTCCTGGTTCGAGACCGGCCCCCACGCCCACCTCGACGTTGTCGATGAGGCGGACACCTCCGGCGAATGCGGCGGCGGCCAGGACCGCGGGTCCACGGATCTCAGAGACCGGTTCGAAGGTCTCGGGGTCGAAGACCTCCACGTACTGGAGCCGCATCCCCGGCTCTTTCCCAAGGCTCTCCTGCACCGCCGCCGCCAGACCCTCAGCGGAGCGCTCGCCAGCCGCGGCCGCCTCCCTGGCGGCCAGCAGGGCGTGGGGAAGCGCGGTTGCGGCCCGCCTCGCCCCCGCGTCGAGGTGGACGTTGCGGCTGGAGGCCGCCAGCCCATCGGCCTCTCGCACCGTGGGGCAGGCGACGACCTCCAGGGGAAGATCCAGCTCCGCCACGACCTGGCGGATCACCGCGAGCTGTTGGGCGTCCTTTTGGCCAAAGTAGGCGCGATCGGCCCCCACGAGATGAAAGAGCTTGAGACAGACCGTGGCCACGCCCGAGAAGAACCCGGGGCGCCACCGCCCCTCGCCGACCTCCCCGATGCGCCCGACCTCCAGCCTCATGGCCATGGTCCCTCCCGGATACATCTCCTCAACGGAGGGGGCGAAGAGCCAGTCCACCCCGATCCCGGCGGCCAGCTCGCCGTCCCGGTCGAGGTCCCTGGGATAGCCCTCGAAATCCTCGGAAGGCCCGAACTGGAATGGGTTGACGAAGATGGAGACGACGACGCAGTCGCAGCACCGGCGAGCCCGGCGCATCAGCTCCAGGTGGCCCTCGTGGAAGGAGCCCATCGTGGGCACGAACCCGATGGAGCGACCTTGCCGGCGCTCTTCGCCCAGGGCTCGCCGCAGCTCACCTTTCGTGCGAACGATCTTCACCGATCCAGTTCTTTGTGCGGATACCGGTCGCCTCGATTATAGGAGTTGGGTTCCCTTATCATTGTTTGACGGTCTTCGGGGAGAATCACAATAGCCGCCACGGCGTGGCATCCGTGGCACCGGGGGGCAACGGTTCTCAATGTCCGCGATAGGCGAAGTCAACGACGAGAGCTTTATCGACGAGGTCATTCACGGATCGGACAACAGTCCCGTCCTCGTGGAGTGCTGGGCCGAGTGGTGCCATCCCTGCCGGGACCTCCTGCCCGAATTGGAGGCGCTGGCCGAAGAGCTGGGCGGACGCCTCAAGGTCACCAAGCTGAACATAGATGAGTGTCCGGCCCTGGCCGAGCTCTTCGGGGTCTCGCTGGTTCCCACGATGCTGCTCTTCGTCGAGGGCGTCATCGAGGTGATGATCCAGGGATACCAGACGAAGGACGCGATCCTCTCGGGGATCAAGACTCACCTGAAAGAGGCCAGCTAGCAGAGCGTCCCTGCGCCCCGCGTGGTAGTCCAGGACCAGGCTCCCGACGGTCATGCGAACCATGACGCTCACGACCGCGCCGATCCCTCCGGCCATCAGAATCCCGGGTAGGAGAGAGAGGTTGGAATGGGTGAAATCGACCATCCCCAACATCCCCAGGAGGGAGCCCAAGCCGCCGATCAAGGCCAGGAGGGCCACCATCCGAGATCCGAGGTGGGGAGGGGGTCCGTCGAGCGCGGGCGGAGCGAGCTCAGGTGGTTTCCAGGCTCGAGAGATCCAATGGGGGGCCCGGGGGGGTAGAAGGGGCTCCGATCGCATCCATCTTGGCCGCCGCGACCGGCGCGACGAGCTGATGTCCGCTGGAGTAGGCATGCCCGTAGACCTGCCAAGCTCGCTTGAACTCCCCTCGCTGCTCGAGAAGGGCTCCCAGGCTGAGCCCCGCCCAGGGAGCGACATCCGGATCGCCGGAATCGATCGCCTTCTGATAGGCCTGCTCGGCCTCTTCGTACTCCCCTAGCTGCTTCAGCAGCCCCCCGAGACTGATGGCCGCACCGAGCATCGCCTGACGGTGGCCGGAGGCGATGGCCTGACCCCAGACCTCGCGGGCTTGACCGAGCTCACCCAGCTTCGCATGTAGGTGGCCGAGCTTGACCGCCGCAGCCGGGGCCGCTTCCTGGTCATCTGAGGCGATGGCCCGGCGGTAGGCCTGCTTCGCCCCCTCGGGATCGCCCAGCTCCTCCAGCAATGCGGCCAGGCTGGAGAGCGCCCAGGGTGCGGTCTCGGGATGGTCCGAGTCGATGGCCTGACGGTAGGCCTCCCGCGCCTCGTCCAGGTCGCCCAGCTTCTCCAGCAGCCCCGCGAATCGAAGGGCTGCCCAGGCCGCCGCATCCGGATGCCCGCTCTCGATGGCCTCCTCGTAGGCCGCCCGGGCGCCCGCCGGGCTCCCCAGCTTCTCGAGCAGGGAGGCGAGATCGACGGCTCCCCAGGGAGCGAACTCGGGATGGTCCGAGTCGATGGCCTGACGGTAGGCC
>JBOGWM010000249.1:0-1816 GCA_050693695.1 Actinomycetota bacterium
GGACAAGTGGTCTTTGCAGGTCGAGTGGCCGCAGATGGTCTCTTCGTGACCGTCTCTCACGAGCAAGAGATACGAACCACCTATTCCTTTCTCTCGGAGATAACGGTGTCATCCGGCGACCGATTGACACGGGGCCAGGTCCTGGGCAGAAGCGGGGACGGGCATCCGGGTGCGGGGACTGCGAGCCTGCACTTCGGGGTGCGAGTGAGAGGCGAGTACGTCGATCCGGAGGCATTTTTTCTCGACGCTCCCGCCACGATCGCACTCGTTCCCCTCAACGAGATGCCACGAGCCCCGCCCGGCATCGTCCGGCCGGCCACCGGGTCCCGGCCAGCCCGATCATCTCGCGAAGACGCGGGGAGCGCGCAGGGAGCCTTCGTCCGATCGGGTGACATGATCACGCGCACCGTTGGCCGCCTGCGCCAACCGACAACCGGCGTATTGTTCGGCCTGGCGATTGCCGGGGTCCTCTTCTACCTCTTGCGATACCGGGCCGCTCAGCCCGCCAGCTCCCCCACCTCGATCAGGAGATCCTCGAAAGCGATCGGGGCGACCCGATCTCCGGCCCCCAGCTCCAGCACCTCACCGTATCCATCCGGGGAAGGTGAGCGATAGGCCTCGAGTCGATGCTGGATCAGATCGATCACCCAGACCTCCGGGATTCCCGCACTCGCGTACAGCGGAAGCTTCACCCCACGGTCATAGCGCCCGGAGGGATCCGCCACCTCCACGAGGAGGAGCACGTCATCGGGGCCGGGGTGTCTCTCTCTGTAGAAGTCATCTCGGCGGCGTGCCAGCATCAGGTCAGGCTGAGGCTCGGTGTGGCCATCGAGCCGGACCGGGTTCTGGACGATCACGGTGGCTCGCCCTTCGACGCCCCGGATAAAGAGCTCGGTCAGTCGAGTCACGCAGCCCGCGTGGGGACTGCCGATCGGGGCCATCGCGATGATCTCTCCCTCGATGAGCTCGACGCGGTCGTCCTCGCCGAGGATTCCCGCCTCGGCCATCCGGTAGTACTCCTCGACCGTGAACCGGTAGGGCTGGGGCTGGACGGCCATCACGGTCCCCATGATACGCCCGGGGAGATGAGCGCTTTACGTACCCTCCCTCCACGAGGAGAGGTAGGCGGCCTGGACTGGCGTGAGGGTGTCGATCTCGACTCCGAGGGATTCGAGCTTGAGGCGGGCGACCTCACGATCGATGTCCTCGGGAACGGGATACACGCCCGCCTCCATCCCCCGCTTGGCCACCAGCCACTCCAGGCAGAGCGCCTGGTTGGCAAAGGACATATCCATGACGGCCGCGGGATGGCCTTCGGCGGCGCTCAGGTTGACCAGCCGGCCCTGCACCAGGAGGAAGATTCTTCGGCCGGCGGGAAGGCGAAATTCCTCCACGCCCTCCCGTACGATCCGGACGCCTTCCGCCAGGGAACGCAGGGCCCGGACGTCGATCTCCACGTCGAAGTGACCGGCATTGGCGAGGATGGCGCCGTCCTTCATGCGGGTGAAATGGCGCTCTGCCAGCACGTCGCGGTTCCCCGTCACGGTAACGAAGATGTCCCCCACCTGCGCCGCCTCCTCGGAGGAGAGCACGCGGTGGCCGTCCATCACCGCCTCGAGGGCGCGCAGCGGATTCACCTCCGTCACCACCACGCTGGACCCCAGCCCTTCCGCCCGGGCCGCCACTCCCCGACCACACATGCCATACCCGCAGACCACGACGGTGCGGCCGGCGAACAAGACGTTGGTGGCGCGCAGGATCCCATCGATCGCGGATTGCCCCGTCCCATAGCGATTGTCGAACAGGTGCTTGGTGT
>JBOGWM010000250.1:0-6953 GCA_050693695.1 Actinomycetota bacterium
GTCGGAGACCTTCTTGCGGATGGTCTGGGGGTCGATGCCGTGCTCGGCGTTGTGGCGAGCCTGGATCTGGCGGCGCCGGTTGGTCTCCGAGATGGCCCGCCGCATGGATTCGGTCACCTGGTCCGCATACATGATCACCTGACCCTCGACGTTTCGCGCGGCTCGCCCGATGGTCTGGATGAGGGAGGTCTCGGAGCGCAGGAACCCCTCCTTGTCCGCATCCAGGATGGCCACCAGGGAGACCTCCGGGAGATCGAGTCCCTCTCGAAGCAGGTTGATCCCCACGAGGACATCGAAAGCTCCGAGCCGCAGGTCTCGCAGGATCTCGATGCGCTGGATGGTGTCGATGTCGGAATGCAGGTAGCGTACCCGCACCCCCATCTCGATCAGGTAGTCGGTGAGGTCCTCCGCCATCCTCTTGGTGAGCGTGGTGACCAGGACCCGCCGATCCCGGCCGACCCGCTCCCGGATCTCATGGACGAGGTCGTCGATCTGGCCCTTGGTGGGGCGGACAACCACCTCCGGATCGGTCAGCCCGGTGGGTCGCACGATCTGCTCCACCACCTGTCCCGACACCGAGAGCTCGTAGGGGCTCGGGGTCGCCGACATGAAGATCACCTCTCCCACTCTCTCGATGAACTCCTCGAAGCGCAGAGGGCGGTTGTCCATGGCGGAGGGAAGCCGAAAGCCGTGCTCGACCAGGGTCTGCTTGCGGCTTCGGTCACCTTCGTACTGACCGTGGAGCTGAGGAACGGTCACGTGAGACTCGTCGATCACGCAGAGGAAGTCCGGCGGAAAGTAGTCGAGGAGGGTGTAGGGCGCCGATCCCGCGCTCCGGCCGTCGATGTGGCGCGAGTAGTTCTCGATTCCGTTGCAGAACCCGAGCGTCCGGAGCATCTCGAGATCGTAGTCGGTGCGCATCCGAAGTCGCTGGACCTCCAGGAGCTTGTTTGCGGATTCCAGCTCCTCCAGGCGACCAGCCAGCTCGGCCTCGATACCGGCGATCGCCCGTTGCATCCGGAGCTCGGAGGCCACGTAGTGGGAGGCGGGAAAGATCGTGAGCTCGGAAAGTTCCCCCAGGACCTCGCCGGTCAGCGGACCCAGCCGGAGGAGCCGGTCCACCGTGTCCCCGAATAGCTCCACGCGGATCGCGCTCTCCTCGTACGCCGGGAAGATATCGATGGTGTCGCCGCGCACCCGGAACTTTCCGCGGATAAAGTTGTATTCGTTGCGTTCGTAGGCGATGTCCACCAGCTTGCGCAGGATGGCCTCCTGCGACGACTCCTCTCCCACCGCCAGGCGCAGGAGCTGGTTCTCGTATTCCTCCGGCGACCCCAACCCGTAGATGCAGGAGACGCTGGCCACGATGATCACGTCTCTCCTCGACAGCAATGCGGACGTGGCGGCGTGCCGGAGGCGATCGATCTCGTCATTGAGAGAAGAATCTTTCTCGATGTAGGTGTCGGAGGAGGGGAGGTATGCCTCCGGCTGGTAGTAGTCGTAGTAGGAGACGAAGTACTCCACCGCGTTGGTGGGGAAGAACTCCTTGAGCTCGTTGCAGAGCTGGGCCGCGAGGCTCTTGTTGGGAGCCATCACCAGGGTGGGGCGCTGCACCTGCTCGATCACCCCCGCCACGGTGAAGCTCTTTCCCGATCCGGTGATCCCGAGCAGGGTCTGGCGTCCGATCCCTCGCTTCACCCCTTCGGCAAGCTGGGCGATGGCCTTCGGCTGGTCGCCGGCGGGAGCGAAGTCGGAGACGAGCAAGAAGTCCGGCATGGCTATCGCCTCGCGGATGCGCCATCATCGAGGCGCCCGGTGGCGGCATCGACCCCCAGGACCGCCGGCAGGTCCCCCAACCCTCCGATTCGGATGCCCTCGAAGCTCGGATAGCGGCCACGACGATCGATGAGAACCGGGGTCATCCCGACCGCGGCGGCCCCCTCGACGTCGACTTGGGGGTTGTCGCCCACGTAGACCGAGGACCGGGGGCTGGCCCCGGTTCGCTCGAGCGCCAGCCGGAAGATGCCGGGGTCCGGCTTCTCCACGCCCTCCTTGCCCGAGATCACCAGCACGTCGAACAGGTGCGCCACCTCCATCTCGATCAGCATGCCTTCCAGCCAACCCTCGAAGTTGGAGATGAGCCCGGTCACGAGCCCGGCCCGCTTCAGGGCGGACACGGTGGGAACGGCATCGGGGAAGAGGCGGTAGGACTCGTACCGGGTGAAGCGGTTGTAAAGAGCCTCGAAGAGCGCCCCATCGCCGTCGTGGATGCCCCAGTGTCCGAACATGGCTCCGTAGAGGGCTCTCCAGAACGTGCGTGACCGCTCGGGAGAGGTCGACCAGGTCGTGGACGCCAGGGGCCCCAGAACCTCCGTCGAGGTGGAATACGCCGCCTCCAGCGCCTGATCCACATCGGCGGGCTGTACATCGTACCCATGCTCTCGCATCACCAGGACGAAGAGCTCGGAGAAGGAGGGATGGGCTGCGAGCAGGGTCTCGCCGGCATCAAAGAAGACGGCCTGATATAGCATGCGTCCAGAGTACCGGGCAGGGGGGACAACGTTGGGGGTTGGGGAGATGGCACCTCCTGGGTAGAATCGGGTAGAATCGGGCTTCACACGCAGAAGGTGCGAATTTTCGAGATGAAGGTGGGATCTTCGAGTCCGGCTCTGGGGCAAGTCATGGAGAAAGGAAGGAGTAGCCGTATGGGCCGCAGTCTCCGTCTCCTCCTGGCGGTGGCGACGCTGGTGCTGGTGGTGGGAGCCGCGGCCCTGCCCGCGGGCGCCGGTGACAGCCGTGACGATCAAAGCGAGAACATGAAGCTGTTGTTCAGCTCTCCCCAGACGTCCTTCATCAACTCCGATCTGGCCTTCTGGAAGGACCGCGTCTTCGCTGGCAACTATGGGGGCGTGCGCATCTTCGACATCGCGAAGCCGGCGGAGCCCAAGCTGCTTGCCAGCCTCGCTTGCCCGGCGGCCCAGAACGATGTCTCCGTGTGGGAGGACCTCCTGTTTGTCTCCGTCGACCGACCGCTGGAGAGCTCGAAGTGCGACAGCCCCTCCGCGGACCCTCCCACCAAGAAGAGCGCCTTCGAGGGGGTTCGTATCTTTCGGGTATCCGAGATCCTCAAGGCCAAGCCGGATCCGGCGGACCAGAAGATCAAGAGCGTCGACCCGATAGCGGCGGTCCCCACGGACTGCGGTTCTCATACCCACACGCTCATCCCCGACCTCGACGACGAGCGCCTCCTCATCTACGTCTCCTCCTACGCCATCCGATCCGGGCCGAGGTGCGGCCCCGAGAACGCGAAGGCGGAAGGATACGACCCCCTCCATCGCAAGATCTCCATCATCGAGGTTCCCCTCGATAAACCGAAGGACGCGAAGGTGATCGCCACGCCGAAGATCGAGGCCCCGGTGTATGACCTGGCCGACCTGGGGGAGACCGGATTTCACCCCACCGTCGGCTGTCACGACATCCAGGTATTCCGCGAGCTCAAGTTGGCCGCAGCCGCCTGCCTGAGCGATGGACAGCTCTGGGATATCTCGGACCTCGAGCATCCGCGGACCACCAAGGCCGTCCACATCGACAACCCACACGTTCAGTTCTGGCACTCCGCCGCCTTCACCTGGGACGGCAAGCAGGTGATCTTCGGCGACGAGGTCGTCTCGGGCAACGGAACCTGTGGTGACCGGGCCGAGGGCGCCGGCCGCCTCTGGTTCTACCCCGTCTCCTCCAAGGCCGAGAAACCCCTGGGGTCCTTCCAGATCCCGAGGAGTCAGGGGGACAAGTATTGCTCGGCTCATCTGTTCAACGTGATTCCCCGGGTCGATCGCCAGGTCCTCGTCGCCTCCTGGTATGAGGGCGGAACCACGGTGGTGGACTTCACCGACCCCGCATCGCCGGAAGAGATCGGCTACTACGACGCCCGCCGGCCCGTCCCCGCCGATACCTGGGCCTCCTACTGGTACAACGACTTCCTGTACGCCAACGATGGCGTCGAGGAGGATCCGACCGACGTCTACCACCGAGGCTTCGACGTCCTGCAGCTAACCGACCCGGTCGGGAAGGCCCCCAACTTCTCGTACATGAACCCCCAGACTCAGGAGTCGTTGATCCGATAGATCCCCGATCGCATGCTGACCCGACTCTGATGGCCGATGGCCGCGGCTATGGCCAATGGCAACCCGTGATGAGCCAGGCTGCTGAAGAAGAGCTCGACACGGCCGACGTCCGTCACTTTTCCATGGATTGACCCTCCACTTCATGAGATATGCTTCTTCTCATGAAACTTAGAATCTCCAAGGGCGGTCAGATTTCCCTCCCAGCCTTGATCCGCCGTCGCTGGGGAACGGACAGCATCTTCCTCGAGGACATGGGGGATCGGATCGTCCTACGCCCCATTCCGGCCGACCCCATCGCGGCGGCCATTGGAGCCTTCCCATCTCCGGTCACCTCCGCCGATGCTCGGGCTCAGATTCGCCTTGAGGAGCAGGAAGCGGACGATCGCCGATATTCCAGTTGATTCTCCTCGATGCCTCAGGCCTAGTTGCGGCTCTGACCGGAGAGCCTGCTGCTCGCAAAGTGGAAACCATCCTACGAGGAGGCGAGGCCGCTATCCCTGCACCTAATCTGGCTGAGGCCATGGATGTGCTGGTTCGGGTGATGAGAAATCCGCTGGAGGCGGTGAAAGTAAGGCTCCAACCTCTCCTCCTGGCGGTGCTTCCCGTGCTTCCCGTGGGGGAAGCTGAGGCAAGCCGCGGGGCGGAGATCAGGATTCGCCACTATCATCGTCGTCGCTCGCCTCTCTCGCTCGCTGACTGCTTCTTAGTAGGAACCGCCGCTCTTCTGAATGCATCTATTGCCACCAGCGACGAACCGCTTGCAAAATGTGCCGTTCAGGAGAGCTTGCACGTGGTCGCCCTCGAGGACTCGACGGGACGGCGACCTGTGTGACTCAGGGCGCCGAAAGGGTGGAGCGAAGGGCACAGTAACGGGGGGAGGGCAGGCCCCCCTCCCAAGACCACTAGCCTGCGCGACCGGGCCCGAAACGGGCCAGCACGTCCTCCCAGAGGGCGTCCACGCTTCGCTCCAGCTCCGGGAGGCCCCCGCGGTTGTCGATCACGTAATCCGCGGCCGCCAGCTTGGCCTCGATCGGGGCCTGGGATGCGATGCGGGCCCGGGCCTCCTTGGCGCCGATGCCTCGCTGGCGCGCCGCCCGCTTGAGCTGGTCCTCGACCTCGGCCGCAACCACCACCAGGGCCGCCATCGGCAGCGGCCCCCGATGAGCCCCCGTCTCGACCAGCAGGGCGGCATCCAGGACCACGACCTGAGCCTGATCACCCAAAGACGCCAGCCTTCGGGCGATCTCGGTGAAGATCGCCGGGTGGGTGATGGCCTCCAGGTCCCGGCGAGCCTGCGGATCGGCAAACACGACGCGGGCGAGCTTCCCCCGGTCGATGCGGCCCTCCGGGCCAAGGATCCCGGGGCCGAATCGGTCCACCACTCCCGGGTAGGCGGGTCCTGCGACCGAGATCACCTCGTGGGCGATCCGATCGGCGTCCATCACCACCGCCCCTCTGGCCTCCAGCATCCCGGCCACCGTGGACTTGCCCGAGGCGAAGCCCCCGGAGAGGCCGATCAAGACCACGAAGAGATCCGGGCCTTCGCCGTTCGCCGGTGAGCGATCAGTGCTCCATGGTGCGGGTACGCTCGAATGCCGGCGGGATTGCCGCGATCGTGCCCTAACGCTGGAGGTCCCGCTTGATCTCCTGGACGATGGCTTCGAGCGACCCCTCTGCGGGCGTGGGGTCGTCCAGCGGCTCCCCTTCCAGTTCGGGCTCGCGCTTCTCGGGCGAGGGACCGCCGGGCTCCGCCAGTGCGGCGGGGCTCGCGGCGGGAGACTCCTTCTCGGCGAGGCCTTCGGTCTCGATCTCCGCCGTTTCCGTCACGGGCGTCTCTTCCGGCTCCCTCTCGACCACCTGCCCGGCGATGGCCTGCTTGATGGAGAGGCTCACCCGGCGGCGCTCCAGATCGATGTCGATCACCTTGACCGACACCTCCTGGCCGAGTGTCACCACCTGCTCTGGAAGCTCCACATGCCGGTCGGACAGCTCGGAGATGTGCACCAGCCCCTCGATGGCTTCGGCGACCTTCACGAAGGCTCCAAAGGGCACCAGCTTGGTGATCGTGCCCTTCACCGTGTCTCCCGGACGATGGAGCCGGGCGAAGGCGCGCCAGGGATCCTCCTGCGTGTTCTTGAGCGAGAGGGAAACCCGCTCGCGGGAGAGATCGACGTCGAGCACCGCCACCTGGATCTCCTGGCCAACCTGGACCACTTCGCTCGGATGATCCACATGACGCCACGAAAGCTCTGAGACATGCACCAGGCCATCCACGCCTCCCAGGTCCACGAAGGCGCCGAAGTTCACGATTGAGGAGACATTTCCGGTGCGTTTCTCCCCGGGCTTCAAATTCTCCAGGAACTCCCGGCGCTGCTCGGAGTGGGCTTCCTCCAGATACGCCCGGCGCGAGAGCACCACGTTGTTTCGGTTCTTGTCGAGCTCGATGATCTTGCACTCGATCTCTTTGCCCACGTAAGGCTGGAGATCCCGGACCCGGCGCAGCTCCACGAGCGAGGCCGGAAGGAACCCCCGCAGACCGATATCCACGATGAGACCGCCCTTGACCACTTCGATCACCGGTCCCTTGACCACTCCACCCACCTGCTTGATGGATTCGATCCTGCCCCAAGCCCGTTCGTATTGGGCTCGTTTCTTCGACAGGATCAGGCGCCCCTCCTTGTCTTCCTTCTGCAGGACGAGGGCGTCGATCTCCTCCCCGACCGTGACCACGTCCCCGGGGTTCACGTCCTGTTTGATCGAGAGCTCGTGGGCGGGGATGACCCCTTCGGACTTGTAACCGATATCGACCAGGACCTCGTCCTTGTCGAT
>JBOGWM010000251.1:0-14907 GCA_050693695.1 Actinomycetota bacterium
CTGCTATCGCCCGCGGGCGATAGCAGCTTCGAATCCTCGAATCCTCTGGCCGGCATCGGCTCCTACTCTACCGAGTTCGGGTGCGTCGGCAAAACAACCTACTCGACTTCGGCTACTTCCCCGAGCCGCCGGGCGGCTCGGGCGATGTGGAGTGCCGTCACCAACAGCAGGGCGGCCCCTGCCACATACAGGCTCTTCTGCACGACCGGGCGTCGAAGGCTACTGGGGAGGGTTACGGGAGCCGCCAGCTCCTGGCCCCCTTCCGCCTCAACCGGCTCGGGAGCGAGCTCCTCAGTCTCACTGCTGCTCACCTTGGGGAGCTGGGCCGAATAGGGCAGGATGGGGGCAAACCCGAGATCCCGCCGGGGACCCACCGTCACCGGGGAGACGACATTCGGAGCGTCGATCGGTTTGGGATCCGAGGGAGGAAGAGTAACGGGGTTGGTGGTCCCGGGTTGCGACCCCTCGGGCTTGGCGGCGGCGCCGGGCTCCGCCTTGGCGGCCCCCGGGGCCGGGTCCTGGGCCGCATCGGCCGAGGCCTGAGCGGGGGCCGCCTCTCCCGCGGGTTCCGGCTCCGGCGGGGGTGGGATCAAGACCTTGGCTGGAGCGGATGCGGGCGACTCGATGCCAGAGGCGGTGACGGGGCTGTTCCTGACCGCAAACACCCGGTAGGTGAGCTCCACACCGGCGGGGGCGTCCGAGTCGCTGAACCTGGTCACCTTGCCCAACGGGAAGCTCTGCGAGCTCCCTCCCGACGAACGCTCGACCCGGTAGCCCTTGAGATCGGTCTCGGGATTGGCCTTCCACTTGACCAGGGGCATGCCCTCGTTGGAATCCACCGAGACGCCGGTAGGGCGGATCGGAGGGATGTTGACTTTAACGGGAACCGTCTTGGAGATGTCATTACCGCCCAGCCTGCGCGTTGCGGTTGCGACGACGTTATAGGTCCCGTTGGAAGACGGTGGATCCCAGGCCGCGCTGCGGCTGCAACTGGTGGACTGAATTGAACAGGTCGATGTTCCCAGATCGGCTCCTCCCGCTTTGAGGGAGAGGCTGCTGAGCTCTCCAACACTTCCGGTAGCGGTGGCGGCCAGGTTTCTGGGACCGCTGGTCTTGACTTCCTCCACGCCGGTGATATCGATAGAAGCTGCCCAAGCGGGCATCGTGAAGATCAGGGAAGCACCCAGCGTCAGGGCCACGCCGAGCAGAAGGGAAAGTGATTTGCTCATTCTCATGACTTTGTGAGGGGCTCGGAGGATAGCAGCTTGGCCCGGGCGACCAGGCGCTCGCGTGCCGATCCTTTGGGGTGGCAGGTGGTTAACGTCAGCACCGAATCCCGGGTGGGGGCAGCGACTTTCCAATCATTGGGGGTGGTCACCCACGGGTTCTGGTGGCCCTCGAAGGGGGTCACCACCTCATAGGTGTGACGAGCAAAGGGGGTGATCAGGATCACCTTGTCGCCGGGGGAGAGCCGGTCGAGGTTCTCGAAGGGCTTGCCGTTCATCGTCCGATGCCCGGCGATCGCCACGTTGCCCGGCTCTCCCGGCAGGGGAGTGTCGATGTAGTGGCCGGCCCCTGCGGCCAGCGCTCTCAGTGAGGTTCCCTCCACGACCACGGTGTCGACCCGCAGCTTGGAGATGATGATACGGGTGAGCGGCTGACCGTCGGCCAGCTTGACCTTGCGCCTCTCCGGATTCTGGGGGTCCTGGTAGGCCGCCTTGATCTCGGGGGAGCTGGCGAACTCCGCCGCCAGGGTGTCCTGCTGGCGCGAGGCTCGTAGATCGGTATAGAACGGATACCCGACCAGGCCGGCTGCGCCCGCCACCATCAGTCCCGCGGTGAGCGAGAGGACGGTGGCGAGCGCACGCTTGGCCTTGCGGGATGCGAGCGGACTCATTGCTCGTTATCCCTCTTTCTTCCTGGTCTCTAGCTTCAGCTTCTTTGTGCTGCTTCCAGCTTATCTACGCCGTGGCCCGAAGCCTGCGAGCCATGCGCAGGATCTGTGGCGCCGCGATGGCCAGGATGGCGCCCCCCGCCAGGAACAGGTAGATGGGTCCACCTGTCACGGGAAGGGAAGGCGGAACTTGCTGCGGCTTGACGATGTCCCCGCCGATCGCGGCGTCGGCGGAAGCGACCCGCAGGAGCAGACCGCCGTCCATCTTGCCCAGCGACGAGGCGCCGATGCCCTTGAGGGCGTGGATCGCAACCCCGCTCGACTTGGCGGAAGCCGCATTCGGCTTCGTCGTGTCCGTAGCGGCGTGGGCCAGCTCGATCGTCGTCTCGAGCGGGGTGCCCTTCAGGACCTCGAGGCCGTTGCCACTCGTCAGGGCCGGGGCCTCGATGGGCAGCGTGAGATAGCTGCCGGCGGCCCCGCCGCCCAGGCCGAGGAGGTCCTTGACCTTGACCTTGGCGATGGCCGGGACGGCCTCAGCCGTGGCCTTGGCGTCGGCGTCGTTCCAGTTGACCAGCGCCTTGGCGACCCCGACCTCGATGACGATCAGGCCGTCCTTGAGGGCATCGGTGAGCCCGAGCAAGCCGATATCTGCCCCTGCGGCCTGGGAGACCACGGAGGTCACCACGCCGCTGTTGGTCAGGTCGGTGTTGGCCAGCCCGGCCTTGACGTTGATCAGCTTGGCCACGCTGAGGTTATCCACAAGCCCGCCCAGCAGGTCGGTGACGGCGGTGGTCAGGTCTTTCTGCGTGGCCTCGGAATTGAGAACCTCCGGGGCCACCTTGGGCGACGCCCCGAGGAGACTGGTGACCACACCGGTCACCTCTTTGACAACCGGCGCGTTGCTGGTGAGGTCCTGCTTGGACGAAACCCCAAGGCCCGTCAGGAGACTTTGCAGCAGGTCGAGGTTGATGTCCAGGCCGAGCACTCCGGCGGAGTTGAGGCTCCCCGGCCGGCCGCCCTCGATCTTGGAGATCGAGTTGGCGCAACTGTTCACCAGCTTGACGATGGCGATCGCCAGGTTGCCCACGCAGGACTGTACGCCATCCCCATCGACCGGCTTGGCGGTGTTGGCCTCGGACTGCTCGACGCCCGGCCCGGAGCAAAGACCCGCGATCTGCGGCAGCGTCAGGCCGGAGCCAAGCAGCGAGCAGTTGCCGATCGCCTGTCCCTTGGCGATGGAGTTGGTCAGCCCCGAGAACTCGGTCGAGGTGAGCCCGGCGGTAAGACCCGAGAACCCCTTGCCGAGAGCGGGAAGCTGGTTGAGGAGCGGTATCGACAAGTCGAGCGCCCTCGCGGAGCCGAGTCCCTTGATGACCACGGTCGGGTCCGCTGCGAATGCGGCGGGCACAAGCGCGCTCAACAGGAACATCAGCACTACAGAACCGAACAAGATTCGCTTCACTACTTTTTCCCCCTTCCATCTACCAACGACGAAATCTTTGCTTCCCTGCACTGCGACCCTCGCCGCCTGCCTGGGGAACGGTCCGGGCCCTTCATCTTGGAATAACGGGCCGGGCGAGAAAAGCACACGGGCCGGCTCTAGAAATGTCGGAAGCGAAATCTCAGCCTTTAGCGACTGGGACTCTTTCCTGACCTGGAGAAGCGAGCAGATTTGTCTCGCTCGAACCGCTAGCGACTGGGACTCTTTCCTAACCTGGAGAAGCGAGCAGATTTGTCTCGCTCGAACCGCTAGCGACTGGGACTCTTTCCCGACCTGGAGAAACGAGCAGATTTGTCTCGCTCGAACCGCTTTGCATCGTTGTTGCCAGGACAAATCGCCCGAGCATACGTCCGGAGATGTAATTTCCCGCCCCCGGACGTTTTAGTGGGGTAGCCGTGCCGCCTCTGCAGTCGTTCTGCAAGGCGGTGAGTATCGAAGGCTCTTATGAGGAAGCGCCCCGGCTGGAAGGCTTGGGGAGGGAAAGGAGGCAGGTTGATCGGATTAAGAAGGAAGACACCTGGAACACCGGGACGTGTCCTGGTGGCTTCGGTGGTCGTCCTCCTCCTCGGGCTGGCGCTGTTGCCGCTGGCGATGACCGACCGGGCCGCGGCCACGGACCCGGGGTTCTCCGGGTACACCACCGGCGCCAACGTCCACGCCGACGTTCTGACGAGCGGGGCTTCGAGGCTGGTCGACGCCGAGGTGGCGTTCTCGGGCGCCGCGGTCGACTCCAAAGGTCTGGGGTCCGCGGTCAATAACGAGATGCAGTTGCAGGTCTCGCCGGCACGGTCATCCAAGACCAGCTTTGCGCGGGGGAGCGGCCTGGAGCTCGGAGTGGGTCAGTCGCTGCCCATCGCCGAGAACCCCACCATCCTGGCGGGCAAGGCGGAGGCCGACGCTCCTCCGAACTCGCAGGCCGAGAGGAAGCAGGTCGGTCCCGTTGATCTCGACCCGATCCTCTTTGCCACTCTGCTGAGGAGCGACGCCCTGGCGAACAGCGGACCGGGAGGATGTGTGCTCGGCCCCAAGGACCTTGCGAACGGCCAGGCATTTGCTGAGAAGGTCCAGCTTCTGGACACGGCCGCGACCGACGCCGAGGGGCTCGCCGAGCCGCTCATCGCCACCGAGGCATTCGAGCCGGAGCGGGGGGTCACGAACTCGACCTCGCGCCTGCGGCTGATACCGCAGGTCAACGAGCAGGGCGTTGTCATCGGGCCCGGCATCGGGCTTATGTCGGAGACCTACCAGACCATCGCGCCGGTTTCGATCGGTGATTTCACGATCGAGGTTCTTGGCCTCTGGCGGTTCCGGGCGGTCGCCACTGGTCTTCCGGTCCCGGGTGGTGCCTGGATCCACTACGGACCGGTCGATGACGACCCGGATACTCCCATTCTGAGGATCGTCGACAAGAAAACCGGCGCCGAGTCGGCCAAGCTCTCGACGCAGGACCTGCTGGGCGACGGCGGTCTGGTCGTGCCTCTTGACGGGATTCTCGAGGTCGCGGCCGGGGAAGATCCCCGGGCCATCAACGCTCCTCCGGACGCCGACAGCTCTCCGACCGAGAGCGCGGACGGGACCACCGCCGCGGGGGCTGTGGATGTGGTCCGGGTTCGGCTGCTGCAATCCGCGACCGAGCCGGACCAACTGGTCGAGGCTCGGGTCGGGCATTTCGAGGCCAAGGCGGTCGTCCCCCCCGGTGGCGTGCGCTGCGACCTCGACGTGAAGAAGACCGTGCCCGGCTCGGTCAGGGTCGGCGAGCCGTTCACCGCGCTCATCAAGGTCACCAACCCGTATGACTGCACGGTCACCGAGCTGAAGGTGATCGACACCATCACGGCTAGCCCGGGAATCCTGTTCAAGGTGACGGGGACCGATCCCGCGGCGGGGGTGGCGCCGCCCCTAAACGTGCCGACCAGTAAGAGTGTCATCACCTTCGACAACCTCGGGTCACTTACCACGGGGCAGTCCAAGGACCTCAAGGTAAATCTCATCGTCACCTCCGCCAGGGCCGGCGGTGAGATCATCGAGCTCGCGGAGGCCTTCTCGAAGTGCGGCATCTTCAACGTGGACGGCAAGACCCTGGTCAACGTCCTGGTGGACGGTAAGTTCGAGTTCAGGGGGCCGACGCTGGCGGGCAGGCCGCTGCCGCCCACCGGTGGTCCGACCTGGCTCTATGTCGGGACCGCGCTGGTGATCAGCGCCACCGGAGCTCTGCTTGGGCGCAAGGCCCTGAGGCTCCTCTTCGGGGGTGCGCGCATCAACTGAAGTACTGAAGTAAGGCTTCACAAGAGGGGGTAAGGCCGAGCTCCCGGTACCCCCGCCTCTCTCAACCGGAGAGGTGGGAAGCACCGGGAAGCTCGGCCTTATTTTTCTCACCTTTATTTCTCACCGAGCGGAGGGCAGGCCCCCCCAACCCGGCCGTGACCGATCGACGCGTTTCGGCCGGTACAGCCCGCCCTCTTCAACCCCCTCCGGCCGTGGAGGCTCCGCAAGCGTCTAGGTCGGTTGCGGGGTAGTCGCCCGGGCCACCTCGAGCAGGTCTTTTGCAGTTGGCCGGGATGCGACGAGAGCTCGCACTACCGTCTCGTCGAGCAACTGGTCGTAACGGCGGAATTGCTCCGGACCGGCCTCATCGAACGCCACCCCGACCCTGGCGGGCTCCGCGCCCATAGCGTCGAAGTGCCGTCGATAGTGAGGCGTCGATGCGTAACGGCCCGCCTCCTCGGCGATGAGGTGTGAGGCTCCCGGGCCGATCGCCGCTCGCACGTAGGCCGCCACCTCGACCGGGGGCAGGTCGGGGGGGCGCGCCCGGGCTCCCTGATCGATCTTCTCTCGAGCCCAGGCCAGCCTCTCGGGAGTCATCCAGTTGAGCAGCACCACGTCCCCGAGGCGTCCGCCAAGCCGGCACATCCTCGGTCCCATGGCCGCGACCCCCAGGGTGAGAGCATCCCCGTTGCGGTCCCGAAGGTGAGCGAGCGCGTCGGCTACCGCCTCAAGAGGCCGGGCCGAGAATCCGGCTCCGACGATGAGAGCCAGGCGGTCGGGCGGGATCGATAAAGAACTCAGCCGGGAAGCCAGTTCGGAAGGGGCGCGACGATCACATGGGACCGCGCCCACGCCGATTCGAATGGTCGAGGTGGCGTCCGCCATGGCCTTGGCCACCACCAGCCCATCGGCGCCGGGCAGGTCGTTGGTCCAGACTGTCCGGTACCCCAGCCCTTGAACAGCTCGTGCGATCTCGCAGGCTTGGCGCAGATCCCGGGTGGCGGAGATCCCGAAACCTCTCGCCCGCTCCCTGGATCCCATATGCCCGGGCCCCGGTTACCAGTCAGGATCAGATGCCGTTCGTCCGCTGTCAGTGAGTTGTCTCAGTGTCCCGTCGGGGTTCCTGAGGTGGACCTCGCCGTTGCGCTCGAAGGCCAGGCTGTCGCCGTCGGGTGACCAGGAGGGGTTTGTTCCGGGAGTGAGCGCTCTGGGCTCCCCGCCGTCGCCGGTCATGTCGCGGATCTCCGGAAAGGAATTGAAGTCCGCATTGATGAAGGCCAGCCGGCCCCGAGCGGACCAGTCCGGACTGCGGTTGAAGCCGCCCTGATCGGCGGTCAATCCCTTGAGGTTGCTTCCATCGGCGGCATCCATCACGAAGATGTTCAGGTTCCCGCCCTGGCTGCTCACAAAGGCGATTCGGGAGCCGTCCGGTGACCAGGTCGGCTGGCTGTCGGCGTGAAACTCACTCGTCAGCCTTCTTGTCCCGGTCCCGTCGGCGCGCATCACGTAGATGTCCTCGTTGCCGCCCTGGTTGCTGGTGAAGGCGATCTGAGCCCCGTCGGGCGACCAGGCGGGCATCGTGTCGCTCCCGGAGTTGCTCGTGAGCCGCTGCACGCCGGTCCCGTCGCTGTTCATGAGATAGACATCGTCGTTGCCTTCCCGGTTGCTCACGAAGGCGATTCGGCTTGCGTCCGGGGACATGGCGGGTTGGCGGTCCGAGGCAGCGTGGTTGGTGAGGTTCGCGAGTCCCGTCCCATCCCGGTTCACCATGTAGATCTCCCGGTTGCCGTCCTGGTTGCTGGTGAAGGCGATCTGACGTCCCGGTCGGGCCGGGGGTCTGACCGGGACGGTCGAGACCTCGTGAGCCGGGGCGGGCGGGGGCGGCGCCGGCGGTTGCGGAGCGGGTGCCGCAGGTGCCGGGGCTAGCTGAGCGGTCTCGGAGCGCTCGGACGCGGAGGAGTCTGCCGAGGGACCGGCGTCGGGGAGCTCGGTCTGAGCCTTGGGTCTCGGCGGTTGCCGCGAGGCGGGAGGTGGGGGAACGCTCGCTGCGGGGTGACCTTCAGCGAGAGGCGTCCCCGACGGGATGTCAGCGTCATCCCGGACGTTCTCCGGGCGAGGCGCCTTCGAGTCCCGGGCGGGGGTGGCCGGTTTCGGGATGGAAGTGTTGTCGGTCCTGGAGGACAGGACCCGGGGGAGGATGAGAGCGGCGAAGATCATCATTCCCACCAGCGCCAGACCCACCCCGCTCTGGAGATGTCTCGAGGACCACAACGCCATGCGATGCGCGCTGGGCGCTCCTTCCGGGCGCCGGCCCCGGGCGCGCTCGGGGCGCGGGCGCGGCCTCGGCGGGGAGATGGGTGTGGCTGCGGGCTGGGGGGCGGGTGCTCTCCGCCAGGGCCAGGCAAGCTCCGGTCGAGCCCGCCGTGCTCTTGGCGGGCGGCCGAAGTCGACCACGGGCATCCCGATCGCCCCTCGGAGAGCCGATGAAAGCTCGTCGGCGGTCTGGAAGCGATCCTGAGGCCGGCGCGCCATCGCCCGCTCCACCGCTACGGCGAGGGCGGGAGAGGTATCGGGGGCGGCCTCGACGAGAGGGCGGAAGGGCTGGGTCCGGGCGCTGCGGAGGACCTGCAGGGGGGTATCACCGGAGAAAGGAAGCACTCCCGTGATCGCCTGATAGCAGACCACGCCCAGGGAGTAGATATCGCTCGAGGGTCCCGGAGCCTGTCCCTCCGCCAGCGCCGGGTCGAAGTATTCCGTATTGGCGGGAGTGGGCTGGCCGGTCGTGGCGGTAAGACGGGCGTGACCGAAGTCGGACAGGGCGGGCCACCCCTTCGAGTCGAGCAGGACGTTGGAGGGCTTGATATCGAGATGGAGCAGGCCGTGGTCGTGCGCGATGGTCAGGGCATCGGCGACCTCCGCGATCAGCATGGCGACGCTGGGGCCCGGGAGGCTCCCCTTGCGTTCCAGCATGTCGGCCAGGGAGCCCCCCGCAAAGTACTGCATGGCGATCTGGAGCTCGTCTGTTTCGGTGATCACCTCGTGGATGCGTATGAGACTGGCATGCGACAGGCCGGCGAGCGTCCGGGTCTGGTCCCGGACCGAGGCGAGCCATCGGGGATCGCCGGGAGCACGCAGGCGTTTGAGGGCGACGACCTCGCCGCCGGGCCCGCCGGGCGCGGATCGGGAGGGGTGAAGGGTGTCACCCTCGCGCTTGGTGGCCCGGTAGACGGTACCTCCCAGGTGGGCTTCGATCTCGTAAACGGCGGATTCCTCCTCTCCTGTTGGGACCCGGAACTCTGCACATTGTGACAAGTTTCATGCGGAGCCTCCAGGTCGGAGGTGTCGAGGCCGGCTACGGCGGCCCGTTCCAGCGTCGATCGATCGCAAGGGGCCCGGGAGGGGATCGGAAAGGAGGTGGGCCCTCCTCGGTCGTTATCCCAGCCAGAAGGAGGGCGAGAGAGCCTGGAGCGCGCGACCGTCGTGGGGGCAGACGCCGGGACCCTGATCATAGGTCTTGCCGCACGTGGGGCACTGCCATGCCGAGCAATCTTCGGGCTCGGTCCCCGCCAGGGGGATGGACTCGGCGAAGACGTTCACCACTCGAACGCTGGGCATGGCCCCCGGCCGGTGCCCGACCGGGGGCTGGATATTCCCCCCCGTCGCCGGTTCCACGACGGTGTCTCTGTTGCTCCGCGCGTCAATCGTTCGGGAACGTTCCCACTTCATTGGCTTTTCCCCCGCTCATGAGTACGGATGGCGTCCGCCCGGAGGGGGCTCTCCGTAGCGTCGTCCCCGAGGCTGACGGGCAGCTTGCGCCCCACCCCTGCCCGGCGCTGCCGTCCGGTGGTATCGGAGTGGATAAGGCCGGCCAGGGCAAGCAAGTCTCTCCGCCGCGCCCGAGTGGCGCCCACGTCAATGCTGGATGGCTCACTATCTCTCATTGAGCCCCTCTTGCTCGTTTGCCGGGATGGCGACTACTATATTGAAAGTAAGCGATGTCCAGATCAAGGGGGGAAGGGGGGCCTACTTCTGTCCCCCACGGCCAAGAGATTGGCCGTCTAGACGCAAACTTGGCCGCTTACCGGCCAGGAGCAGCGAGCTCGCTGTGGGTCAGTCGGTCTTGCGCTCCTGAGCGGATTCCAGCCTCCGCCGTGCGGATTCGGACCAGATCGCGGCCTGGGCCCGGTAGAGGGAGGAGACCTGGGCGGCGTAGGCGGCGGCCTTGCTCGGGTCGGTGATCCTGAGCTTGGCATAGATGTCGCGCACGCGCCTGCGTACCGTGCGCTCGCTTAAGTGGACCTCCTCGCCGATCTGGCGGTTGGTCTTGCCCTGGGCGATGGACCGCAGGATCACCCGCTCCTCCTCGGTCAGTCGCGCCGCGTCTTGAAGCTGCAGGACGCGACTCACGATACCCGCCGGGATCGTGAGTTGACCCCGGCGTACGCCTCGAATGGCTGCGATGAGGTCGATCACGTCCTGGCATTTGGTGAGGTAGCCGGTGGCGCCCGCTCTGAGAGCCTCATAGACGTCGACCTCCAGATCGCTCACCGTGAACATCACGACCCTGGTGTCGGCCGAGCCGTCGATGATCCGCCTGGTCGCCTCGATGCCGCTCAGGCCGGGCATGTAGATATCCATCACGACGACCTCCGGGGAGAGCTCGCGAGCCATCTCCACCGCGTCCTCGCCTCTGAATGTGACCCCCACGACCTTGAGATCGGGGGCCTCCAGCTCCAGCAACCTGGCCAGGCCGCGCGCCGTCGCGGGATGATCGTCGCAGATGAGGACCGAGATCATCGGGGGAGCCGTCATGGTCGGTTCAGGAAGTGAGATCGACCTCGTCCATCAAAAGAATCACGCCATCTCTCTCCTGGCTATTGGGGCTCATGAGCGGTCCGAGCCCGATCCGGCACGAGATGCCCTTCCCCCGGCGGTTGATCGCCTTGACCACGACTTCGGCCCTATCGCATTCCGTCCCGAGGCACCGGGAGATCGGCTCTTTCAGTTCCTGGGTCGGGAGGCCGATATCGAGGCCGAGCAGGGGCCGCCCCTGAACTTCCTCCGAGCGCAGGCCCCACAGGTCCTCGGCTCGATGATTCCACTCCTGGATCGCGAACTTCCGGTCGACCACGACCACCCCCAGGCTCAGGCTGGTGAGGATGGATTCGAGAAAGGCGTTTGCCCGATCCAGCTCCTCGGTGCGCCGGCGGAGCTCCTCATTGGTGGTCTCCAGCTCCTCCACGGTCGATTGGAGCTCCTCATTCATCGTCTCCAGCTCCTCGTTCGAGGATTGCAGCTCCTCATTGGTGGTCTCCAGCTCCTCCACGGATGACTGGAGCTCCTCGTTGGAGGTCTCGAGCTCCTCGTTGGCGGACTGGAGATCCTCGTACGCGGCCTCCAGCTCCTGGCTGGAACGCTGAAGCTCGGCCTCGAGCTGGTTTTGTCGGGTGATGTCCAGGAAGGCGATGCCGGCGCCGAGGGCGTTGCCCGCGTTGTCAAAGATGAGAGACACCTCAACGTCGAGCTCCCTCGCACTGCCGTCGGGATGGGCGTGCTTCACGCCCATCAGATGGACCGAGCCGTGCTCCGTGTAGGCCTGGTTGAGGGGGGTCCTGAGATCCATCGGCTTGCGAGAAATCTCCAGGTCCTTGAAAGGTCTGCCCAGGTTGCTCGGCTTGATGGGGAGCAGGGCCCGGGCTTGGTTGTTGGCCAGCACCAGGTTGCCCCGCCGATCCACCACGATCTGGGCCACCGGGGCAGCCTCGAAGACGAACTCCCGCAGGGTCACCAGTCGTGTGAGGCGCCCGGCCTCGAGGATCCCCTCCTCACCGAGTGGGACTCGCACGTTTCTGTTGGGCAAGGGCACGGGGGCAAAGATTCGATGTCTGATCGCCACCGGCTTGAAGAGGTCGGTGTGGGTGAGCAGCATCTCCGCCTTGCCCAGGAAGATGAAGCCGGTGTCGTTCAGGGCAAAGTGAAGCCGGCTGAGCACCTTGCTCTGGGTCTCAGTATTGAGATATATAAGGGTGTTACGGCATACGAGCAGATCTAATTGAGAGATGGGGGCGTCCTGGACGAGGTCGTGACGACCGAAGATCACCGCCCGCCGCAGGACGAGGTTGAAGACGTGGTGGTCGTTTACCTCGGCGAAATACTTCTCCCGAAGCTGCGGCGGGACCGGCTCGAGCTCCTTGGCGGTGTAGGTGGCCAGGCGGGCATGGGTTAGAGCCGCTTCATCCACGTCGGTCGCATAGATCTTCACCCTCCTGGTGAACTGATCCGGAGTCAGGGCCTCGGCGAGCAGTATGGCCAGGGTGTACGCCTCCTCCCCCGAAGCGCATCCGGCCGTCCAGACCCGAATCGGCTCTTTCTCCTCCTTGGCGGCCATGATGCTGGGAATGATCTCCTCGGCGAGGTGGTCCCAGGCTTCCGGATCTCGGAAGAACCCGGTGAGATTGATGAGGATCGTGTCAAACAGCTTGGCGAACTCCTCGGGGTGGACCTCAAGGTAGTCGACATAGTCGACGTAGCGTTCGGTTTCGACCTCACCCATGCGCCTTTTCATGCGCCGGCGGAGCGTCGTGGGCTTGTAGCCGGTGAAGTCGAAGCCCCGGGCAGTCTTGAGATACCCGAGCAGGGCCTGGAAGTCCCTGTCGTTGTCCTCAGTGGGAGCCATCGGCCACCTTCATGACCAGGGTCACGAGGGTCGGGGGGATCTCCTCGATCGGCAGGACGAAGTCCACCGCCGCCGCCTGGATGGCGGCGTTCGGCATGCTGAAGAAATCGGAAGTCTCCTCGTCCTGGACGATCAGCGTGCCACCCATCTTCTTGATGCCACTCGCCCCCATGGCTCCGTCACTCCCGGCGCCGGTGAGGACCACCGCGATCGCACGCTCTTTGTAACAGGCGGCCACCGACTCAAACAGCAGATCGGCGGAGGGGCGGACGAAATGCACCAGTTCGGATTGGGAGAGCGAGAGGGTGCCGTCCGGGTTGACCAGTAGGTGGCGGTCAGGCGGGGCGATGTAGACCGTCGCAGGACGCAGGCGGTCTCCCTCCGCCGCCTGGCGAACCTCGAGGGCCGTGCGCCGGCTCAGGATCTCGACCATCAGGCTGCGGTGGCGCGGGTCCAGGTGCTGCACCACCACGATGGCTGCGGGAAAGTCTTGCGGAAGGGCCGAGAGCACCCTGCTCAGGGCCGTCAACCCACCCGCCGAGGCGGCCAACGCGACCACCTCGAAGACCGGGTGGCCGTAACGATGAAGCGGGACGGATCTCGGCGCGTTCCCCACCAGCGCACCTTAACCCAAAGCCGCCCTCAGCGAGTAGGGGTTGAGGTGAGCGTGTCTATTGAGTCGGGGACGCGCTACCCCTACCCTTGCCGTGGAGCCGATCGTGGCTACAATGAGCGAGTGGCAACCGAAAATGAGGTACGTGAGGCTCTCAAGGTGGTCGACGACCCCGAGATCGGGATCAACATCGTTGACCTGGGGCTTATCTACGAGATTCAGGTGAGTGACGAGGGGGAGGCGGTCATCACCTATACCCTCACCAGCATGGGGTGTCCGGTGGGGCCGATGCTGGACCAGGAGATCCGGGAGACCGCGGCCGTCCTCGAGGGCATCACCGACGTCTCTACCAACCTGGTCATGCAGCCTCCCTGGAGCCCCGACCGGATGTCGGATTTCGCCAAGAGCGCCCTCGGCTTCTTTTAGCGGGGGGAAGGCAGGTCCCCACCTCCGCCCGAAATGCAGAGCTGGCGAGAGATCATTGGTGGGTGGATAGTCTTCAGGGATCCCTGCTGCTCGCCGGCGGCCATCTCTTCGATCCGAACTTTCGAAGGAGCGTGATCCTGGTCACCCATCATGGAGAGGAGGGAGCCCTCGGACTGGTGCTCAACAGGCCGGCGACGGTCGCCGTGGAGGATGCGGCGCCGGCCCTGGCCAGTCTTGTGGAGCCGGGCGCCCGGCTCTTCCTGGGAGGCCCGGTCCAGCGGGAGATGACGATGGCGCTCGCGGAGTTCGATCATGAAGGGCTTGCCGGAAAGATCGTGGTCGGCTCCATCGGGTTTCTGCCCACCGACGTGGCGGCGGGAATCCTTCGAGGAGTCCGCCAGGTCAGGATCTTCGCCGGCTATGCCGGGTGGGGCCCCGGACAACTCGAGGCTGAGCTTGCCGAATCTTCATGGATCACCGAGCCGGCTGGAGCCGACGATGTCTTCACGGAGCGCCCCGAGGAGCTCTGGAGCTCGATCCTGAAGCGCAAGGGGGGCCGGTACCGGACCCTGGCGCTGATGCCCTTCGACCCCTCGACGAACTGACGGGAGAGGGAGCTTGAAAGGGATGACTCAATCGCTCACTCTGGGGGTTGAAGAGGAGTTCTTCGCTGTCGACCCGATCAGCCGGGAACTGCTCACGGATGGAAGGCCGATTCTGGATCTCCTCCATCGTCGATCAGCCGGTGACCACGACCCATCCTACAGCCATGAGTTGCGATTGTGTATGGTCGAGAGCCGCACCGGAATTTGCCACGGCCTGGACCAGGTGCGGTCGGAGATTCGCCGGCTTCGCGCCGGCCTCATTCAGGCAGCCGCGGAGACGGGCAGCGCAGTCGCGGCTGCGGGCACCTTGCCTTTGGCCCACTGGGAGACCCAGTGCATCACGCCCAATCCGAGGTACGAGCACATGGCCAACGCCTTCGCGCGGATGGCCTCCGAGCATGTCATTTGCGCTTGCCACGTTCACGTGGGGATCGACGATAGGGAGTTGGCCGTCCAGGTGCTGAATCGGGCGCGCCCGTGGATGCCTGTCCTCCTGGCCCTCTCCACCAGCTCCCCATTCTGGATGGGTAAAGAGACCGGCTATGCCAGCTACCGCAGCATCGTCTGGGAGCGATGGCCGATGGCCGGGATGCCCCCTTTGTTCCATTCATATCCCGACTACAAGGCGAGGGTTGACTCGCTGATCGGGACCCGCATGATCTTCGACGCCGGGCAGGTCTTTTGGGATGTGCGCCTCGGCACCAAGCATGAGACCCTTGAATTCCGCATCGCGGATTCATGCACCACTATCGATGAGACCATCATGCAGGCGGGACTGTGCCGGGCGCTGGTTCAAGTTTGCCTGAATGAAGTGGCCGAGGGAAACCACTCTCCCGACATCCGTCCGGAGTTGCTCCGCGCGGCCAAGTGGAGGTCCGCCCGCTTCGGTCTCGATGATTGCCTGTTGGATCCGGTTTCAGCCGAAGT
>JBOGWM010000252.1:0-2726 GCA_050693695.1 Actinomycetota bacterium
CGCCTTCGATGCCCTCGGGGGGGAGGCCGTCGCCGAGATCCGCGACGGCGTCAGCATCGACCCCAAGATGGGAACCGCCAGCCCTCACGCCAAGTACGACCTCGAGCTCTGGCCGCCGGGCACCAGATTCCCCATCCGGCTGGACCTCGCCATCGCGAAAGAGGAGAGCTCCAACGACCGCGAAGCCCGCCTGCTGGCGCTGCTCACCCTCGCCCTGGAGGAATTCGACTCCTCCGCCATCCGCCTCGGGGCGAGAGGCCGGCGAGGCATGGGCCGCTGCCGCCTGGAGAGCCCGCGCGCCCGCCGCTTCGACCTCGACTCCCTCGAGGGATGGAAGGCGTGGCTCGCCACGTGGCGGGAGGAGCCCGATCCCAACGCCGCCATGGCGAGCGGGAGATCGATCGCAGAGGCGATCGAGCAGGCCTGGCCCTCCGGCCGGGACCGGTTCGCCGCCGAGCGCGAGCGTCGCCGGACAACGGCGACGCGGGAGCTGAGAATCGACATCCCGCTTCGGTTCAGCGGCGGGGTCCTGATCCGGGCGCCCGGGGCCTCCGAGGGGGGCTCGGGGGAAGTCGCCAGGAGCGCGGACGTCCGGCATCTGCGATCGGGCCGAGCTCCCATCCTGAGCGGGACATCGGTGGCGGGCGCCCTGCGCCAGCGCGCCCTGCGGATCGCCCGGTTCGTACGGGCTCGGCAGGGAGACGCCGAGGCATGGATCGAAGAGCTCTTCGGGACGTCTCCCCGGGAGAGGGGCCAGGAGCGCAAGGATCTCCGGGCCTCGCGCCTGACCGTCGAGGAGGTTCCCCTATCGGGAGCGACCGACCTTCAGGTCACCAGGATCAAGCTTGATCGCTTCACCCAGGCTCCCGTCGCCGGGGGCCTGATCCAGGAGGAGCCGGCGTACGGAGCCGGCGTCACCCTCCAGCTTCGGCTGCGCCTCCCGGATGACCGGAGGCAGGCAGACGCGCTCTGCGGGCTACTCCTCCTCGGGGTCAAGGACCTCCTGCTGGGCGACGTCCCGCTCGGAGGCGCGACGGGGATCGGGCGCGGATCGGTGTGTCCGGCGGGGCCGGTCTCCATCGATCGCGATGGCGTCAGGGGAAGCTTCGGCGGTAAGGAACCTCCCTCGGACACCGCACGGGCGGGCATGGAGAGCTGGGTGAGGGCGTTCGCGCAACATCACGGCTCCCCGATCGAGCCTGCCAGATCAGGGAGCAAGTGATGGGAGTGGCCCACGCCAACGTGAAGAGCCTGGCATCCTCCCAGGTCGAAGCCCTGATCGCCTGGGCCGGAGGTGCGGGAGCGCCGGAGGACGCGGGCAGCCTCCTCAGCGAGTGCCGAGGGCCCGATACAAGCGCCCTCTGGCTCCTCGCCCACTGCGACGACGGGGTGACCTGGGGGCGCTGCGACGGCTCCCGCTTACTCCTCTCGTGCAGTCAGCACGAGAACTGGCCCACGCCCCGGCCGACCGCCCGAAACCTCCAGCAGCTTCGGCTCTTCGGCGAGAGAGGAGAGGTCCTGGTGTGGCGCCGGGAGGACGCGGGTGACGCGCTGGCTGGCCGGCTCCTTGCGGACGGCGCGGAGCAGCCCCACCCCGACGATCCGGCTCGGCCATGCGAAGAGCTCTACCTGGTCCTGGGCACGAGGATCGCCGAGGGCGGCGAGGCCACCGGAGACGGCTTCACCGCGGTGACGGACGCCGCAGGACGGGTCCAGGTGCTGCCGCTCGGGCTCGGCCGGGACACGCCGGATTGGGGGCGCCCGGCGGCGTGCCTCCGTATCTCCCACTACCTGGAGCGCGACGAGGAGACCGGATGCGTCAGGATCGCCGCCTCCAGGCTGGTCGCGCTCGAGCCGGTCCCCGAAGAAAGGGAGAAACAGAAATGAAACTACCGAAGCCGGTGAGCCCGGGCCCCGGGCAGGCCTCTCAGGCCCCCTATAACTTTGTCCCCCTGGCCGATTCGGTGTACGAGCCGGAGGATCCCCTCCCCGGTCACGGGGAATATTCGAAGGGTCATCTGAGCGGCCAGATCGAGATCTCACTGCGCACGGAGACGTGGCTATACACCCGAGCGGGAATCCCACCGTCGCAGGCGAGCAACGATGACTTGAGAGCCTTCAAACCGAGCTCACCCTATCCCGAGTTCTTCCACCACGGCGACCCGAGGTCTCCGGTGGTGCCCGGCTCGTCGCTGCGCGGGATGCTGCGCCAGTTGATCGAGGTGCTCTCGGACGGCCGCCTGGATATGGCCTCAACGGAACCCATCGTTTACCGAGCGGTGGGGGACACCACGCGCTTTGGCTGGTTCTACCGGCGCCGCTTCGTCGGACCCAATCGCTGGCCCGGCCAACCCGCTGACTCCACGAGGCTGCCCCAGGAGCTGGACTATCCCATCGGGGCGGTTCGAGGCGGCTATCTGTTCACCCGGGGCCGGGCATGGTTCATCCGGCCGGCCAAAGAGCACCACGGCTCTTCGTTCGTGCGGTTCGCGGACAGACGTGGAAGAAGAGTGCACCCAAACTTTCCCGCTCCCGGAAAGCATTACCCGGTCTGGGTGGAGCCGCGACCTGTCACCACCCACTTTCATGGAAACGGCCGACTCAAGCTACGAGATCCTCGGACGGACAAGGTTCCGAGACGCCGCTCCGAACCGTGTCCGCCCGGTTGGACGCCGGGCAACCTGGTGGTGACCGACGGACTGGGAAACAAGCACATGCACCTGGTG
>JBOGWM010000253.1:0-3906 GCA_050693695.1 Actinomycetota bacterium
GTGCCCCCCGACCTGGGTGTGTTGCTGGGCGAGCAGCCGGGCGCCACGACGTCCGCCGGGCAGGCCCCGGTGGTGGCGGTGGCGGAGGCGCCCCGGCGGCGCATCTTCGAACCGCACGTCCACATGACCTCCCGCACCACCGACGACTATCAGGCGATGGCCGCCGCCGGGGTCCGGGCGGTCGTCGAGCCGTCGTTCTGGCTCGGCCAGCCCCGCACCTCGGTCGGCACCTTCATCGACTATTTCAGCTCGCTCGTTGGCTGGGAGCGGTTCCGGGCTGCCCAGTTCGGAATCCGCCACCACTGCACGATCGCGCTTAATCCCAAGGAGGCCAACGACGACCGGCTTCGCAAGGAGGTCATCGACATCCTGCCGCGCTTTCTGACCAAGGACGGCGTGGTCGCCGTCGGGGAGGTCGGTTACGACTCGATGACCCCCGCCGAGGAGGAGGCATTCACGGCTCAGCTCGATCTCGCCCTCAGCCACGAGCTCCCGGTGCTCGTCCACACCCCGCACCGGGACAAGGTGGTGGGCACCCGCCGTACGCTCCGGCTGGTGGAACGGTCACGGGTCCCTCCGGGGCGGATCCTCATCGACCACAACAACGAGCTGACGGTCGCGGAGGTGGCCGCCTCGGGATGCTGGATGGGATTCTCCATCTATCCCGACACCAAGATGGACGAGCGGCGGATGGTCCGCATCCTGGAGGAGCACGGCACCGACCGCATGCTGATCAACTCGGCAGCCGACTGGGGGCGCAGCGACCCGCTCAAGACCGTCAAGACGGCCCGGGCGATGCTGGCCGCTGGCTTCAGCGAGGACGACGTGGACAAGGTGACATGGCGCAACCCGGTCGAGTTCTTCGGCCAGAGCGGCCGGCTGATCCTCGACGATCTCGATTCCGATCTCCCCGCCACCTTCGAGGGCAACTCGATCCTGCGGGGCGTGGCCCCTGCCTAGCGCGCCAAGACGATGCGTTTTCGCCACCCCGACGGTTCCGTGATCCACCTCGCTTACTGCACGAACGTGCATGCCGCCGAGGACCCCGAGGGGGTGATCGACCAGCTCGGGCGCTTCGCCGGACCGGTCCGGGAGGCTCTCGGCGCCAGCCGGCTGGGGGTGGGCCTGTGGGTCGCGGCTCCCGCCCTGGACGAGCTGCTGAGAGACCGCGCTCGCCTGGGCAAGCTCCGAAGCGAGCTCGAGCGGCTCCGCCTCGAGGTCGTCACCCTCAACGGATTCCCCTACCGCGCTTTCCACGCCCCGGTCCTCAAGCACTCGGTCTACCTACCGGACTGGGCCGATCCCGACCGGGCCGCCTACACTCGGGAGCTGGTGCTCCTCCTCCTCGACCTGCTCCCACCGGACGCCGAGGAGGGCAGTATCTCGACGCTTCCCCTCGGGTGGCGGGAGGGGTGGAGCCCGGCCCGTCACGATCAGGCGAAGCGGGCCCTGGAAGCGGTGGCCCGGAGCCTGGCCGAGAGCGCGGCCCGCACCGGCAGGAGGGTGCGTCTCGCCCTGGAGCCCGAACCCGGCTGCGTGGTGGAGACCCTGGAGCAGGCGACGGCGATATTGGGAGAGGTGGATCCGGAGTGGATCGGACTGTGCCTGGACACCTGCCACCTGGCGGTCGGCTTTGAAGATGCCGCCTCGGCCGTGCAGGCGGCCGCCGCCGCAGGCATCCCCATCGTCAAAGCGCAGCTCTCCTGCGCCCTCCGGATCGAGCGCCCTTACCTGCCCGCCGAGATCGCCCTGCTCGAGTCCTTCGTCGAGACGAGGTTCCTGCACCAGGTGAGGGAGCGCACCGCCGCGGGCACGCAGGGAGCCGACGACCTCGATCGCGCCCTGGATGGGGAACTTCCCGCCCACGGCGAGTGGCGGGTCCATTTCCACATCCCGGTCCACCACGGCGGAGCTCGAAGCACCCAGCCCGAGCTGATCGAGGCCCTGGCGGTCCTCCTGAGAGGTCCGCGCCCGGTCACCCGACATCTCGAGGTGGAGACCTACACGTGGTCGGTGTTGCCTGCCGACCGCCGGCCGGCAGGCGAGGACGGGCTCGTGGCGGGACTCGTGGCCGAGCTCACCTGGGTCCGCGAGCGGCTGGAGGAGCTGGGACTGGAGGAGACGCCTTGAAGACGGGGTCGCTGGTCGTGCTCGACGTGGTGGGGCTCACACCCCCGCTGCTCCGCCACATGCCCGGGCTCTCCGGGCTGGCGAAGCGGGGCTTCTCGGCGCGCCTTGACCCCGTGCTTCCCGCGGTCACCTGCTCGGTGCAATCCTCCTTCCTCACGGGGCTGACGCCTGCCCGGCATGGGATCGTCGGCAACGGCTGGTACTTCCGGGACCTCGGGGAAGTGCTCTTCTGGCGCCAGCACAACGCCCTCGTCCGGGGGGAGAAGGTCTGGGAGACTGCCCGTCGGGCGGTCTCGGGCTACCGCGCGGCCAACCTCGGTTGGTGGTACGCGATGGGCGCGAGCACCGATGTCGCCCTCACCCCGCGCCCCATCTACCATGCCGACGGACGCAAATCGCCCGATTGCTACACCATCCCTGCCCACCTCCATGATGAGCTCACCCGGGAGCTGGGCCCGTTCCCACTGTTCCGGTACTGGGGTCCCGGTGCGGGCATCGCTTCCTCGATATGGATCGCCGGGGCCGCCAAGCGAGTGATGTCCGGGAGCCTCCCGCATCTCACCCTCGTGTATCTTCCCCACCTCGACTACGATCTCCAGCGCTTCGGTCCCGAGAGCGAGCAGGCGAGGGCCGCGGCAGCCGAGATCGACCGGGTGGCGGGCGATCTTGCCGAGCGCGCAATCGGTCTCGGAGCCGAGGTGCTCGTCCTCTCCGAGTACGCCATCACCAAGGTGTCGCGGGCGGTGCATCTCAACCGGGAGCTGCGGCTTGCCGGTCTGCTTGCGGTCTACCAACAGGGGGGGATGGAATATCTCGATCCCTGGGCCTCGGACGCCTTCGCGGTAGCCGACCACCAGATCGCTCACCTCTATGTCCGGGAACCCTCGCTGAGGGCCAGGGTCAAGGATCTGGTCGAGCATCTGGAGGGAGTGGACCAGGTCCTCGACGAGGCGGGCAAAGCGCGCTCCGACCTGGACCACGAGCGTTCCGGCGAGCTGGTCGCGGTCGCCGAGCCGGATGCATGGTTCACTTATTACTACTGGCTCGACGACTCGCACGCCCCGGATTTCGCCCGGACGGTTGAGATCCATCGCAAGCCCGGCTTCGACCCCTGCGAGCTCTTCATCGATCCCGACGACCGGCTGGCGAAGATGCGGGCAGGCTGCGGTCTGCTCCGAAAGCGGCTCGGCCTTCGATACGTGATGGATCTCGTGCCGCTGGACCCCTCCCATGTGAAGGGCAGCCACGGGAGGCTCCCGGATGATTCCTCCACCTCCCCGATGCTCATCTGCTCCGATCCGGACGCTGGAGCGGAGCGCTTCGCCGCGACCGAGATCAAGGGCCTCCTGCTCGGATTGACGGGCGCGGTGATCGCAGCTACCTAACAGCCAGGAGACCCACCCGGCCTTCAGCACTCGACAGCTCGCGCTCCCCTGCAGGCGGCCAACCGTTGCGGCCCCTTCGCCAGTCCGTTCCGCAAACCTTCCGATGCGCGGAGCGAGCGCTCCCATCCGTTCCGCAAGCTCCGCGTGCTGGCGAGCGAGGACCGAGGTGATGTCCTCGACGGCCCCGGCCGAGGCGACCAGCTCGTGGGTGAGCCGGGCGGGAAGGCCCAAAGGGTCCTTCAGGTCGGCTCCGGTGGGGAGATAGCCGTAGGCGGTTAAGCTGACCCCGGCCGGGATCGCCGCGGTGGCGACAATCAGTGCCCAGATGCGCCTCGGAGCGTTCATCCTCCCACCCCGGCCTCCGGCATCGGGGCCAGCCTCTCTTCGATCC
>JBOGWM010000254.1:0-19279 GCA_050693695.1 Actinomycetota bacterium
GCCGAGGCATGAGGGGCCGGATCGCCCCCCGGTAGTTTGACGACGGCTCCGGTCATCGCCTGAAGGCTGGCCACGAAGGAGCTCGCCAGACCCTTGAGGTCATAGCCCCCCTCGAGGGTCATCACCATCCGGCCCCCGCATATCTCCTCGGAGAGAGCTGTGAGCAGCGACGTCATGGTCGCGTACCCTTCGGTACTCATCTCCATGAGGGCCAGCGGGTCCCGCGCGTGGGCGTCGAAGCCTGCGGAGACGAGGATCAGGTCCGGCTGGAAAGCTCGAAGTGCGGGGTCGACCACCCGGGTGAGGGCCGCGAGATAGACGGGGTCAACGGCGCCTGCGGGAAGCGGGATGTTGACCGTCGTGCCGGCGCCGGGGCCCGCTCCCGTCTCCTCCAGCGCGCCCGTTCCCGGGTACCAGGGATACTGGTGAAGGGAGAGGTAGAGCACCCTCGAATCCTCCCAGAAGATGTCCTGGGTGCCATTGCCGTGGTGCACGTCGATGTCCACGACCGCCACCCTCCCGGCCCCGCGGGCGAGGGCGAGCCTCGCCCCCACCGCGACGTGGTTGACCAGGCAGAACCCCATCGCTGTTTTCCGGCTGGCATGGTGGCCGGGAGGGCGCACGAGACAGAACGAGCGTTGACCATCCTCCAGAGCCGCCTCGACGGCCAGGCAGCAGGCCCCCGCGGCCCGGACCGCCACTTCGAAGGACGCCGGGCAGACGTAGGTGTCCGGATCGACCTGGCCCCCACCTCGTTGCGAGAGGCGCTCCAGGCGATCCAGGTAGCCGGGCTCATGGACCCGCTCCAGGTCCTCCCGGGAGGCGCCCCGAGGCTCGATGATCTGAGTCTTGACCCGGCTGGTCTCCAGCGCCTCGAGGCACGCCCGGATGCGCTCGGGCCGCTCGGGATGGCCCGGTTGAACGTGCCGGGCCTGAAGAGCGGGATCGGCATAGACCAGGGCTTCCATGGTCCGTTTAGTGTCGCATCTGCCGGCACTCGTCGTTGTGCAACCGGTGCAACCATGCTGCCAGCGGGCGGCGGAGCCGCACCTGGCCGACGCCGACGCCGGGGGTCGGTGACAACACTTGACCGCTCACCGTTACCCTGTCTCACGTATCGCTCTCGGGGATACTATGCCGACAAATCCCTCGAAGCAATCGAGGTGCCGCCCCGCTCGTCCCGGAGCCTCCGTTCAGCGACTGAGGATCGTACGGAGCGCGTGCTCGAGCTCGGCCTCGGGGTCCGTGGCCGCCTCTGAGCTGCGCCATGCGACGAAGCCGTCGGGGCGTACCAGGAGGGCGCCCTCTGTACCGATCCCCTGCGCCGTCTCACCCTCGGCGCCCGTCAGCTCCACCCCGAATCGGTAGGCTCCGAGCGGCACATCCAGCCGCTTCCCGACTCTCTCCGCAGCCAACATCCACGCCGCCCCGTTGGTCCCGGCGAGCAGCGTGAAGTGCCGTCCGTGCAGGTCGATCGTGGACATCTTCCGACCGCCGAGCGTCACCGCCAGGTGTGGCGCCCGGGTACCGGGGCGCCCGGTCAGCTCCTGAGGGAGCAGCAGTGGCGCATCGTCGGACGGTGCGCCGAGCACGGCCGAGGAACGGTACTGGTGGCCGAACGTGACGGCCGAATAGTCTACGAGGGGCTGGGGCTCCGTCGCGCTCAGTGTCCCTATGCGAGCCTGCCACCGGGCAAGCGCCTGACCCATGGTGTGGAGGCCGATCGGGTGTCGCTCGTCGTGGTAGGTGTCGAGCAACCCGGGTCCGGCCCGGCCCTCGAGCACGGCCGCCAGCTTCCACGCCAGGTTGTGAGCATCCTGGACTCCGGTGTTGCCTCCGAACCCACCCGTCGGGGGCACGATGTGGGCCGCGTCGCCGGCCAGGAAGACCCGGCCCAGGTGGTAGCGCCTCGCGAGCTGCGCGCCGATGGGAAACCCGAGTACCTTGAGGTTGGTGCCGGGGATCTGGGGATGGATCGTGACTGCCAGATCGGGCAGGCCCGACGCCTCACGGACCAGCTCGACGCACCGCTCGTCGGAGTAATCCCGGACCGACTCGCCCCGCTCCGGGGAATACCCGGTGCCGAAGATCCAGCGACGACCGGTGGTGTCGTGGGCCAGCACGCCCGAGCCCGGTTTGGGCCGCTGCAGGTAGGCGATATTGAACCGCCGTCCGCGCAACGCCGGTCGGAGGTCCGCCTCGACCAGGACGGTCATGGTGTTGACGAAGACACCGGGGCCGTCCAGGCCGATGCCGAGGTGTTGCCGGATGAGGCTCGCATACCCATCCGCAGCGATGAGGTAGTCCGCTCGCACGGTGGACTCATCCGCGGTTCGCCGGTCTTTGATGACCGCGGTGACTCCGGTGTCATCCTGGCGGAACGAGGTCAGCTCCGTGGAGAATCGCACGTCCGCGCCGAGCTCCGAAACCTTGGCCCGAAGAAGTATCTCCAGCTTGTCCTGGTCGATGGGGACGATCGAACATGGGCTTACCTCTTCGAGCCCTTCGACGCCTCCCTGCTCTTCGGCCGGAATCCATTCCTCGCTCGCCAGCGTCTCGGCGCGCACCGCGATCCACTTGAATGCTTCACCGTTCATGCTGCTGGCGGCCAGGATGGCCGGCTCCAGACCGACCTGGCGATACAGCTCCACCGTGCGGGGGTTGATGCCTCGCAGGCGGGGATGGATGAGCAGGCCCGGATGGCGTTCCACCAGCAGGCACCGCACGCCGTGCCTGGCCAGGAACAGGGCGCTGGACAGCCCGGTGAGGGCGCCGCCGACCACCAGTACCGAGGTTCGCCTCTCCGAGGTCTCCGAGCTACGACTCACGATGTTCACGGTACAACGCATGACCTTGAGACAGGGCCGGGAGTGGCGACGCTCTTCGCGGAGGAGACCGCTGGGGAGCTTGCCGCCGTCGCGAGCCTCACCAAATGCCTCTTCCGAGCCGGCACGACGGGAAGGAGCTCGGATTTCGGCAACAGCTTCAGCAAGCCCTTCACGGTCCCCATCGGATTGGGCTTCCGACGTGATTGCGTTAGCGTTCTTCTGATGGGATGGGATCTCGACTTCGCCAGAGCAGATCACCAACTCAACCAGATCAAAGTGCGGATCGGCGGTGTGTCCTACAACCCGGCGAATGGCGGAGTCTCATTCACGGTAAGCGACAACTACCTGGACGAGAATGGCGACGATGGCTTCAACCGGGAGGCATTTTTCGGGATCGTGGCGGTAGGCTAACGGACCTCGCAAGGGGAAGCTTCTCTATCGGATGAGAACCCTGGACTTCATCCTCGCCGGCATCGCGGCGGGCGCTTTCTCGGGGGCTCTGGGATTGGGAGGCGCACTCGTGGCCACCCCCCTGCTCCGCTTCCTCGGCGTCCCCCCTTATCTTGCGCTGGGGACGACGGTCCCGGCGATGCTTCCCACGACGCTCACCGGGGCGTGGACGTACCACCGGCAGGGCCTGGTCGATACCCGCAGCGTTTCCCGCACGGGCGCGCCCGCGGGGGCTGGCGCGGTGGCGGGGGCTTTCCTCACCCGCCAGGTGAACGGTCACGTTCTGATGTTCATGACCGCGGGGCTGCTCTTCTTCCTGGCGCTGCGCTCCCTCCCCGCCCGAGAGAAGCCGAAGGTCCTCCCATCCCCTCGCCGCTCGACCGGGCCTCTGTTCGCTCTGGGGCTGGCAGCCGGCTTCTTGGCCGGCTTGCTCGGGATCGGCGGTGGCTTCTTGCTCGTCCCGGCTTTCATCCGCCTCCTTCGATTTCCGACCAAGCTCGCCCTGGGGACCTCTCTCGCCGTGATCGCCTGGATCGCCACCCCCAACCTCATCGCTCAGGGGCTGGTGGGCAACGTGGACTGGCGGATTGCCTTCCTGCTGGGCATCGGCATGGTCCCCGGCGCCCGGATGGGCGCCCTCGTGACGATCCGGTCATCGGAGCAGCGGCTTCGAAGCGTGGTGGCTCTCGTCGTGGCTGTGCTGGCCGTCGCCTACGCAGGACTGGAGGTTGCGGCGCTATCCTCCGGTTGATGTGGCGCAACGGGGTCCTCCGTCTTCTTGCCGGTCTGGCGTCTTTCGGCCTCTTCGTCCTGCCCACCCTCTCGCCCCGAGCGGAAGGCGACCCGAGGGGTACCTCGGCCGCGGCGGCGGTCGCACCCGGACAACCTGTCGCCGCCCCCACGCCCGCTCCGGTGGCCCTTCCCAGGGTCCGCCTCAGCGAATTCCCCCCGTGGCTGGGTCCCGATGGGATGTTACGGATTGGCCTCGAGATCACCAATCGGGGCGAACAGCCCATCGTCGATCCCCGGATCGGGATCTCGATCTTCGATGGACCCCGCAGCCGATCCGAGCTGAGCCGATCCTTCAAAGGCGGGAGGCTGGCCCGGCAACTGCGCTGGAGTGACACCCTGGTCTCGGGTGTCACCATCCCACCCTTCTCCACCGGCGCCATCACCGTGGAGAAGCCCCTCTCGGAGATCTCCTTCTTTGGCAGCGCCGAGGATCGAGTGTATCCGATGTGGATCGTCGTGCGGACCGGCGGCGTCCCCATCCCTCCGGTGGAGACGGAGCTGATCTATTTCGCCCGGGCGCCATCCGAGCCGTTGCGGGTCGCCCTGGTCATCCCCCTCGATGCCCCGCCGGTCTTCGACCCCGAGGGCAGGATGATCGGACAGAGCCTCGGCAACGCCATCGCCGGGGGCCGGCTGACCCGGATTCTCGAAGCCCTTGACGCTCATCCAGACGTCCCCGTGACGTTGGCCCCGAGCGGCCTCCTCACGGACAGCCTCGCGGATGCCGCCGACGGATACGCGGTCCTGGAGCGCTCCAGGACCGGGCTGGTCGAGGCGTCGGATCCCCCGGCGCAGGCAGCGGCGGCCACGCTGGAGAGAATGCGGGTTGCGGTGCGCCGTCCCGGCACCCGCATCATCGCTCCCTCCTACTCCAATGCCTCCCTCCCCGCCCTCGTCCGGGCGGACCTGGCCGATCAGGTTCGGCCCCAGGTGGAGGAGACGAGAAGCCGGCTCCGGTATGGGTTGGGGTTCGATCCCCTCCCCGGCTGGTTCCTCCCGGCCGGGGGGCTTCTCGATGAGCCGACGCTGGCGCTGCTACAACGTCTGGAGGTGTCGCAGCTCATTCTGTCCCCGGTCTCGATTCGGCCGGCCAGGCAAGCTCCCACCCTCACCCCGGGGAACCCGGTGGGGCTCCGTACCAGGATCGGAGCGGTGAGGGCGGTCGTGGAGGACGCCACGCTCGCCTCCCGGCTGACGCCGGAAGAGGGCGTGGGTCCCATTCAGGCCCGTCAGCGCCTTCTCGCGGAGACCGCCACCATCATGCTGGAGCGTCCGGCGCAGGGCCGTGGGGTGACGCTGGTGGCGCCGCAGGACTGGTCAGCCGATCCCACGATCATCAACGGGCTCCTTGATGCGCTGGCGCGCTCTCCCTGGATGGTCGGGCGCACTCCCGATCAGCTTCTCTCGGAGCTGAGCAACGGCCGCACCGAGGATCTGGCGTCTTCGGAGACCGTGATGAAGGCGGGGCCGGAGGCCCCCGGCAGGGAGTACTTCGACGCCCTTCGATCCGCCCGTCGAGCCATCGATCGATACGCCGATCTCGTCCCCCCCACCGAGATCTCGGGTCCCCTGGGCCAGATCCATCGATCGTTCCTGGCGGCGCAGAGCACGGATCTGTGGGGAAGGGCGGCAGGCGGTCGGGATGCCTCGTTCGCGCGCTTGATCGAATCCAAGGTCAAGACCGAGTTCTCCAAGATCCGGGCCCCCGCTTCCCAGACCATCACCCTCACCTCCCGCAGGGGAAAGGTTCCCCTCGTGATCCAGTCCAGGGTGGATTACCCGGTGGAGGTCCTGATCCGTCTGGAGTCGGATAAGCTCACGTTTCCCGGAGGCCGGCGTTGCCCCGTTGGCCCGCCCGCCAGCGTCTGCTTCCCGGTGACGCTGCAGCCGAGAGCCCAGACTGTCGAGGTGAGGGCCAATGCTCAGGCCACCGGGACCTTCCCCCTTCGGGTGACCCTGCTCACTTCGAGACAGGGGCTGACCATCGACTCCCGGCGGCTGGTGGTCCGCTCCACCGCCTACAACATGGTGGCGCTGGCGATCACCGGAGGAGCTGCCGCCTATCTTGTCGGCTCCTGGCTCGGAGGCCTCTTGCGGCGCCGGGTGACGCCGCGAGCCGCCGGATGAAGCCCCTCGGCGGGTCGCCCGGAAGGGACCCGGCATCCGGGGGAGACCCGGGGGGCGCTCCGGCACCGGACCCGGAAGACGCCCCCGCGCCCATCGGCCGAGGGGCCGCGATCGCCACGGCGGGCACCGCGCTCTCCCGGCTCACCGGCTTTCTTCGCATCGCAGCCATGGCCTACGCCCTGGGGGTGGTCGAGACCCGCCTGGCCGACACGTACAACCTGGCCAACACGACTCCGAACATCCTCTACGAGCTCGTGGTCGGAGGCGTGCTCTCCGCGGTCTTGCTGCGGGTGTACGTGGAGGTCCGGGAGCGCTCGGGTCCGGAGGCTGCCTGGCGCTTCGTGTCTCGGGTCACCAATGCCGCCATGATCGTGCTGGGAGCGTTCATGATCCTGGGGCTCCTCTTCGCTCCCTCGATATTCCGACTCTATACCGCCCTCAGAGCGCCCGGACCCAACCTGGCCTCCCAGCAGGCGCTCGGGACCTTTCTTCTCCGCCTCTTCGTCCCCCAGATCCTCTTCTACGGGTTCTCGACCATCTCCACCGCGATCCTCCATGCCCACCGGCGCTTCGGCGTCCCCATGTTCGTCCCGGTCCTCAATAACCTGATCGTCACGGCGACGTTCCTCGTCTTCGCCGTGACGGTTCCCCCCTTGCTTCGGTCGCCGGCCTCCGTGCCGTTCTCGGGCAGGCTTCTTCTGGGGCTCGGGACCACGGCCGGGGTGGCGGCGATGGGCCTGGCGCCCTGGGTGGTCATGCGCCGGGTGGGCTGGCGCCATTCGTGGGGGGTCGGGGTCCTGGATGCCGACGTCCGCCGCCTTGGTCGGCTCGCCGCCTACACCCTGGGCTACGTCGCCACCAACCAGGTCGGCCTCTGGATCACCCTGGTACTGGCCACCAGGGTGCAGGGAGGCGTCACCGCCTACCAGACCGCCTTCAACCTCTTCCAGCTTCCCTTCGGCCTGTTCGTGGTCTCCATCTCCACGGTCCTGGGTCTGGATCTCGCCGAGCGGGCGGTGGCGGGCGATCGGGTGGGGTTCGGGCGCCGGTTGATCCAGGGACTGAGGGCGAGCATCTTCATCGTCCTGCCCGCCATCGCCGGGTACCTCGCCATCGCCCCCGGGGTGGTGCGAGTCCTGCTCGAGCACGGGGTGGCGACGGAGGCCTCCACCCGGCTGATCGCCCTGGTGCTTCGAGCATGGGCCCCCGGCATCCTCTTTTTCTCCGTGTTCCACCTCCTCCTGCGTTCGTTTCAGGCTCTGGGGGACACCCGCACTCCCATGCTCGTCAACTTCGGGGCCTTCGCGGTCAACATCGCGGTCAATCTCGCTCTCTTCGCCGCGCTTGCCGATGAGAGCGCGAAGGTGGCCGGGCTTGCCGTGGGTCATGCCGCTTCATACCTCTTCGCATCGGTGATCTCCTTCAGGCTGCTCTCCCGGAGGCTGGGAGGCTTTGACACTCGCGAGCTCCGCCGCAGCTTCGCCCTCTCGGTCCTGGCCGCAGCCGTCACCGGGGGAGGGGCCTGGGCAACGGCCCGGGTGCTGGAGCGGGCCCTCGGCGGGCAAGGCTTCGGTGGCCAGTTGATCCCGGTCCTCGTGGCCACGGGGGTGGGGTTGGGGCTGTATGCGTCGCTGACCAGAATCCTTCGGTTGGAGGAGCTTGGCTGGATGAGAGGCCTGGCGCGCCGGACGCTCTGATCGGATGGTCTCAAGGGGTGGGGGGCTGTTTGATCCATATTCAATTCATAAAAGTTCATGAAAGCTGGGGTGGTCAGCGGTGGCGACAGGCATCAGAATTGACCCGGAAGGCCGCTATTGCTCAAGTTGTAGCTCGCGAGCTCCGAGGTGATGGGTACGATGCCTAACATGGCCGATCCCAGGCTTGCCGGAACCGCGTTGGCCGGTCGGTACCATCTCCTGGACCCACTCGAGTCCGGTGGCATGGCGACGGTCTGGGTGGCCAGAGACGAGGTGCTCGGACGCAAGGTCGCCGTGAAGATCCTGCATTCGCACCTCGCCGCCGATCCGGCCTTCTGCGACCGGTTCCGCCTGGAGGCCACGGCCGCGGGGGCGCTGACGCATCCGAACATCGTCTCGATCTATGACACGGGCGAGCACCTTGGGGCGCTCTTCCTGGTGATGGAATACCTGGCGGGAGGCTCACTCGCGGCCCTCCTGGCCGAGGAGGGGCCCCTCGACCCCTCGCGCGTGAGCGTGCTGGGCGCGCAGATCTGCGAGGCTCTCGCCTACGCCCACTCCTGTGGAGTGATCCATCGAGACATCAAGCCCGCCAATATCCTGCTGACCGAGTCCGGCTGGCCGAAGGTGGCCGATTTCGGGATCGCCTACGCGGCCGCCGACGCGGACCTCGTCACTACGGGGGAGGTGCTGGGGACGCTGCGGTATATGCCCCCCGAGATCCTGATGGGCGGGGCCTCGGGGCCTCGAGGCGATCTCTATTCGCTGGGAGTCATCCTCTTCGAGGCCCTCTGCGGCCGGCCTCCCTTCGAAGACAAGGATGTGGAGGCGGCGCTGAGCTCACGTCGTCGCCGGCCACGCCATCCCCGCGACCTTCGTCCCGATGTGCCGAAAGGGCTCGATGCCGTGATCGTTCGCGCCCTCGCTCCCTCCCCTTCGGCTCGCTTCGACCACGCCGCCGAGATGAGTGCGGCCCTGCGATCGATCACCGGGACCTCGACGTCGCCCCCGCCCGTGGCTCCGGCCCCGCCCACCGGCCGAATCGCGGTCCTCCAGAAGCCCTCCTTCTTCAAGAGCGAGGGGCGATGGCTGGCCCCCACGCTGGGCCTGGTCCTGCTCGCGGTGGGCCTGATCCTGGTGGTTCTGAAGCTGCCCAACTGGATCCGGGTTGCTCCTCCCCGCTCTTCCTCGGAAGCGAAGGGACAGAGCGCGCAGATCCGTGGAGGCGGCACCTACGACCCCCCGCCCGGGGATGGCTCCGAGAAAGACAGCCTGGTCCCTCGCGCCTTCGACGGCAATCCCGGCACCTTCTGGCGAGCCCAGTCCTACACTCGTGCGGACTTCGGGGGACTCAAGCCCGGAGTGGGCCTCTGGATCGATCTCGGCGAGGCGACGGAGCTGGGGGGCCTGCAAGTGTCCTCGCCCACTTCGGGATGGATCGGGGCGCTACGCCACTCCGATGACGGGAAGCGCTGGAGCGAGCCGGGTCCGGGGGAGACCGCCGGCGAGCGCCACGTCTTCTCGGCCAGCGGCAAGCATCGCTACTGGATGATCTGGATCACGAAGCTGGTACCGGTCTCTGGCGGGGAGGGGGACTCCCGCTCCATCGAGATCTCGGAGGTGAAGGCCTTCCTCCGGTGAACGGCGGGCCATGCTACCATTGTGATTCAGGGATGGCGCCGCTATCCCGTTGAGGCTTCGCTCGTCTGGCTCCTTTCGGTAGTTCGTCGGCGATCTGAATCCTCGCCGACCAAGGCCCCCCGGGGCCGCCGACAAGGAGTGAATCTTGTACCCCCAAACTTTCGAAGAGCTGGGCGCGTCCCCGGCCATCGCCGATGCCCTGGCCCGCCAGGACATCACTGTTCCGTTTGCAGTCCAGACACTCGTCATCCCCGACGCCCTCGCCGGGCGCGACATCCTCGCCAAGAGCCGGACCGGCACGGGCAAGACGCTTGCCTTCGCGGTGCCGATCGCCGAGCTCCTCCGTCCGGATGAGCCCAGGCCCTCCGCGTTGATCCTCGTCCCGACCCGCGAGCTCGCCGCGCAGGTCACCGATGACCTTGCTCCCGTTGCGAGCTCCCACGGCCTGGAGACCTGTGCCGTCTACGGGGGGGTGGGCCTGCACGACCAGGCCAAGAGGGCGTGTCGCAGCCATATCGTCGTCGCTACTCCCGGGCGCCTCGAGGACCTCGTGTCGCGGGGGCTGCTTCGGCTCGACCGTGTCCGGATCCTCGTCCTCGACGAGGCTGATCGGATGCTCGACATGGGCTTTCAGCCCCAAGTCGACTGCATCGTGCGCCGCATCCCCAAAAAGCGCCAGACCATGTTCTTCTCGGCCACCCTCGACGGAGAGGTGGGCCGGTTGGCGGCCGCCTATACGACCAAGCCGGTGCGCCACGAGGTCGCCTCGGCCAAGCCCACGGTCGAGCACCTCGATCATCACTTCCTCAAGGTGACCTCCGGAGAGAAGCTGGTCGCCTTGGTCGATCTGTTGCGTCAGGAGCGCGGGTTGGCCCTCGTCTTCGTCCGGACCAGGCGGGGAGCGGATCGCCTCGCGTTCAAGCTCCGCTCCCATGGCATCGTCGCCTCCGCCATCCACGGGGACATGCCCCAGAAGCATCGAGAGCGTTCCCTCGATCGTTTCGCGACGGGGGCCGTCACGACCTTGATCGCCACCGACATCGCCGCCCGCGGCCTGGATCTGGATGGGATCAGCCACGTCATCAATTTCGATCCCCCCGAAGATCACAAGGCCTACCTGCACCGGGTGGGACGCACCGCGCGGGCCGGACGCAGCGGCACCGGCGTCACGCTGGTCACCCCCGAGCAGCAGAACGAGGTGGGGCGCCTGGCGCGACAGCTTCAATTACACGAGGAGTTCGAGCGCCAGGGTCTCAAGGTCCCGCAGCCGGCGCTCGTGTTCTCAACCCGTCGAGGAAGGTCGCGGGCTCGAGGCTCAGGTCGCAAGCTCTGACGCCGGGCGGGCTCTCGGGCCGCTGCCTCAAGCTCGGACGGCTCTATCGGATGAGGTGAGCAAAGCTCGACGACCGAAGCCGAAGCGGCAGAGCGGATCGCCTTCCGGAGTTGGTGCCCGAGACGCTAAAACCCCCGAAGGATGGCTTTACCGGCTATCAGTTTGTGGGTTGCCGCCTCTACCGCCTAGAATCGCTTGCCGGTTTCGAGAGAGGGCATGTGCTTCATTAGGTAAGGAGGTGACGCTTGCCCGTTGTGAAGACAATTGATCTTGTGGGTGTGTCCTCGCAGAGCTGGATCCATGCCGCTCAGGAAGCCCTGGCCGAGGCAGGAAAAACGCTGCGGAACATCGAGACCATGGAGGTGCTCGAGACCTCCTGTAATATTGAGAGTAATGAGATCAAAGAGTACCTTACGCATGTTCGCGTCAAGTTCCGCATCGATCGCTAAGCGGTAAACTGAGCGTCAAATCGGATACTCGTGCGGACCACCTCTGAACGGCGGCGGTAGATGCCCGCGATAGCCCTGGTCGGAACCCAATGGGGAGATGAGGGAAAGGGCAAGGTCACGCACCTCATGGCCGACCGTATGGACATGGTCGTGCGCTATCAGGGCGGGAACAACGCCGGCCACACGGTCATTGTGGGAGGCGAGACCTTCAAACTGCACCTTCTCCCCGCCGGGGTGCTCTACCCGCACATCACCCCGGTCATCGGCCCCGGCGTGGTCGTGGATCCGGCGATCCTGATCGAGGAGATGGACGGGCTGGAGGCCAGGGGGGTCTCCACGGCCCGCCTGCGCCTGTCGGTCAACGCCCACCTCATCATGCCCTACCATCGGGAGCTCGACCGGTTGACGGAGCGGCGCCTCGGCAAGCTCAAGCTCGGGACCACCCGTCGTGGCATCGGCCCGGCCTACGCGGACAAGGCCGCCCGCATCGGCATCCGAGTGCAGGATCTGCTCGATGCCAAGATCTTCGTCCAGAAGCTCGAGGTAGCGCTCCGAGAGAAGAACCTCGTGCTCGCCAAGATCTATGGGCGGCTCCCGATGAGGGCGGACGCCATCGTGGAGGAGTACATGACGTTCGCGCAGCGTCTCCGACCTTACATCACCGATACCGTGGCCGAGGTGCACGCGGCCCTCGATGCCGGCCAGAACGTGGCCTTCGAGGGGGCGCAGGGCACGCTGCTCGACCTCGACCACGGCACCTATCCGTTCGTCACGTCCTCCAACCCCGTGGCCGGCGGCGCCTGTACCGGGGCCGGAGTTGGACCCCGTGCGATCGACCGCATCATCGGAGTCACCAAGGCGTATGTCACCCGAGTCGGCGAGGGGCCCTTCCCGACCGAGGATAGGGGTCCGGAGGGGGACATCCTGGGGGAGCGCGGGGTGGAGTACGGGGCGACCACCGGGCGCAAGAGACGCTGCGGCTGGTTCGACGCGGTGATCCTTCGCTACTCTGCTCGGTTGAACTCCCTGACGGAGATCTTCTTGACCAAGCTGGACGTGCTGTCGGCCTTCGAGCGGATCCGGCTCTGCGTTGCCTACGAGCATGAGGGCCGGCGCTACGAGAGCTTCCCGCCTCACCAGTCCATCTTCCACAAGGCGGTCCCCGTGTACGAGGAGTGGCCGGGATGGATGGCCGAGATCGGCGAGGCGAGGAGCTGGTCCGACCTGCCCGGCGCCTCCCGAGCCTACGTGGAACGCCTCGAGACGCTGGTGGGCGTGCCGGTAACCCAGATCTCCGTGGGACCCGACGCCGCCGAGACCGTGACCCGCTCCCCCGACGCCCTCGAGGCCCACCACCCTCAACCCGTTCATCACCCCGGATAGAGGCGCCGGCGTGAGGGTGCTGCTGGTGGGAGGTGGAGGTCGGGAGCACGCGCTGGCCTGGGCGTTGTCGCGCAGCCCCCTGGTGGACCGGCTCATCTGCGCTCCGGGGAACCCGGGGATGGCCGAGGTGGGGGAGTGCGCTCCGGTGGGGGCGGATGATCTGGCCGGTCTGGCAGCCCTGGCCGCCGGTGAGCGGATTGATCTGGTGGTGGTGGGCCCGGAAGTCCCACTGGTGGAGGGCCTGGCGGACCTTCTCAGGGAACGGAGGATGCGGGTCTTCGGACCGGGGAAGGCGGGGGCCCGTCTGGAGGGAAGCAAGTCCTGGGCCAAGTCTTTGATGAAGCGCAAGGGAATCCCGACTGCCGAGGGAGCCGCCTTCGACCGTTGCGAGGAGGCGCTCGACTATGTCGAGCGCCTGAAGGGCCCCCTGGTGGTCAAAGCCGACGGGCTGGCGGCCGGGAAGGGGGTCGTGGTCTGCGACGATCAGGCCCAGGCCCGCGCGGCTGTCGAGGGCGCCATGGCGCGCCGTGTGTTCGGCGAGGCGGGAAAACGAGTCGTGATTGAGGAGCGCCTCGAGGGTGAGGAACTCTCCATCCTTGCCTTCTGCGATGGCAAGACCATTCTGGCGATGCCGCCCGCTCAGGATTTCAAGCGGGCCAACGATGGCGATCGGGGACCGAACACCGGTGGGATGGGCTCTCACTCTCCCGTCCCCGCCTGCACCGAGGCGGTGTTCGGAGAAGTGTTGGACGAGATCCTCGAGCCGGTTGCGGCGGCGCTTGCGGAGGAAGCGGAGCCCTACACGGGCGTGATCTACGCCGGGATCATGCTGTCCGAGGACGGGCCCAAGGTCCTCGAGTTCAACTGCCGCTTCGGAGATCCCGAGACGCAGACCTTGCTCCCGAGACTGGACGGCGATCTGGCGGAGGTGATCGTGGCTTCCACGCAGGGCGCCCTGGCCGGCGTTGGCCTCAGGTGGCGGGACGAGGCATGTGTGGCGGTGGTGGCCGCGTCGGAAGGCTATCCCGGGCCGTGCCGGACCGGATTGCCCATCTCCGGGCTGGGGGAGGCGGCCTCGTTGAGCGGCCTTCCCGTGTTCCACGCTGGCACGACCCTGGATGCGGGAGGGACGCTTCGGACCTCCGGGGGGCGGGTGGCGACGGTGAGCGCGTTGGGCGCGGATCATGCCGAGGCGAGTCGGAGAGCCTACGGCGCCATACGGAAGATCTCCTTCGAAGGGATATGGTATCGATCCGACATCGGAGCTCGGATTTGCGGTGGGGGGCCGGCCCGGTCCAGGCTTTGAGACGGACGATCGGAGAGCCGGGGGACATGTCCCCACTTGAGGGGGGAGGGCATCGATGGCAGAGGCAGAGACGAAGGGTCCCCTGGTGGGGATCGTGATGGGCAGCTACTCCGACCAACCGAAGATGCAGGCCGCGGAGGTGATCTTCGATCGCTTTGGGATCCCCTACGAGTCGAGTGTGGTCAGCGCTCACCGGAGCCCCGAGCGCGCCCACGAGTACGCCAGGCTCGCCGAGGAGCGTGGGCTGGAGGTCGTGATCGCGGCCGCCGGCCGGGCGGCGCATCTGGCCGGGGTGATGGCAGCCAATACCATCCTCCCCGTGATCGGGGTCCCCATCTTCACCGAGCACCTGGGTGGGGCCGACGCCCTTTACTCCACGGTGCAGATGCCCTCCGGAGTCCCGGTGGCGACCGTGGGGCTCGACGGCGCCACCAACGCCGCGGTCCTGGCGGTGCAGATCCTGGCCCTCTCCCGGCCCGAGCTGGCGCACCAGCTGCGCACCTTCAAGAAGGAGCTGGAGGAGCATGGGACGACGACGTGACGACGACCTGCCGGTGAAGCGCTGTACCCGCTGTGATGGGGACAGAATGGTCCTGGTGGTCAACGACAAGGGGGTGCCCGAGTGGGTGCGCTGCCCCCGCTGTGGTGGGAGCGGCTACGAGTACATCGAGAGCATCGATGGCGAGGCGAAGCCGGGCGCCGATGATTGACCGCTATTGCCGGCCCGAGATGACCGCGGTGTGGAGCGAGGAGCGCAAGCTCGCTCACTGGCTCCGCATCGAGGTCTTGGCCGTCGAGGCCAGGGCCGCCCGGGGGGACGTCCCGGCCGCCGCCCTGCTGGAGATCCGGGCCGGGGCCTCCTTCGATGCCGAGGCAATCCGTGAGATCGAGGCCAGGACCCGCCACGACGTCGCCGCCTTCCTGGACGACGTCGCCGGTCGCATCGGCCCCGCCGCCCGCCACCTTCACTACGGGATGACCTCCTCCGATGTCCTGGATACCGCTCTGGCCTTGCAGCTTCGGGAGGCCGCGGAGCTCCTGACCCATGGCGTGGACCGATTGATCGCCGTGGTGGTCGCCCTCGCCCGGGAGCACGTCAGCAGCGTCATGGCGGGCCGGACCCACGGCGTTCACGCCGAGCCCATCACCTTCGGGCTGAAGGCGGCCGGGTGGGCCAACGAGGTGGGTCGAGGACGGGAGCGCCTGGCCCGGGCCCGGACGGCGATCTCGGTGGGCAAGCTCTCGGGAGCGGTGGGGACCTACAGTCAACTCCCTCCCGAGGTCGAGGAATACGTCTGCCGCCGCCTCGGTCTGGAGCCCGACGCCGCCGCCACCCAGGTGATCTCCCGAGACCGGCACGCGGAGTTCGTCTCCTGTGTGGCCGTCCTCGCCGGGAGCATCGAGCGTATCGCCACCGAGATCCGCCACCTCGCCCGGACCGAGGTGCGAGAAGTGGAGGAGCCCTTCGCCTCCGGGGAACAGAAGGGATCCTCGGCCATGCCCCACAAGCGCAATCCCTGGCGCTGCGAACGGCTCTGCGGCCTGGCTCGGGTGGTGCGGGCCTCGCTCATCCCGGCGATCGAGAACATCGCGCTCTGGCATGAGCGGGACATCTCTCACTCTTGCGTCGAACGCGTGATGCTGCCCGATGCCTGCCTGGCGCTCGACTTCATGCTGGCGGAGGCAGCCGAGATCCTCGAGGGACTGGTGATCTATCCTGAGCGCATGCGAGCCAACCTTGACGCCTCCCACGGCCTCCTGTTCTCTCAGGCGGTCCTGCTCGCCCTGATCGATGCCGGGATGAGCCGGGATCAGGCCTACCGCCTGGTTCAGGAGCTGGCCATGGAGTCCCAGAAGACCGGGACCCACCTTGGAGATCTCCTCAAGGGTCATCCTGAAGCCTCCCGGCGCCTGGAGGTGGGCCAGATCGAGGGGTGCTTCGACGAATCTCGCTATCTCCGCCATGCCGGCCGGGTGATCTCGAGACTGGACCGCCTCCAGAGCTAGTGAGCGCTACCCCGGAGGCGCTGACGCGTCTTCACCTTTCCCTACCGCATGTGTCTTCGGGGAAGGTGAGAGAGATCTTCGATGTGGGCGTCGGAGGTATGCTGCTCTTCGTCGCCACCGACCGCATCTCCGCCTACGACGTGGTGATGGCTCAGGGTATCCCCGACAAGGGCAAGCTGCTCACCGGGATGAGCGTCTTCTGGTTCGAGATGACCAAGGACATCTGCCCCAACCACTGTCTGGCGTCCTGCGCTCAGGGGCTCATGCCCGGCCTCGTCCAGGCAGTTGTTGGTATCGAGGGTCGGTTCATGATCGTCGAGCGGCTGGAGATGCTGCCGGTGGAGTTCGTGGTGCGCGGGTACCTGACCGGATCCGGCTGGGCGGACTACCGGCGGAGCGGGGCGGTCTGCGGGGTGAAACTGCCCTCGGGACTGGAGGAGGCCGAGAAGCTTCCCGAGCCCATCTTCACCCCGGCCACCAAGGCGACGCAGGGCCACGACCAGAACATCACCGAGGAGCAAGCGGCGGCCCTGTGTCCTCCGGGGACCCTGGAGGTGGGCAAGGACTACGCCATCGATCTGTACCTGAGAGCGGTCGACCATGCCCAAGAGCGCGGCATCATCGTGGCCGACACCAAATTCGAGTTCGGACTGTCGGAGGGCGAGGTGATACTCGCGGATGAGGCGCTCACCCCGGACTCCTCCCGCTTCTGGCTCGCCGACCAATGGGCCCCCGGGACAAGCCCCCCTCCCCTCGACAAGCAGTACCTGAGAAACTGGCTCGATGCCCGGGACTGGGACCGCAGCCCCCCTCCCCCCGATCTGCCACCGAAAGTCATCGAGCGCACCAGGGCCGGCTACCTCGACGCCTACGAGCGCCTGGTGGGCCACCCGTTCGAGGAGTAGACACGCGGGCACACGATGCCCCGAAAGCTCACTGAAGAAACGAATGTACCATCGACGCGATCACCGGCGCGCGACGGGCGCGGATGCATCGGCGCTATGACCCCGCTCGGCCCCGTAGCCGCAGGCTTGGACGCCCGGCTCACAGCATGAAGCCTTCATCGAGGGCTCGCAGCAGGTCGTCTGGTCCTCGCCAGAGCAGCAGAGCGATGTCTCTTGGGTCTTTGTGGTCGGCTTCCCCGCCGCTTGCCTGGCGGACCTCCTCATGAAGAAGCGCTTGAGGTTGTCGGGGACATCGTCGTAGGGGCTTGCCTCGGCGGCCTGCGGTCGTCCGCCGCCGTAGACCTCGCCGAGGATCGCGTCGACGATCAGCGCGACCGGCGCCTCGTTGTATTCCTCGCCCTCATACAGCCACATGCGGCAGTCGGTTGTCCCCTCGCAGGCGCAGAGCTCATCGCAGTCGGCGCAGCTCGTCTCCTTGAGCTCTCCACCGATGTCCCGGCCGTTCACCCGGATGGTCGGAGAGCTCGCAAACCGAAGTGCTCGCGCCTGGTCCTCGGTCTCGACGAGCGTCTTTCGCAACTCGACCTCGACTCCGCTCGTCCTGAGCGCCGGTCGAACCACGTCGAGGGCCTTGCGCAGACTCTGGTCGCTGCCAACGCATCGAGAACACGTCTCCAAGTCGAGGTAGAAGAAGTCGACCTCGATCCTGCGTGCCGGCGTGGGCCGCTCGGCTGTAGTAACGCTCGCTTGTCTTGACATCTCGCCTCCTTGGTCCGGTCCTCGGGTCCATGCTCGAGGGCCAATCTCGTATCGATCGATCCCTCTCACATGGAGACGGGTCCGGCCGAAAAAGGATGCAACGTCGAACGAGTGGCGACAGGGGCGCCTCACCCGGGTACGTTCTGCCACATCATCGAAAGCGCCCCTCGGGTCACCCATTCGAGCGCTGGGGAGATCATCCGAGCTAGGTCATAGCGGAAACGGCGACCGAACCGATGGCGGCCGTGAGCGCCTCCAGGCGAGCGGGTACCGCGCGGTACCAGACCCACGACCCGCGCCGCTCCCGGTCGACGAGTCCGGCCTCGTAGAGGACCCGCAGATGGTGGCTTACCGTCGGCTGCGATCGTCCAAGGGGCTCGACGAGGGCGCAGGCGCACACCTCTCCAGCCGGTTGTGCAGCGATCAGAGCAAACAGGCGGAGCCGAGCCGGATCCGCCAGGGCCGCGAACCGCCGGGCCAGCTCCTTCGCCTCTCCTTCATCGAGCGGCGTGGGCAGATCCGAGGGACAGCAGACCTCGGCGTCCTCGCCGGTCTCCGCCATGGGGAGGCGTCGCTTTGACATAGGTCAATATTGACAGCCGTCGATCCATACGGCAAGATCCGAATATCGATAGTCATCAATGTGAGGAGCGTCCCAGGATGAGCGCACGGCCTGCGCCGCCCCCGCTTCCCCGACGGCTGGTTGCGGAGTTCATCGGCACGGCCCTGCTGCTCATCGCGGTCGTCGGCTCTGGGATCGCCGCATCCGCCATGTCGCCAGGCGATGTGGGACTGCAGCGGGTCGAGAACGCGGCAGCGACGGCGGCTGCCCTCGTTGCCATCATCGTGGCGGTGGGCCCGGTGTCGGGTGCTCATCTGAACCCCATAGTGACGCTCGCCGATCGAGTGTTCGGGGGGCTCACCACGGGGCAAGCCGCAGCCTACATGGCGGTGCAGGCCGCGGGCGGGGTCCTGGGAGTAATCCTCGCCAACCTCATGTTCTCGCTCCCCGGCGTCGAGCTTTCGACCACCGTCCGCCGCTCCCCCGGCCTCTGGCTGGCCGAGGTGATCGCCACGTTCGGGCTGCTGCTCGTGATCTTCGGGGCCCTCCGGTCCCAAAGGGCGTCGGTGGCCCCCTTCGCCGTCGGGGCCTATATCGGCGGGGCGTACTTCTTCACCGCCTCGACGAGCTTCGCCAACCCGGCGGTCACGGCCGCCCGCATGTTCACCAACACCTTCGCCGGCATCGCGCCTGCCTCGGCGCCCGCCTTCATGGGTGCACAGCTCCTCGGCGCCGCCGTGGCGATCGCGGTGGTCCGGTTCCTGTACCCGACCGTCGCCGAGATCGCTCCCGATATCCTCGTACCGCATCCTCGGTCGGAGGTCGAGCCCCCTTCCCCCGGAGCTCGCGAACAGCCGTCCGATCGTCTGAGGGAAAGGACTGGCAAGCGAAAGGAAGCGTCATGAAGGAGATTCCCGAAGTGCTGTTCGTCTGTGTCCACAATGCGGGGCGCTCGCAGATGGCGGCCGCCCTGCTCGACCACCTGGGCGAGGGTCGCGTGCACGTGCGCTCGGCCGGCAGCGCCCCCGCCGAGTGGATCA
>JBOGWM010000255.1:0-4647 GCA_050693695.1 Actinomycetota bacterium
CCCCACCCCCGTCCGGGGGAAGCCGGGCCCGGACCGTCGCCTTCCACCGGGTCCGCCCGGGGGAGAACCTCAGCATGATCGCCGCCCGCTACGGGACCACGCTCGGGGCCATCGCCATGGTCAATGCCATCAGCAATCCGAGCCTCATCCGGGCGGGGCAGGTGCTGCGGGTGCCGGCGTCGGCTCCGGGAGGCGTCGAGGAGCTCATGGAACGCTACAGCCGGCAGTTCGGGGTCAGTCCCGCCCTGATCAAGGCCGTCGCCTGGCAGGAGTCCGGATGGAGGCAGCAGGTGCGCAGCCACGTCGGCGCGGTTGGGGTGATGCAGGTCATGCCCGAGACGGGCCGCTTCACCGGGTCACGCCTGCTGGGGGAGGAGATCAATATCGCTCAGCTCGATCACAACGTGAAGGCCGGGGTGCGCTTTTTGGCCTACCTCCTCAAGCTCACCGGTGGTGACGAGCGCATGGCGGTTGCCGGCTACTATCAGGGACTGCGCTCGGTGCGCTCGCGGGGCATGCTTCCGCAGACCCGTCGCTATGTGGCCAACGTAGAGGCCCTCAAGCGGCGCTTTGCCCGGTAGAGCGTCCCTGCATCCCCGCTCGCTTTGTTGCTCGTCGCTCGTATGGGGTTGCATGGCTCGCTCCTCGCGCCTCGCGACCCCGGCGCAGGAACGCTCCGGATCCATGAATTCCGCCTCCGGCGACTCCCGCCGGTATACGGTTTGGGTGGAGGTGATGGGTATGAAGCCTCGTTTGCGAGCTCTGGCGCTGCTTGCCCCCGCCGCGCTCGGGACGCTCGCGGGGGCCGCCTGCAACAAGGAGGGCGCGGCGGGAGATCTCCGTCTCGAGAAAGCCAGGGAGGTCCGTCTCGAGCGGGTAGAGACCTCACTCTCCGAGATGTCAGGCTCGCTCTCCGAAATGTCAGGCGCCACCACCCAGCTCAACGATCAGATCCTCGCTCTCCGCAAGACTGTCGAAAGCAAGGACGAGGGGATGGGGGGCGAGCTGGCGAGCATCAGGGGTTCTGTGTCCGAGCTGGCGAGATCGACCTCCGAGCTTCGAGGGTTGATCGCCTCGTTGCAGAAAGACCTGGCCGCCGCCCGGACCTCCAGTTCCTCGGTGACCAAGCGGCTGGACGATCTCTCGGCGAAGCTGGGGGCCGTGGACCAGAGGCTCTGGGTCCTGGAGGCCCGCTACAACGACCATCTTCGGAAGTTTCACGGGCAGTGAGCGGATGAAGGACGCTCTCCCCCTCGACAGCGTGGGCGGCCGGTACCGGATCGTGAGCCGGATCGCCTCGGGGGGGATGGGCACCGTATTTCGAGCCCGGGACAGCGTGCTGGGGAGGACGGTGGCGCTGAAGGTGCTCCCGGCCGAGCTCGCGCTCCGCCCGGGCTTCGTGGAGCGATTCCGGGCGGAGGCACAGGCGGCGGCCCGCCTCTCGCATCCCAATGTCGTCCAGGTCTATGACTGGGGAGGAAGCGATTCGGTCTATTTCATGGTGATGGAGCACGTACGCGGCCGAAACGTCCGGGAGATCCTGGCCGGGCGGGTCGCTCTTGAGCCGCGGCAGGCGGCGGAGGTCATCCTCGGCGTCCTGGCGGCTCTCGACGCGGCGCATGAGCGAGGGCTCGTCCACCGGGACATCAAGCCCGAGAACGTCCTCGTGACCGCGGGGGGCGCGGTGAAGGTGACCGATTTCGGGATTGCCCGACTGGCGGAGGCGGGGGCGACCTCAGGGGAGCTGATGGGCACGGTGGCCTACATCGCCCCCGAGCAGATCCGGGGAGGGGCCGTCGACTCCCGGGCCGACCTCTACTCGACCGGCTGCCTGCTCCACGAGCTTGTCTGTGGTTCCCCGCCGTTCGGGGGAGATGTGGGCCGGATCCTCCACCAGCACCTGACCGCTCGGGTTCCCCCACCCTCGACCGAGCACCCCGAGGCGGCCCCGCTCGACCGGGTGGTACTGAAGGCGACCGATCCCGACGTTGCGGCCCGCTATCCGGGCGCCGCCGCGATGGCGACCGACCTGAAAGCCGCCCTGGAGGATCTCCCCGCGGCCCCGCCTCTGGCCGAGCTGGTCACGGAGCTCACCTCCGAGGTCCCGCTCGGGACGCTGGATACCCTGGCGGTCACCCCCGAGGTCACCACGCATCCCCGCCGCCGTCGGTGGCCGCTCCGCGTGGCCGCGATCGTGGTCATCGCGGCGGCTGTGACCGGTTACCTGCTGCGCCCCGCGCGGGTCCCCGAGGTCTCGGGGCTCGCTCGAGCCGTGGCGGAGCGCCGCATCGTCGAAGCGAGACTCGGCCTGGCGGCATCGAGGTCGGTGGGCTCTGACGCACCGCCCGGCGAGGTGGTCGCAAGTCGTCCCGCCCCCGGTAAGCTACTGGCGAGGGGGAGCTCCGTCGTCCTCGTCGTGAGCCGGGGTCCCGACCTCGCGGATGTCCCTCGTCTCGGTGGCCTGGGCCGGGGGGAGGCGGAGGAACTGATTCGAGGCGCCCGCCTCATCGTGGGCGAGGTGCGCGAGCAGCACGCGCCTCAGCCTCCCGGCACCGTGCTCGACCAGGAACCCGAGCCGGGGAAGGTGAGGGCCCAGACCCCCGTGAATCTGGTGGTCTCGGCCGGTCCCGAGCTGGCGGCGGTCCCCGACGTGGCCGGTAAGAGGTTCGAGGAGGCCCGAGCGGCGCTGCGTCAGGCCGGTTTCGGCGCGCTGCGCGCCGAGGTCTTTCACGAGGCCCCGGTCGGTACCGTGGTGGATCAGACTCCCAAGCCCGGGACGAGCCTGGAGAAGGGGGATTCGGTGCGTCTCGTCGTGAGCAAGGGGGCCCGGCCGTTTGCCATGCCGGACGTGGGAGGCAAGACCTGCGCCGAGGCGAAGGGCCTGCTGGAGTCCCTGGGGCTGGCGGTCTCGGTCCAGTCCCGGGGCCGGGGCTGCTCTTCGAATCCGGTACAAGGCCAGGATCCGCTGCCGGGGGCCATGGTGCGCAAGGGTCAGGAGGCCACCCTGTACGTGGCCTGAGACCATCGGCTCACCCGATCGAGGGAGCGCTTCCTAACTATAACTAGCACTAGCCCTCGATAGCCCCCCACGCACGACCTTGCTCAGGCAAGACCTTCGATGCCTGGCGGGAGGAGAACTCCTGCATCCCCCTTCCCACCCAGCGATGCTTGCGAAGCCTCGAATGGGTTGCCCGCGCGGAGAATCGGCGGTTCGGGCGGGGGGGAGAGGTCCCGAGGCAGGGAAGAGGGTGAGTTGGGGCTGAAATCCCCAGAGCTGGCCACCACAGGAGCGGAAGGCCCGGTCCCAGAACCGGTCGAGGTCGGCGAAGACCGTGACCACCGGTCCCCCGCTCGCCGTACGGCCTGGGCCCACGACGTAGACCCGCCGGTCGGCACAGTCCCGCAGGAGACCCCTACTGAGAAATCTGGGGAGGACCTCGTCGGGGTCCCGCCGCAGGGCGCCCGCCGGAAGGTTCTCGGTGTTACTGAGCATGCTGGCCAAATCACGACGTCGAGGCCAGACTGCGCGGTTGCACGGTCCAGGCTCGAGGCGATGACTCCAAGGCCGCCCAGGACGTCGGCCGGCCCTTCGGAGATCCTGTCGAGGACCTTCAGCACCGCATCGCGGGTCCCCGTTCACTCTGCTGGCACTCGAGCGGATTGCTCCCGGACTCGGTGAGGCGCTGGGGACACGCAACCGAACAAGGCCCCGCCGGCTCTGCCGCCGGCGGGGCCGAGGCCCGCCGAGGGGAACCTGTGTGCCTGAGCCAGCCCAGACTACGAGGTGGTGGTCGGTCCGGCAATCAGCTCAAGTACGAAGGCAGTCGTCCTCTGTCCCTCTACCCGATGCACCCGCAGCTCATGGATTCAGCCTCGTTGTCCGGGCAGCTCTGCCAGATCCGGAACCCCAGGAGGTCAGCTGTGTAGAGTGCTCAGAAGAGACCGGGGTGGGGAATTCTTTGACGGACCCCCTGGGACCTGACGGTTCACACCGCTCGTACGGAAACCCAGGAATACCTTACGCTCGTCGGGGGAAAGGGAGCGCGTAACCCGTGATCGAGCCAGTCGTAGGACCTCCTCGATGGGTCCGCAGACCTTGCACGTCCATACCCGCACCGTGGTGTCCTGGCTGCCGCTCACGACCCGGCGTCCGTCAGGGCTGAAGGCGACGCCCTGGATCGGGACCTGAGGCCCCGCCAGTCCCACCGGGTCCTTGTCTTTGTCCCACTCCCACAACCACACTGCACCCTCCAGGCCGCCGCTCACGATCCGTCGACCATCGGGGCTGAAGGCGGCGTCCGCCACAAAGCCTTTGTTCCCCGTCAACACCCTTCCTCTCCCTAGCCTGACTAGCTCCTCGCCGCTTCTCCATTCCCAAATCCGGACCGTGCCGTCTCCACTCGCGCTCACCACCCGCTTGCCGTCGGGGCTGAAGGCGGCGCTATGCACGGGGCCGCTGTGTCCCTGCAGCCTCACCATCTCCTTCTTGTTCTTCCAGTCCCACACCCGGACCGTGCCGTCGTCCCCCGCGCTCACAATCAGTCGCCCATCGGGTTCAGGGCTGAAGGCGGCGCTGCTCACCGGGGCCTGCTGTTCCTGGAGACCCATCAGTTCTTTCTTTTCCTCCCAATCCCAAACCCGCACGCC
>JBOGWM010000256.1:0-2483 GCA_050693695.1 Actinomycetota bacterium
ACTATGGGTGATGACCGCTCAGACGGCGAGGTTGGCGAGACCAACGCCAACGTGATCGATCTTGCCGCTCGCGGCCGCTTCAAGCCCGACGTCGGCAAGCTCGCGTGCAGACGCCTTGCCTCGGCACGTCAACGCCTGGGGTGGACCCGAGCGGAGCTCGCTGTGGCCCTCGACCGCGGGTGCCCGTCCAGATCCGCGAAAAAGCCCTCCCAGCAGGGGAAACTGACGGTGACAAAGCCAGCAGTTACCCAACCAGGAGGGCACGATACCAGGCGGCTCCCACAGATCCACGTTACCACCGACGGCGCAGGGATCGTCTCCCACGCCGGCAGCCGCCTGCTGGCCGAGCGGCTGGGCCTCACGGCCGCCCTGTCGGCGGCGATGGCGCCCACCCGCAAGCGCCGCTCGGCCCACGACCCCAGCAAGGTGCTCGTCGACCTGGCGGTGATGCTCGCTGACGGCGGCGACTGCCTGGCCGACCCGGCAGCGTTGCGCGACCAGAAGGCCATCTTCGGCCCGGTGGCCTCGGGCCCCACCGCCTGGCGGGTCCTCGACTCCGTCACAAAGCAGCTCCGGGAGGCGATCAACCGGGCCCGCGCTGAGGCCCGGGCATGGGCCTGGGCGGCGGGGGCACGTCCCGAGCGGATCGTGATGGACCTCGACGCCACCCTGCTCGGAGCCCACTCCGAGAAGCGCTTCGTCGCCCCCACCTACAAGAAGGGCTTCGGTTCCACCCCCTCGTGTGCTACCTCGACGGGACGGACGAGACGCTGGCGGGCATGCTCCGACCGGGCAACGCCGGGGCCAACACCGCCTCTGGTGTTTGTTCTGGCCGGGGAGAGCAGAGGCCGCAGGACCAAACGATCAGATCGTGCTTGCACAGCTCTCCCGTGGCCTCCACCACGTCGGCTACCGTGACCGGCGCGATCAGCGGCTCCACATCTCTCGATTGCATGACGGCGACAACCTAATCGGAGATGTTTGAGCCGGGAAGGCATCAGGTCGTTTCTCAATTGAAGTAGCAACGCCATGAGCGTCCGATACAACGAGACGAAATCTGAGTCAGCAACGTGCTGGGGGCAGTGAGAGAATGGTTGAGAGTAGACCTTCATCAAGCTCTCTCACTGCCTGGGTTGCACTCATGGGCGCAAGCTGAACCCGAACGTTTCGAATTGCCATCACGCTCCAAATATCTCCCAATTGCAGAGCGATGGTAAAGGCTTCAGCGGTCAGGTCACATGCCTGCCCTACATCGCCTGTCTGGACATAAACTTCAGCCAGCTTGCTCAGAGCATAGGCGCGTTTCTTTGATGGAGCCGGGCCTAAAGCTTCAAGCCCTTCCTTGAGCGCCGCTATTGCCATCTCGGAGAGCCCGAGGCTGACTGCTGCGAATCCCCGGTATCGGCTGATCTCCTGGTGATTTATAGGCATCCAGGGCCACGCTGACTCGCCTTCTTCTCCGGCTGCATCAGGGATTCTCTCTATCCGAGCCAGAGCCTCGAGTGCGGCAGCTTCGTTGTGGGCGGTGGCATAGGCAGTTGCCTCACGTGTTGCTACCCCTGTGTGGGCCGCCGATGGAGCATCTCGGGGGAGCAGGCGCTTCGCCCGCTCAGCCAGTCTGACCGCTCCGGTCCCATTGCCGGTCCTCGTTGCCCAGTAACTCATACAGCCCGCTACACGTGCCTGAATCAGGCTGTCCCGGGATTGTTCGGCATGAGTGAGTGCAGCTCGGTAATGCCGCCTGACTGAATCCAGTTCCCACAGATCCTCGGCCAGCGAGGCCGCCAGCAGGGCGGTCTCGCTCCCTGCTGTAGCGAGTCTGGCCTGGTCTTTCTCCGACACACTAGACGCCAGGAGGCGGGAGATGAGACGCAAGTGGCCCTGCACAAGATCAATCAAATCCTGGGCAGGAGTGGTTGACCAGAGCCGTCGGTAGTTCTTGGAGATTGTCGTGGCCGCTTCGATGGCCCCGTCCTCAACCGGCAACATGGCCCCCACGGCCGGCAGATGCCGAAGGCTGGAAGCGAGCAGGCCCGCCTTGGCGGCGCGGCTGAAGAGCCCAAGGAGATCCCGACGTTCCACGTCCTCATCGAGTGTCGCGCACTCCGGGTCCCTGCTTGAGGCAAGCACTCGCAGCTCCAGGCGGTACCTCCGTTGCTTCTGAGCTGCGGCGGCTACTTCATCAACGGGAAGGCCGACGGCCACCGCCAGCCAGCGCAGGGTGTCCGGATGGGGAATGCGCCCTCGCTCGTAACCGAGAATGGTCTGGCGGGTCGCCCCGCAGTGGGTGCCCTCCTCCTGGGCCGCCTTGTGCATCGCCCTGGCCGCGCCACTCAAGGAGAGGCTCTGTCGCTGACGAGCCTCCGAGATGAGCTGCGCCAGAGGAAGGTATTCCGGTGGTTCGGGTAACATTCTCGATCCTCTTGTTGCAGACAGTGCCATCGAATCCTATAGCGCTCCTCGTCGTCGCGGCGTGGTCATAG
>JBOGWM010000257.1:0-27425 GCA_050693695.1 Actinomycetota bacterium
GGTATTGGTCCCGCAAGAAGCCCACCATCTGCATGTGCAGCCGGTAGTCGGCCAGTGCAACCCGGTTGTCCTCGGGGGCGACGAAGTTGATGCCCGCATAGCGCTTGTCTTTCTCCATGAGCTCGAAGCCAAGGACTGCCTGGGCGAACACCACTTCAGGCGGGGAGGTGCGATTGACCTGCGAGATGAAGCGGATGGGGAGGGTGCAGGCAGGATCGGCCTCCGGCCCGCCACAACCCAAGAGAGAGGAAAAGCGTGTGAGGTCGGCATCGGTGTCGGCTTTGGCCGCCTCCACGAGCTTGTCCATCGCGCCGTCTTCTTTGAGGCGCTTCAGCATCTGGGCGAGGTCGGGATCGAAGCCGAAGCGCTGCGCGAGCTTTCGAACCGCGGAAGACTGTCGTGTGAGCATGATCTCCAGGTAGAACTGATTCTGAGCCGCCGCCCGCGAGGCGACCTCGGCGAGCATGTCGCCCTTTTTCGAGCTGGCGGCATCGAACTTCCCGAAGGCATTGAAGAAGTGATCGTGTCCGGACTCGGGCCCCTGGACAAAATCCTCCATCGACCAGGCGGCGATGATCTGGTTGTAGAAGTTCTCGTCGGTCGTTGTGTCGGCTGCGGGGCGCTGGGTCGAGGTGCAGGGCGGGAACGACGCCACGAAGGAGGCCGTATCGATGCATAAGCCGTCGGTCACCGCGAAACGGATCAGCGACTCGGTCGAGACGGCTCCCGATAGGTGGCTGTGCAAGTCCCCGCCTTTCGGCATATCGCGAAGGAAGGCCGCCATCCGGACGGGATCATCGCGAATCGAATCCAGGTAGCGGGAGACGGAGGATTCCATCGCTGCATCGGCGCCCGCCCGAGAGGCGGTTGGGAGCAGGAGCAGGAAGATCAAGGACAGGGCAGCCAGCAGGGGGAGGAGGAGGCCTCCCCATCGAGGGGGGCGCAACATACCGGTCACCTGACCTCCTCCTTTCCTTTACACAACTTCGAACAATTAGCCTTTTATAGAGCTTTTAGAAGATGAGATCAAGGGAAATTTCTCGGAGGCCCTGATTGGATACGCGTCGAGATGAGCGAGCCGCCTCGAGACGGACCGGCTGAGGGACGGCGAGGGCTACGCCGGTGATGAGACTGTCCCGATCATCTTCCTGGAAGCTCCGACAGCTCCGCGCTGGCCTCCTCGACGTCCTTGGCGGTGTCGATGCCCCTCCAGTAGCCCTTGATCTTGAAAGCGCCGAGCTTTCCGGAGGCGGCCAGGTCCGGGAAGGTGGAGTCCTCCTGGTCTCCCCGGTCGGGGAGGAGCTCGACCACCTCCGCATCCATGGCATAGATCCCGGCGTTGATCCAGTAGGGTAGCTGCGGGCTCTGCACGAATCCGGCGATGAGCTCTCCCTCCAGATGGGCCACTCCCCAGCTCGAGCGGTAGGGAGCGAGGGCGATGGTTGCCATGGTTCCGAGCCGGTGATGGGTGGCCGTGAGCTCGGCGAGAGAGAAGCGGGCCAGGATGTCTCCGTTCAGCCCGAACCACCGCTCCCGGGGGTGGGGGAGCATCCGGGCGGCGAACTTCAATGCACCTCCCCGGCCGAGGGGTTCTGACTCCACGGCGTAGACGATGTCGAGCCCAAATCGGGAGCCATCCCCGAGGTGGTCCACGATGACCTCCGCCCGGTACCCAACCGACGCCACCACCTGGCGGACCCCGCTCTCGGCGAGCCAGCGAAGCTGATGCTCGATGATCGGGGCGCCCGCCACCTCGACCATCGCCTTGGGCCGTTTCTCGGTGTAGGGACGCAAGCGCGTGGCCTGGCCCCCGGCGAGGATCACTGCCTGTCGCATTCGGCTACCCTACGACCTGGTCCGGGGACCGTGGATGTCGCTCCACCAGCTCTACCAGCACCCCGAGATTTCCCTTGGGATGGACAAACGCCGACCTGGTGTTTCCCGAACCACAGCGGGGCGACTTGTCGATGAGCCGGACTCCTTTCTCTTCGAGCGAGGAAAGAGCCGCCTCCAGGTCCGCCACCTCGTAGGCCACGTGGTGAAGACCCTCCCCCCGCTTTTTCAGGAAACCGCTCACGGCTGAATTCTCTGACAAGGGGGTGACAAGCTGCAGGTATGCGTCGCCCAGGCGGAACATCGCCTCCTCCACTCCCTGATCCGGGACCACCTCGCGGCGCTCGAGGCGCAGCCCCCATGCCTTCGTGTAGTGCTCGATGGCCGATTCCAGGTCGGAGACGGCCAGGGCAAGGTGCGCGATCCTCATCAGCATGGCACGAACTCTACCGGCGGTAGACTGCGGTCGCAGGCTCTTTTCTGGGAGGGTGTCATGACCGAGTCGGTGATCCTTGCCGGCGCCCGGACTCCGATTGGGAAGTTCCTCGGGGCTTTCTCGGACCTGAGCGCTCAGGACCTGGGTGGCTTCGCCATCGCCGAGGCGCTGGCGCGCTCTACAGTTCCGCCGGACCAGATCCGCTACGTCATCCTGGGCCAGGTGCTCCAGGCGGGTCAGGGACAGCTCCCTGCCCGCCAGGCGGCGATCAAGGCCGGGATCGGGATGCACGTGCCCTGTATCTCCGTCAACAAGGTCTGCCTCTCGGGTCTTTGCGCCATCGCGCTCGCCGACCAGCTCATCCGGGCCGGCGAGGTGGACCTGGTGGTGGCCGGGGGGATGGAGTCGATGACCACCGCGCCTTACGCGATGCCCAGGGCTCGCCGGGGAGCCCGCATGGGCAACGCGGAGTTGCTGGATCTCATGATTCACGACGGGCTGTGGTGCGCTTTCGACCATTGCCACATGGGCGAGAGTACCGACGTGGTCAATGCCCGGCTCGGGATCGGCCGGGCCGAGCAGGACGAGTGGGCGGCCCGCTCCCACGAACGGGCGGCGGAGGCCACCAAGTCCGGCCGCCTCGGAGAGGAGATGGTGCAGGTCCCGATATCGAAGAGCGGAGGTGGCTCTTTCGTTTTGGACAGCGACGAGGGCATCCGTCCGGGCACCACCGCCGGGATGCTTGGACGCCTGCGCCCGTTCTTCGTGACCGATGGCGCCATCACCGCCGGAAACGCTTCTCAGATCTCGGACGGCGCCTGCGCGGTGGTGATGGCGAGCCGGGAGCGCGCCGAGCGCGATGGGCTCCCGATCCTGGCCAGCGTCCTGGCCCACGGTATGACGGCCGGACCCGACGCCTCCCTTCCCGCTCAACCTTCCAACGCGGTTCGGGTGGCCGCGGCCAAGCTGGGACACGACCCGGCTGGCTACGACCTCTACGAGATCAACGAGGCGTTTGCCAGTGTGGCCCTCTGGTCGACCCGGGACCTCGGGGTCGTCGAGGGCAGGGTGAATGTGAATGGGGGAGCGGTGGCTCTCGGTCATCCCATCGGGGCCTCGGGCGCTCGCCTGGTGCTGACCCTGGCGTATGAGCTGCGTCACCGGGGTGGGGGTGTGGGAGTCGCTTCCCTCTGCGGCGGAGGCGGGCAGGGCGACGCCCTGGTGATCCGGGTGGATGGGTAGGGGGGACGAGGACCTGTCCGAGATGGGATCCGCCTTGCCATTCTCTCTCACCCAAGAGCAGGAGGAGTTTCGCCATGTAGTGCGACGCTTCGCCGAGGAGAAAGTGGCTCCCCGAGCTTCCGAGATCGACGAGCGCGACGAGTTTCCCTGGGATCTCCACCGCGCCCTCGTCGAGGCGGGCCTGCTCGGCGTCGGCTATCCGGAGCGGTATGGAGGGGAAGGCGGAGGGCCGGCGGAGGTCTGCATCTTGACCGAAGAGCTGGCCCGGGTCTCGGGGGGAGCCAGCCTCATTCCTCTGGTGAACCGCCTGGCGGCCATCCCCATCCTCCTCGCCGGCAACGAAAGCCAGCGCCAGGATGCCGTGAAGGGGATCGCCAACGGTCAACATCAGTACTCCTATTGCCTGACGGAGCCGGGAGCGGGCTCGGATGTCGCGGCGATGACTTCCCGAGCCGTCAGGGATGGGAACGGGTGGCGGATCACCGGACGCAAGCGCTTCATCTCGAACGCCGGGATCTCCGACCGCTACGTCTACTTCGCGGTTACCGATCCCGACGGGAAGAGAGGCCGCAACATCACGGCCTTTCTCGTTCAGGGCGATGCGGGGGGGTTCTCGCTCGGCAGATCCGAGAAGAAGATGGGAATCCGCGGCTCTCCCACCCGAGAGGTGATCTGCGAGGACGTCCGGGTGAGCGAGGAGGCGGTGATCGGAGAGCCCCATGGCGGTTTTCAGGTGGCCATGAGGGCGCTGGACTACTCCCGCCCCACCGTCGCCGCTCAGGCCACCGGCATCGCCCAGGGGGCGCTCGATTTCGCTCTTGGCTACGCGCGACAGCGCGAGCAGTTCGGACATCCCATCTCCGAGTTTCAGGGGATTCGCTTCATGCTCGCCGATATGGCGATGGCGGTGGAGGCTGCCCGGCTGCTCACCTACAAGGCGGCGGCCATGACCGACGCCGGTCATCCCGACGCCGGCTACTTCGCCGCCGTCGCCAAGACCGTCGCCTCGGATGCGGCGATGCAGGTGAGCACCGATGCGGTCCAGATCCTCGGGGGATACGGCTATATCAGGGACTTCCCCGTGGAGCGGATGATGCGGGATGCCAAGATCACCCAGATCTACGAGGGGACGAATCAGATCCAGAGGGTGGTCATCGCCCGAAGGCTCCTGGGAGGCGCAGGCCCGCCCTCATGAGCTTTCGGGTGATCTTCGAGCTCGCGCCCCCGCGGGAGCCGAACCTACGAAAGGTCCTTCGACAGATCGAGGTCTTCGCGCCGATCGTTCACGCCTTCCTCGTGCCCGACAACCACCTCGGCCAGCCGGCCATATCCTCTCTCGCCATCGCCCTGGAGGTCCAGGCCCGCGGGTTCTCTCCGATCGTGGCCCTGAACGCCCGGGACCGTAATCGGCTCCGGCTGCGCAGCGACCTGCTGACGCTTCGAGCCTATGGGGTGCAGGAGGTCCTGTTCCTGTACGGAGACCCCGTCGAGGGGCAGCGTTGCGGGCTTACGGTCAGGCAGATGCTGAACGACGACGCCGGAGACGGGCTGCGCCGGGGAGCGGTGGCCACCATCGGCAAGCCCCTGGGATGGAGAGCGGCGGCCGATTTTCTCGTGACACGCCTGGACCTCGCCGGCCCACCGGCCGATTTCCACCCGGTCTCCGGGTCAGGTGTCCGGCCCATCTATTGCGGCACCCTGGCCCTGGCCGGTGCCGAGATCGCTCGCAAGGTGCTGGCCAACCTCCCGAACCTGGCGCCCCCTCCCGGGTATCTCGAAGCCTTCGATCACGATGACGAGGCCGGATTTCACGCCGCGCTGGAGAGCCTCGATCACCTCCGGCGCTCGGGGATCGACGGGGCTCATCTCGTGGTGCCCGCCCGCCGGCGCCGCTTCGCCAGGCTGCTCGAGAGCTGGATGGCCGATCGGAATCTGCTGGAGGGCGGCTCGGGCGCAGCGGCGGGCGAACGCTACGACCTCCTCCGTCATCGTGGCCCCGGGTCCCCGGCGGAGCATTAGAGTTCGGATATGAGGTCGTCTCCGACTCGTGCTCGGGATGGGACGGGTCATGCGTCTCCCCGAGCTGGAGGCCCGGACCCGCCCGAGTGGCGGGATGGTCCCGGGGGCGGGGGCGATTGGACGCTTCTGACCACGGCGGGGAATCAGGTGGAGGCGCATCTGATCGTGGGACGGCTGGCCGAAGAGGGGATCGAGTCGGTTCTGGATTCCTCGAACCCCGCGCCGGGGGCGTGGCTGCATCCCTTCGGAAATCCCCTCTCGCCGGTGCGGGTCTTCGTCCGCCGCCGGGATCTGGGCCGGGCCAGCCTGCTGCTGCACGAGGTCGACCATCGGCCGCCCGATCCCGGGGACCCGGGACCACCGAGGGCTCGGCGCCTCTTCTGGCTGGTCCTGGCGGTGGTGATCCTGCTGGCGGTACTGGAGGTGCTGGACTTTGCCCCCTGCGTCCTGCGGCTCTTTTGTCTCTGAGCCGGCATGAGCGCCGTGGGGGAGGATCTGTCGGCCAGGGCACGAGCCCAGCTTGCGATGAACGTGACTCCGCGGTCCTACGAAGCGGTCCGGCGCCTTTGGATCACCCACGCCAAGGCGGAGCTTACCCGCGACATCGAGGGGCTGATCGCGACCCTGACGCCCGATTGCGTCTATGAGCTGGTCGGAACCGGCGAGCGCTGGGAGGGTCACGAGGGCGCCCGGGCGTTCTACGGAGGTTTTTTCGAGGCCTTTCCCGACTCGGATATCCGCGCCACGGACCTGGTGATCGGCCCCCAGGGGGTCAGCCTGGTGGCCGAGATGAGGGCCACCCATCTGGGCCGCTGGCGGGGGGCCGAGCCAACCGGCAAGCCCATTCACCTCCAGTTCATCGTCCATTTTCCATGGGACGAAGCAACCGAAAGGTTCACCGGCGAGAGAATCTGGTTCGCCCGGTAAGGCTGAGTGCTCTGGCTCGTAAATTCGGTGACGTATTCTCATCGCATCAGCCATGGGTGTCTTTGAGGGAGGCCGAGGCCTGGGTACTGGGGATCGCGGATACCAAGATAGAACAGGTAGGCGGCTCCCAGGTATCTGACGATGTTGAAGGCCACGGCGGACGACGCGATGAGCGCCGATACGCCCACCGCGGCGGCGGTGACATGCACGAGAGTCCCAGTTTCCACGCCCAGCGCTGAGACCATTCCCGCCCTGCGACCCTGCTCGAGGCTACGGGTGACGATGTAGATGAGGTTGGGGCCTGGGATCGCGATCAGCACCACAGCGCTCAACGCGAACAGGGCCAAGGTTCCGGGGTCGGGCAATCTCGGGCTCTCTTCCGTCGCTCAGGTGGGCCGCCCTACTCGGCCGCAGCTCCGCCGCATCGTTATCGCGGTGACGGTGAGCACCGGCAAGCCGGCTCTTGCGGCGCCGTCGTAGCCGAGGAACTCCGGCAGTGAAGTCCCCGGCGTCCCGCAGAGGCACTCGTCGGCCACATTGTCGTCTAGGAAGCCCTCCAGCACGATCTCGGATTCGGCCAGTACCGACGTTGGTTGGCTCAGCGCGGGGGCGACTGCGATCGGGGCGCCGGCCAGCGCGCCGGCGACCTCGAGCTTCGTGGCCTTGCCCGGGAGGAACCGGGTGTTGAGGGCGGAGGCGATCATTGCTGCCGGCGGGACTCCGATGTTGATCGACACCGGTAGCCTCGCCCCTCGCTCGATCGCCGCCTGATGCATCGCTTGTAGCTGCCGGCCAGGAACCATCCAGATGGCCAGCCGAGTGCGGTCCAGCACGAGCATGCGATGCACTGAAAGAGCGAGTGCGCCGGGGAGCTCCTCGCACGCGTACATCATTCCCATCGTCAGGTACGGACCAGCGTCACGCGGCGTCGCCCGTAGCGCGGGCAAGACTTCCAGGTCGACATCGCTCGTCTTCAGCGATTCCCGGCAAGCCGGCCGCTCCACCGGTTCTGGGCGCCTGAGCGTCGCGAGCAGGCCGGCAACCGATTCCCGGTTCGTGTGTCGCGGCAGGCCGGGAAGCCAGCCACGCACACGTTCGGCATCACCGTACAGCCCTAACACGACCGGGATACCCGTTTCACTCACATTGGTATAGAGCGCGACATCCTCGCTGCGCGCCAAGGAGTTGGCCGGAATGCCCGCGAAGCGTACAGCGAAGTCGTCGGCAACCTCCGTCCGGGAGAGCGGCTCTGCGCACACGTGGTAGCTGTGCGACGCGTCCTGCCGCACGGCCGCCAACGCGTCGCGAAGCGACAGGGCAGGGCGCAGATTCATCGGACGCCTTCCATCGCCCGGCGGTGTTGCTCAAAGTCGGCGAACCAGGTTCGCAGGCTCCCGGTGCGCAGCAGTGCGCTCCCGATCAACAACCCCCTGAACCCGGCCGCGACCAGCCGTGCCGCGACTTCTGGCCGGTCGATACCACTCGCGCTGACCGGGCACAGGGTCCTGCTCTGCAGCACGGCTGGCAGTAGCGACAGACTCCTCTCGATGTCCTCAGCGTTGCGTTCGCGCTCCCGGATGCCCTTATTATTAACCGCCACCACGCAGTCTTCGCCGCGTACGACGGCTTCCACCTCCGCTTCACTCACCACCTCCACGAACGGGGTCAGCCGGTGTCGCAGGCTGCGTTCGATCAGCCGCTGCAACCCCGACTTCGAGAGGAGTTGCGCGGTGAGGAGAACGGCGGAGGCACCCAGCTCCTTCGCCCGCATGAGCTGGGTTTCGTTGGTGATGAAGTCCTTCTGGAGGAGGGGCAAGTCGGTGAGCTCCGCAACTTCGCGCAGCATGTCGTCGGTGCCGCCGAACCACCGGCCGGTGACCACGGACAGGCACCCGGCACCAGCAGCCTGGTAGTCGGTGACGATGTCGGCCAGTGACCGCCCCCCGAAGAGGTCCAGGCCATGCGGGTCTCGCCGTTTGACCTCCATGATCACAGGCGTCGCAGCCTCATGGAGGGCGTCGATGAATCCTCTCGTCATGGCGCCGCGTTCCCGTTCTTGAAAGCCTTCCAAGTCCGTCCGATGCCCGCGATCCGATCCACACAGAACTTCCCGTCCGGCCCCCGGGCGCCCGTGTCCACATCAATGCCGAAGAACCGAGGATGGCGAAGCAACATCCGGTGGTCGCGGCAGCTCTCCGCCGAGACTCCTCCGCCCAGGAAGCACGGTCGGGTCATCTGCTCAATGAGCTCGGGCACGATCCTCGGGTCCAGCCGCTGACCAGTACTGCCGACTCGGCCATCCTCGGCCACCGCATCCAGTAGGAAGATGTCGACGCCCGCCCGCTCGTAGGAGCGAATGAGCATCCGCTCGACGCAATCGTGTCCTGACACATGCAGAACCTTGACGACCTTGACCTCTTCTGGTACAGCGACCTTGAGCGCACGAACCACTGAGGGCGGCTGATATCCGTGCAACTGGACCCAGTGCACCCCCGAACACAGCACCCCATCTCGCAGTGCTTCGACCTCGTTGAGGAAGGTTACGAGCACCGGTTGCGGTTGCTCGGTCGCGTTGGCCTGCGCCGCGAGCTGCTCCAACTTGTCAAGCGGTAGCTCGGCGTGGCCCCCCGGAATCCCGTACCATAGACCGACGAAGTCGATCCCGAGACCGGCGAGCAACTGGATGTCGGCCGGGCTGGTGGCTCCACAGATCTTGATTCGCATGGCGTGATTCCGTGCGCCTAGGCGAGCTGGGTCGCCGGAAGATTGGGCAGCTTCGCCAATGACTCGTCCAGCAGGCGCTGGTCATAGCTTTCGTCTTTCAATGTCCCCGCCAGGTACTGTCGGGACGACCGGGCGTCGACTGCTAGTGAGCCCCCGGCGAACACGGTTGTTCCGGCGAAGAGCCCGGGATGCGCGACCTTAAGACCGTCGATGATCAGTTGGTAGGGCAGGTCGTCGAACTCGCCGTGCACCGCCACGAACTCCATGTGCCGGCGGCCATGGAGATCGAATGGGTGATGCAGGCTGTCTTGAGTGCCGTCGAACTCCAGCGGTGTGATCCCGAAGAGCCGGCACAGGGTCTTGTTGAATACCGGGGTCGCCTTTAGCCATCGGCCGTCGAGACGAACCGAGGTGAGGCAGTGATGGCGGAAGACATCGCCGCCGAGGAGCTTGCGGAGCCGATCGGAGCTCAGATGGTTGCGTACGTCGGTCAACACCAATCGGCTGGGAATGCCGACGGCGCGCAGCGCCGCGGCGTAGAGGACCGACTTGTGAATGCACATCCCGCTGCCGGTCCGCACGACCTTGCTTGCTCGCAGCCCCTCTCGGGACAGATCCGCGCCGTAGATCTCATACAGGATGCCGTCGCGCACCGCGTAGTACAGCTTCACAGCCTTCGCAGTTGGCGTGACATCTGCGTCGGAGAGCGCTCGTCGCACGAACTCTCGGACCTCCTCGGACTCGTGGTCCAAGAACTCGGTCGTTTCGCAGTTGCTCTCCAGGCAGACTCGGGTTGCCATATTTGCCTCCTCTCCTATGAGATCTCGCTGGGCTTAGTCAGGCCCAGCATGCTTGCGATGCGATTGCGCTGGATCTCCGATGTCCCGGAGTAGATCGTGCCGGCCACGGCATTCCGCAGATCCTTCTCCAGGCCATACTCCGCCATGTAGCCGTTGCCTCCGAAGATCTGCACCGCCACCATGGCGGAGGCGATGTTGCTCTCGCTGGCGAGCAGTTTGCTGATAGCGACGTCGATCATTACGTTCTCGTGGTTCGAGAATCGCTCGGCCGTGTCGTAGAGCCAACGCCGCGCGATCTTCACGCCGATCTGCATGTCGACGATCTTGTTGGCGATCGCCTGAAACGACCCGATCGCCTGGCCGAACTGGATACGGGTCCTGGCGTAGTCGATACATCGCTCGAGACGATGTTGCATCTCCCCGACGTTGATGACGAAGGAGCACAGGATCTCCCACTTCATGATGTGGTCGAGGATGAGAAAGCCGCCGCCAAGTCGTCCGACCATGTTCGAGGCCGGGACCCGGCAGTCGTGGAAGACCAGCTCGCAGAGCGGGGAGGTCTTCAGCCCCATCTTCTCGATGGGCCGGCCGATGCTGAACCCCGGCGTGTCCCGCTCGACAAGGAAGGCGGTGATTCCCAGGGGCCCACCGTCAGGGTGCGTGCGGGTGTAGACCACGAACAGGTCCGCGACCGGACCGTTGGTGACGAAGGTCTTGGTTCCGTTGAGCACGAAGTGGTCGCCCTCGCGCCTCGCCGTCGTGCGCATGCTCAAGGCGTCGGAACCGCCCTCGGGCTCGGTGATCGCATGGGCGCCGATCGCCGATCCATCGCAGATCCGAGGCAGGTAGCGATCCTTGAGGTCGGCCGAACCGAATCGCTGCACCGCGATCCCAACGCCCACGAGGTGGGAGGACACCGAGAAGTTCAGCCCGCCGTCGCGGCAACCGTAACCCAGCCCTTCAAGGACGTACATGGTGGTGAGCAGGTCCTGGCCGAGACCCCCCCACCGCGACTCGAACGGGAGCCGGAGGATGCCGCACTCCTGGATGAGCTTCCACTTGCCCCAGGGGAAATCACCGTCCCTGTCCTGTTGGATATGCTCCGCGCTGAGCGCGTCGTACCAGCGTTCGAGACCCTTACGTAGTGCGTTCTGGTCTTCGTTCCACTCGATCACGTTCTCACTCCTACCTTGAGCTCAATAGTGGGAGGGTCCGGAGGAGCTCAGGTTGTGACGCTCATCCCCCTGGAGCGCAGGTGAGAATACGCACACCAACCGAAGATCCTCGTCGGGTGCGGCAATGAGGTCGTGCGGGTCGTTCTTGTCGAGTGCGTACATGACGCCCGCCGTGATCAGGTGAGACTCGCCATTGGCGTTGACGACCTCGCCCCTCCCGGCGATGCAGTAGCAGGCCTCGAGGTGACGCTTGTATTCCAGGTGGGATCTGCTGCCCGCTCGCACGATGGTGTCGGTGAGGGTGTAGCCCATCCCATCGGCTTCGAGCAAGAACCTTCGGCTCACACCGTTGCCCCATTCGACGGTCTTCACATCGGATAGTCGCCGAACAATCATCGATGAACTCCTCTCTGACACAGGTGGAAGCTACCTACCCAGGGTTTTTCTTTGGAGGTGCCAGCGGTGACCCGCCGGTGCGGGAGCCGGAGATCATCCACGAATGCGTGGAGCTCCTCGACCACGTCCCGACCCTCGGCCAGGGCGCACTCGACGCGCGAGACCCCTGCACTGCCGACGATCGCCGCATCCGCCCCCGCGTGGCGGAGAGCGTCGATGTGGGCTCGGGCACTGACTCCGAAGCCGACCGCGATGGGCGCTTCGGTGACCGCCCGGAGGGCGAGGATCGCACCGGACAGTCCCCGGTAGTCCAGTGCTGGAGCGGCTCCGGTTCTGCCATAGTGCGCGACCAGATAAAGGTAGGCGGAGGCATGGTGCGCGGCCTCGGCCTGCACCTCGGAGGCGGAGCTGGCGTAGCAGGTGGTGACGATCGGCATCCCGGCTCGCTCAGCGACGACGTGGTAGCTCTGCCGCAGCTTCGGCGGCAGAGCATGGATCAGCAACCCATGCGCCCCCGAGTCCCGTACCCTGGTCAGGAAGTCGGGCAGGGGTGTGGGCTTGACGGAGTAGCTCCAGTCGGCGAGCAGCGCGATCCGTAGATGCTTCAGTTTTGAGTGCACGTCGTGCACGAAAGCCAGCACATCGTCGAGCTCGACCCCGAGGTCGAGGGCTCGTCGCGCTGACCGCCGGATGACCGGCCCGTCCGTGACCGAGTTAGGAAATGGGACGGCCAGCTCGAGGCAGTTTACCCCGCGGTGGTCCAGCATCTGGACCACGTCGCGCAGGACGTCGAGGGGCGGGTCACCGGCGTTCAGGAACACCGCCAGGCCGATCTCGCCCGGCGGCCTCTCGGCGAAAAAGGCCGGCGTCGCCGCACGGGTGGGCCACTCCAGCGTTACCGTGGACGATCGGCCGTTTTCAACCATTGGCGCTCACCTCCCTCAAGAGGCCATCGAGACTCCGTGTCCCCTCCGTCCGAAGGCGCTCCACGAGGTGGGCGGCGAGGCCATGCTTGATCGTCTCGCCGGCCAACCGGAGGGCAGTCATCCAGTTGTCGGTCATGCCCCCCACCACGGCGAGCGCCGCCGCGTTGAGGCAGATAGTCTGCACGGCGACAGGAGAGCCGTCGCCCGAGAGGAGAGCCAGGAAGTGGTTAACGAGCGCGCTGTCCTCCGCTACCGGCGCCAGGTTCGTCATCGTGCCGGCGCCAAGCCGGAGTGCGCCCGGTGAGAGCCGGATCGGATCCATCCCACGGTTGGGGTAGATGACGTTCTCGGTGATGCTGATGAGCTCGTCCGCGCCGGGGCTGTTGGTGCAGAGCCAGATCTTCTTGGAATAATCCCTGGTTGCAAGCCGCCAAAGCGTCGGCAGCAGGGCGCGATCGGAGACGCCGGTCACCTGGGCTGATACCGGTACCGCCGCGAGGAACGGTCCCACCGAGTTGAAGAAGCGTCCGAGCGCCCGCAGGTCAAAGGGCAGGATGCTCTTCGCGAGCAGTGCCAACTCCGCCGGGTAGACGAAATATCCCGCAAAGGCGATCCCGAAGCGCTCCAGCATGTCGTCGACCTGCCCGTACGAGCGAGCCAACGGGATCCTCAGCCGCTCCAGAAGGTCAAACGAGCCGTGGCGGCTGGAGTACGCGTGGGAACCGGTCTTGATCACCCGAACGCCCATGGCCGCCGCGACGAGGGCCGCCGCGGTGGAGATGTTAAATGTCTTCGGCCCCCCGCCGGTTCCGACAATGTTCACGGTGCTGTCGTGGCGCGTCGCCGGTGGGGTCCTTCGCTCGTCGAGAGAGGTGAGCAGCGCCCGCAGCGTGATCCTGTCGGGCATCCGGGTCGACAGCGAGGACAGCAGAGCCGTCGCCTCCCCGCGACGCAATTTTCCGTCGTGCAGCCGGTCCCAGAAAGACCGCCACATCTCCTCGTCAACCGGGTGATCCCGGTTGACGAGAGCGATGACGATATCGCTCATGGTCACTTCGATCCCCTCTGGCTCATGGCGTCAGCGATCAGCAAGCGAATCTCATCAACCGTGGAGAAGCGCTCCGGCGCGAGATCGAGGTCGTCCACCGCCAACTGAAACCGATCCTCGATCCAAGCGATCATCTTGAGCAGACCCAGACTGTCGATGACGCCGTTGGCCAGGAGGTCATAGTCCGAGTCAAGCTGATCCGGGCTGACGTCGGGCAGGAATTCCTCGACAATGAACTGCTTGATCGTGAGCGTGGGATCCATCTCAATTCCCCTTTGTCCGGGTGCGTTCGATGACCTTGCGATCAACCTTGCCCGTGGAGGTTCTGGGCAGAGGGTCTTCGACGATCTGGAGGGTTGACGGGATGGCCGCTCGCGCCAGTCGTTCGGCGCAATGCTGGCGAAGGACCAGACTGTTCAACGCGCTCGAGGAAGCTCGCCGTACCAGTGCGTGCAGCCGGTGACCGGCCAGGGGGTCCGGGACCGCGACCACCGCGGCTTCCACGACCTGGCCGTGCTCCAGGAGAACCCGCTCGATCTCCCCCATGTTGACCCCCACGCCCCGGACCTTGACGAGGAAGTCCTTGCGTCCCTCCAGGGTGAGCGAGCCGTCCTCGTGCCGGCGGACCAGATCGCCGCTCCGAAAGTAGCGCCGGCGGTCGCGGCCTTCGGGGTGGCCGACGAACTTGGAGTCGTTGAGCGCACGATCGGTATAGCCGTGGGCCTGGAACGGCGTCATGACGAGCAACTCCCCGGTTCCGACACCCTCCAGCACCTTGTCGTCCTCGCCGACGATCAGGGCCTGCACTCCGGGAAGAGGCTGTCCGAGCGGGATCGGCGCCCCCGGTGACACGGGTCCCTCAACCTCGTGGAGGAAGCTGTCGTTGGTCTCTGTACAGCCGTAGACGTTGTACAGGCGCGCCCGGCCGAAGAGGCGGGGCAGTTCCATCAGAGTCCGTGAGGGAATGCTGTAGCCGGTGAAGATCACGTGTTCGACGGCGTCGAAGCGCTGCCCGCTCTCACGGGTCGCGTCGACCAGAAGCCGGTACAGCATCGGTACCGCCTGAATGACGTGAACCTCCCGGCTGGCAAGGAGATCGAGCAGGTACCCGGCGTTCGTGGCCCGTTGCGGGTCAACCAGGACGGCGGATCCTCCGAGTTTGAGCGTTGCCCAGATATCCAGCAGGCACAGGTCGAAGTTCAACGGCGCGTAGTTGAGGACCGTCTTGCCCGCCCGGATGTCGAAGCGATCACCGGCCCAGTCCGTGAAACGGTCCACCGCCCCCACGGTGAGCGGAACGATCTTCGGTAGACCCGTCGAGCCGGAGGTGGTCAGCATGAAAGAGACGTCGTCACGGTCGGGCGCAAGCGCCACCGAAGCCGGATCGGATGCCCCCGGTCGGGTGGAGACGAGGTGGTCGACCAGCTCGACTGAGGGTGCGCTCGGTCCGGTGTCCGGGGTGAGGACCTGCTTGCAGCCGGCCTGTTCCAACAGCGCCCGCAGGGTTCGGTCAGCTAGATCCACCGGGGGAAGCAGGAATCGAAGCCGCGCCATCAGGCACGCCAGGATCAATGCAATGGACTGCGGTGATTTCGGCGCCAGAATGCCGACCGCGTCCTGCTCCACCAGCCCGAGCCGCTGGAGCCGGGCGCGCGCGCGGGACGCCATGGCGTGGAGCTGGCCGTAGGTCACCGCTTCTCGTTCCCAGATCAGGGCGGGCTCAGCCGGCCGTTCGCGTACATTCTTGATGAACGAATCGAGGAGAGGTCGCGGCCGATGGGGAGACGGGCCTTCTTTGATTTCATTGTTTGAGTAAGCAGGTTGATCATTCATACGTATCTCTCTTGCCGCCTCTGTTTTCCACGGATTTGATCTCACCTATAGAGAGCTCTGCTCAGATCGAGAAATAGAGATGCAGGCACCTCTCTTGGGAAGTGGGGTTAACACACCACCCATCGTGAGAATCTCACCCGACCGTCCAGATCAACTAGGGCCCAGCGACGGCTCTGCGTGGGGAGGGCTTGCCCTCCCCACGCAGAACATCCAGGCTCACTTTCCGCAGGTCACTGAAGCCAGAGGGGCAGCGACACGATTCCCTCCTTCTTTATCAGCCGCCGTCCCCCTGGCTCCGGGCCGATGGAGCTGAGCTCCCGGGTGCTTCATTCGGCCTCTTGCGCGCTTCACCTGGTCGCCGCGGGCTCTCCGGTGCTCAGCTCCCGTACCCAGGCGACGAAGGCCGTGGCGGGGGGAGAAAGCGAGCGTTGTCTCTCCGTTACCAGATAGAGCCGGCGCCGCATGGGGATGCCCGCGAGGCGGACCCCGACCACTCCTTGTTGCTCGGTGTCCTGGAGGCTGAGAGAAGACACGAAGCCGAAGCCGTGCCGGTTCTGCACCGCGGAGAGGATGGCCCGGGAATTGCCGAGCACCATGACGAGGCGTCCGGCCGGAGGAGGGAGTCCTCGCTCGGCCAGCGCGCTCTGCAGGGTGAGGCGCGTGCCCGACCCGGCCTCTCGCTCGAACAGCGGCAGGCCCTCGAGCTCGGCGAGGTCGATCTCGCCTCGCTCGGCGAACGGGTGGTCCTCGGGGACGGCGAGCACCACCTCGTCCTCGGCGATCGGGTCGAAGACGAGATCCGCTCCGGGCAGGCGGGCGCCGGCGAAAGCCAGGTCGCAGCGGCGCTCTCTCAGCGCCACGACGACATCCTTTGAATTGGTGATCACCACCTCGGGGTGGACCTCCGGATAGCGCGCGGTGAACGTGGCCGCAAACCAAGGGACCAGGAACTCTCCCGTCGTCGTGCTGGCGGCGATCCGAACCTCTCCCGCCAGCCCGTCCGGCCCCTCGCGAAGCTCCTGGAGGAGCTGGCGATGCCGTCCCAGGACATCCCGGGCATATTCCAGGAACCGCTTGCCGGCAGCGGTTAGCTCGATACCACCTCGGCGTCTGCGTTCCAGGAGAGACACGCCCAGCTCCTGCTCCAGGCTCTGCACCTGGCGGCTGACGGCAGGCTGGCTGAGGTGAACGTCATGCGCGGCCGCCGTGAAGCTGAGCGATCGGGCAATCGCCACGAAGGTCTCCATCTGCCTCAGATCCAGCGTGGACTCCTCTCCTTTGCGCCAGCCATCGGCCCCCTCGGCGCCAGACCCTTGTGCTTCCAGCAGAACTTGAGGAGCGAGACGAGGTGCCAACGCCAGGCCCGGGAGAAGAGGCGCCCGCTCGCCCGCTCCTCCAGGTGAATCACCTCGGCTCCCGGCACGCACCAGACCTCCCAGCCCCCCTGGTGCATGCGGAGCGACAGGTCGACGTCGTCGAAGTAGAGGGGGTTGAAGCGCTCATCCATGAGCCCGATCTCATCCAGCGCCGCTCTCCGGACCAGCGTCGCGGGGCAGGGCACCCAGTCGACCGCCCGCGGGCTCGCATAGTCCCAATCATCGTAGACGCTGTGGCTGAGGGAGGGGAAAGGGGCCTTGGCCGGGCTTCGGGGCCACTTGAGCGCCACCAGCGAACGCAGGGTGTACCAACGACGAGCCGAGGGCCGACGCTCGCCGTCGGGAGAGATGAGCTTGGGGGCCGCGACTGCGGCTCCGGGATGGTCGTCGAGAAAGTCCGCGAGGGTGTCGATGGCGGAGGCCGGAAAGATCAGGTCGGAGTTGCAGAGCATCACGTAGGGAGCATCGGTCGCAAGGATGCCCCGGTTCAGATTCGTCGGAAGGCCCCGGCGCCTCTCCTGGATCACGACCTTGATCTCGGGCCAGCGGCGACGGATGGTCTCCCGAGCGCCGTCGGAAGAGGCGTTGTCCACCACGACCACCTCGAGGGGACGCCCGGGCCGGGATTCGAAGAGGGATGCCAGCGCGGCGAGCAGGACCTCCCCCTCGTCAGTGGAAACGAAGACCAGCGCCACCGGGTTCATGCCGACAGGGCCTTCTCGTAGGCCGAGAGCTGGAGTTGTCCCGCTCGCTCCCAGGAGAACTCGGCGGCTCGGGCCAGCCCCCGGCGGATGAGCTCGTCGCGTTGCGCCTCGTCGCCCAGGATCCGCCCCAGGGCTCGGGTCCAGCCGTCGAGGTCGTCGGCATCGAGGAGGATGCCCGCCTCGCCGACCACCTCCGGCACCGCGGCGGCGTTCGAAGCGACGACCGGACATCCGAGCGACATGGCCTCCAGGGCGGGTGCGCCGAAGCCCTCGAAGCGGGTGGGGTAGGCGAGGGCAGCCGCAGCCCGGTAGAGCCCGCCAAGGTGCTCCCTCGGGACCACTCCGAGGTGCCGGACCCGGCCCCGGAGGTTCAATCGTCTGACTTCGTCCAAGACCCTGCCGTCGTGGGGCCAGGGAGGTCCGGTGAGCACCAGGTCGGCCTCGGCGGCGAGGGGAGCATAGGCTCGAATGAGAAAGCAGTGGCCCTTGTGGGGGTACGCGGTCCCCGGAAAGAGAAAGAAGGGTCGCTGCAGGCCGTAGCGCTCGCGCATCGCGCTCGCCGCGGCGGGCGAGCTTCCCAGCAGTCCCTGACTTCCGAAGGGCACAACCACCACTTTGTTGGGGTCGATCCTAAAGGATCGCACGAGATCTTCCGCGACAAACAGGGATGGAACGCACACCACCTCGCTGCGCCGGGCCGCGAGAGGGACGTTCGCCTGCAGCCATGCCCGCTTCGCCGGGGAGAAATTTCGCGGGTAATGGCGGTACTGGATGTCGTGGATCGTGACCGCCGTGGGAAGGGCCTTCAAGAAAGGGGCGGTTCCCACCCCGTGGTGAATGAGATCGAGTTTTCGCCGGGATGCCTCGATCGGAAGCCAGGAATGCTCCACTGCGATCCGAAGCGGTTGGATGTTGCGGGACCAGGGGATCTCGATCACGCTGCAGCGCTCAGCGACGGCGGGGTGGGCGTTGCAGAACCCCCTGAGCGCGAAGATCACCAGCTCGGATCCTTTCTCCGCCATGGCCCGCACCAGGTTCGTGAGCAGGGGCTCCGAGCCCCCGACGTGGCCCGGGACCAGGAACAGAAGATTCACGCCGATTCGCATTGGAGGAGGATACCCATACCATGCGGATCGCTTACGACGCTGCGCCCCTGATGAACACCCGCACGGGGGTGGGCCACTACGCCGCCACCCTCCTCGACCGGCTTCTCGAGCTGGACTCGAGCCTTCAATTCCACCTCTTCGCTCTTACCCGCAACCCCGGTCGGGACGGGATTCCCCAGGGCGATCGCATCACCCTTGCCCACCGCCGCCTTCCCGCCCGGGTGGTGGTGAGGGCCTGGGAGTCGGCCGGATGGCCTCCGGGTGAGTGGTTGGTGGGGGACGCGGATGTCGTCCACGGCACTAACTTCTGGCTTCCCCCGATCCGCCGTCGCAACGGGGTGGTCACCATTCACGACCTCACGTTTTGGATCCACCCCGAGCTCTGCACCGCTCCCGTGCGCCGGTACCGCTGGATCGTGCCCAAGGTGCTGGCGCGCTGCGCCCTGGTCATCACCCCCTCCGAGACGGTCCGGACCCAGGTCGCCTCCGAGCTGGATTTCCCCGCCGATCGAATCCTGGTCACGCCCGAAGGGGTGATGCCCGCCTTCAAGGATGGCGCTGCCGATCCGGTCCTTGCCGCCCGGCTGGGAATCGACCGCCCGTACGTCCTCTTCGTCGGCGCCCGGGAGCCTCGCAAGAATCTTCAGCGACTGATCGAAGCCTTCGCTCGCCTCCCCGGCCGGGACCTTCAGCTCGTCCTGGCCGGTCCGCCGGGATGGGGGGGCCTCGACCTGGCCTCGCTCGCCAACCGGGCTGGCCTCGCCCGAGACGTGATCTTCTCGGGTTACCTCGAGGACGGGGAGCTCGCGGCCCTCGTGACGGGGGCCCGGGTGTTTGCCTTCCCCTCGATCTATGAGGGGTTCGGCCTGCCTCCCCTGGAGGCGATGGCGGCGGGAGTGCCGGTGGTGGCCGGCCGGGCCGGCGCCCTCCCCGAGGTCCTGGGGGAAGCTCCCCTGTGGTGCGACCCCCTGGACGTGGACTCCATCGCCCATGCCCTGCTGCTCGCGGCCACCGACGACGAGGAGCGCGCGAGGGCGGTCGAGGCGGGCCGGGCCCGGGCGGCGGTCTTCGACTGGGAAGACACCGCGCGCGCCACCCTCCGGGCATACCGCCGCATCCACGACGCCGGGCTGTAGCTCGGTCTCGTGCCGGCCCCCCACGGGGCGCGTCCGCGATACTTGGTTGCACATGTCCAGGAGAGCCCGGCGCCCGGAGGAGACCGAGGCGGCGCCCCGCGGTCGCGTGTCCAGGGCTGGCCGTGCGCTCAAGTTCGCCCTCTTGGCGATCCTCGTGCTCGGCCTGACCGGTGGCGCCATGCTCTCCTATGCGCGCCTGCGGCTCCGGGCGAACTCGCAAGAGATCCAGGGACTCGTCCCCCAGAGGCGCCACGAGCCGATGAACGTGCTGGTGGTGGGCTCCGACTCCCGGGAGGGACTCTCGGAATCGGATCTCGAACGCTTCGATCCGACCGGCGGGGACCGCACCTCCGGGCGGAGGGCGGACACGATCGTGCTCGTCCACCTGGACGAGAGGCGGGAACAGGTGGTGCTTGTCCACTTTCCGCGGGATCTGCGGGTGCGGAACTCCAGCGGCGGGTTCAGCAAGATCAACGGCGTTTACCAGTCGGGCCCCGAGGCCATGGTGAGGGCGGTGGAATCCTTCTCGGGGCTCCCCATCCATCACTTCGTCGAGGTCGACTTCAACGGGTTCCAAAAGATCGTCGATGCTCTCGGAGGGGTTCGGGTCTTCTTCGAGCGTCCCATCAAGGACCGGGATTCGGGTTTGGATGTGCCCGCCGGATGCGTGGAGCTGAGGGGGGAGCAGGCCCTCGCGTTCGTGCGGCTGCGCAAGATCGACGACGACTTCGGTCGCATCGCTCGCCAGCAGCTCTTCATCCGCCTGGTCCTCGAGAAGTTCACCTCGGCCACCACCCTCCTCAACCCGGTCAAGACCGCAAGGCTCGTCGCTCTGGTGGCAGACAACGTGATCACCGACGCCCGGCTCACCGCTTCCGACATCAAGACCTTGGCGCTGCGGCTTCGGACCTTCGATCCCGAGCGGGTGGATATGCGGGTGGTGCCCTCCGCTCCGAAGCGGATCAAGGGGGTCTCCTACGTGATCGCCGACCAAAAGAAGGCCGACGAGCTGTTTGCCGCCATTCGAGACCGCCAGCCCCTTCCCGACCACGGCCGTTCCCGGGCCGCCCCGACCGGGCCGGGCGGCGTGGCGGCGATGAGCGTTCTCGCCGCCTCCGCGGAGCCGCTCCCCACGCTGGTCGCCCAACCCTTGAACGCCCCGGCTTCCAAGTCTCCTCTGGTTCACCGCTGCCCCTGAGAGCGGCAACCTTGCCGTGATACCCACACAGTGGTCGGAACAGGGCCGTCTGGACGCACCCTGGCCAGGCGCACACTCGCCCAAGGGGCCGGCCTGAGGATCTTGACGTGCTCGGAGCAGAGGGCCGATCCTTCTGTCGGGATTCTCCGGCACTCGGGCCAGGAGCAAGGCAGAGGGCGGGAAGCCGGCCCCCCACGGCCCCCGCCCGGAGCCCCACTACACTGGACCAAAGACCCGAGAGGCTCAGGGGGACGATTTGGAGAGACGGACGTTCCTGGAGACGATGGTCGGGGCCGCATTCCTGCCTCGTGCCCTGACGGGCCTCTCGCTGGAGGACTTCCTCCACGAGCCTCGCCGATACCTCACGGCCTGGGCCACCACACCCACCCGAGAGCTTGTCCCGCCCGCTCTGGGCTGCTTGTGGCTGGCTGAGGCATCGGGGTCCGACCAGGCGGCATGTGAGGCGTCGATCCTGCTCGCCTGGCTGGCCTACGACCTTGGGGAGGATGCCCGGATGCGTCAGCACTACCTAGAGGCGGCCAGCTACGCTAGCGCTAGCCGGGGCGACAGCGCCCAGCTTCTTACCTACGCACTTCTTAGCTGGGCGCAGGACACGAACGACGGTCCGGCGGCGGCTCGGCTGGTGGAGCAAGCCAGGGCGACGCTTCCGGACGACGCCCCGCCGGCACTCCGCCAGTACGTCAACAAAGAGGGAGCGCTTGCTTGGTCGAAGGTAGGTGATAGTCCGAGAGCGACGGACGCTCTGGCACGCCTAGAGCCCGCCGAGCCGGCATGGCCGCTGGTCTTTTCAATAGGCGAGAGTACGGTGGCGAGGTCCCACGGCCTCGTGGCCTTCCGCCTCGGGCGATCGGATACCGCCCTGCCCTTGCTCCGCCAGAAGCTGGAGGCGTATGGAACGGAGCCCAACAAGCACAAAGCCTATGTGATGGAGGAGCTAGGAAGGGCTTACCGCCAAGCGGGGGACCACGAGCAAGCCCGGCAGCTTGTAGCGGAGGCTCGGGAGATTGGGGGCAAGCTGGGGCTCAGGCGGTTGTCGACGGCCTCCTGACAGGGCTGCCCTCCTGTGATTGCAGCTCGCTCCTCGCTCCTCGCGATCCGGGCGCAGGGCCGCTCTTTCCAGATTAGTTGGCCGCGGTGGCCTCCGGCCAGAGCAGACCTGCTAGGCGGACAACCAGGTCTTCGATCTCCGCCGCGCACCCCTCGTAGACGTCGATCGCCTGGCCGATCGGGTCGGCGACATCGTGGACGATGTCTACGAGATGTCCGGTCCTGTCCTCCTCGGTCTTGGTCGGCGGCTCGGCCCTCCGGCTGGCGACCCGCTCGAGGTAGTGATCGAGGGACTCTCCGATTCCTCGGGGACCGGTCTCGCCTCCCAGGCGGACGAGCTCTTTCAGGGTGAAGACGTGGGAGGCGAGCCATGGCGCCTGCCTCGCTACCTCCCGGACATGGCTTCGGGCCATGCCCACCACCAGGTCCGGCTGCCGGGCGAGGGCGACGGCCAGCCGTTGGGAGCGGTGGCCGCCGACGTCCAGGCCCCGGCGCGCCATCACCTCGACGACCTCCCGGGTCGGGGGAAAGCCGGAGACGAGCATTCCGGCGCTTCGTATGGAGAGATCGGGACATCTGGCTTCCAGGATGGATCTCGCGAACCCGGCCGCCATGGGAGAGCGGCAGATGTTGCCGGTGCAGACGAAGAGGACATCGGTCTTTCCATCGGATGGGGTGGCGGTCATGGAGCCGGATGAGTGTGGAAGGATGTGAGTGTGTCGGGGATCAGCGACTCGGAGGCGGCGGCCCTCGCCTATCACGAGGCGACGAAGCACTCCTTCGAGAGCGTGCGCAGCCGCCGGCACTTCTTCGACTGGGCGAACCAGCCTCACCCCTTCAAGGTCTTCGATGCCAACCTCCCCCGCATCTCGCTTCCGCAGGGCCAAAGCCCGGTCGGGATGAGCGCCCTGGACGCGATCGGCGGCGTCCCGCGGGACCCTCCCGTTGTCCTGGACCTGGGAGCGCTGTCTCGGATCCTGTCCTATGGGGCGGGAGTCATCCGAAAGATGTCCGTGGGAGGTGGAAAGGCGGTCTATTTTCGGACCTACGCCTGTGCCGGCGCCCTCTACCCGGTGGAGGTCTACGTGGTGTCCGCAGCGTTGCCGGGGCTTACCGCAGGCGTCTATCACTTCGACCCCCTCCACCGGGTCCTGACCGCCCTGCGAGAGGGCGACCATCAAGCTTACCTGGTGCGGGCGGCGGCTGGGGAGCCCGCCCTGTCCGCCGCGTCGACGATCCTCGTCCTCACCGGCATGCCCTGGCGCACGACCTGGAAATACACCGAGCGAGGCTACCGGCACCTGTGGTGGGACTCGGGGATGATCCTCGCCAACCTCCTGGCCCTCGCCGGCTCGGCCGGGATTGCGGCCCGGGTCATCTGTGGTTTCGTCGACTCCGAGGTGGAGACCTTACTCGGTCTCGACGCAAGAGCTGAGTTCCCGCTCTGCCTGCTGTCTTTGGGACGAGGGGGCCAGGTCCCGGCATCCGGCGATCCCCCGCCCTCGGCGTCGTTTCCGTTTCGGCCGCTCTCGGGCCGCCAGATCGAGTATCCGACGATCCTGGAGGTCAACGACGCCGGTCGCCTGCGCGATGCGTCCGAAGTGGCGGCCTGGCGTGCTCGGGGATTCCCCGAACCGGTGGCGCCGACCATGCTTGGGGGGCCGACCGTGCCCGTGGAGCGGGCGTTGCCCGTTTCCGACTCCCTGGAGGCGGTGATCCGGCGACGGGGATCGGCCCGGATCTTCGACCGGGAGCCGGTCCCCGCAGGGGTGGCGGCCACCATCTGGGAGCGCGCGACCCGGGGGTCGGCGACGGATCTGGCCCCGGATGGCTCTCGCCCGGTTACGCTCTATCTGATCGCAAACGCTCTGGAGGGCCTGGCCCCGGGAGCCTATGTCGTTGAGGAGGGAGGCTTGCGGGTTCTCGCGGAGGGGAGCTTGCGCCGGGAGGCGGGCTATCTCTGCCTGGAGCAGGCGCTGGGGGCGGACGCGGCGGCCACCTTCTTCCTCGCGACGGACCTCGCCCGAATCCTGCCGCGGCTGGGAGCCCGCGGGTATCGGGTGGGGCAGCTCGAGGCCGGGATCGTGGCCGGCAAGATCTACCTCGGAGCTTATGCCTACCGGCTCGGGGCCACCGGTCTCACCTTCTACGATGACGACGTGACCACCTTCTTCTCACCCCACGCCGGGGATCCCGCGGGGGCCCGCACCGGGGCTCACACCTGCATGCTGGTCGTTGCCATGGGCAGGACCTCGCGGCGCCTGCTTCCGTTGGCATGATCCGCGGGGCGGCGGGCCTGGGCCGTCAACGGGTGGCCCGTCAAGGGCATGGGGGACTAAACCCCTAGAAGCTCATCGTTGGGTAGAGGCAAGTCCTTGCTTGCCTCGACTTCGACCCAGCCAAGTCCACCCATGGCTCGAATGGCGAGCGCAATTTGCCGTTCGTCCAACGGAGGTCGACGCTTCTGTTTCCACCTTTTCACCTCACGGAGGACGTCCTTTTCGTTGGGCTTTGACGTCACTGATCATCTTCCGAAGGGTTGGGTTGCGCGCGCAAATATAGAGATTGGCGTACTCGTGGAGACGCCGTCCACCGGGGACGACAACCTTCCCGCGTAGTTCCTGAACAAGCTGTTTGGAAAGCGAACGGTGGACCACTCCTCTCGATCGCTCGTGCGACAGAATGCCATCCTGCAGGATCGAGGCCGTATTCTCAATGGCTGTGATGTGGTGGAGCTCTTGAAGCTCATAGCGTTTCATCGTGGTCGTGGCTTCCCAGCTCGGACCTTCCGGCTGAGTACGAACTTACGTTCGGTCACCTATACTACAGCCTAACGGACCGTTCAAGGGTGATTTCAGGGCCAATGTAGGGTCTAGATTCTGGCTCGTCAGGTCACATCGAACGCGGGCGGATAGACGACCCGGCCTCGGTAACGGTCGCAATAGCCGGACAGGAGCTTCACCATGAACGCCGAATCCGGGATGTCCCTCGACGGCGGCTCGATCCCGTGACGGCTGGCGAGTTCGAAGCCGAAGCGTGGGTAGTAACCCGGATGTCCGAGCACGACAACGAGCGGTTCTTTCCGAGCATTAGCCCGGTCGAGACCCGCCCGGATGAGGGCACTGCCGATACCTCGTCCCTGACGGGAGGGCACCACCGCTACGGGAGCAAGTCCGAGGATCGACATTGGACTGTCACCGTCCAGGCCGACGTAGCTGAAGAGGGCCTGACCCACGACGATCCCGTTCTCTTGCGCGACAAGGGCGAGCTCGGAGATGTAGTGGGGCGAGTCTCGGATCAGCTCGACGAGGCGCGCCTCATTGGCGTGACCGAAAGCCGATGTCACGACGCGACCAACCACCTCGTGATCGGCAGACGTCTCCGGACGAATGATCATGATCAACTTCCTGTCCGTTTCCTGCTTGGCGGTGAGGCGCAGGACCAGCGCCCTCTAGCGATGGCTGCACCCGCCGGGCTCGGCTGGGCTTCGGCTACGCTTTACGAAGGCCGACTACCACGGGGGTCTTTTGGGAGTTTCCGACTCCCCCCGCCGGTTCTTCCGTGATCGCCAGGCCGTCCGCTCGCGCGGGCGCCCGGAAGGCGACGATCCCGGGGCCGGCGCCTAGGACGCCGATCGAGATCCTCGAGCCGTCGGCGAGAGCCCAGAGTTGATACGTGCGGTCTGTGGGCAGTCTCGGGAGGTTGTCGCTCACCAGGTAGCCCGTACCATCGGGCAGCAGGACCGCGTTGACGGCAAGAGACTCGTCGGCCGAGCGAAGGGTGATCTTGTCGGCGCCGGGGTCGGCCGATGCCGCAATCGCCGCGAGCGACAGTCTGTCGTCTCCGTTCGAAGATTCGAGAGCGGTGATTCTGCTGTCCTGCTGGAGAACCCGAATTCCGAGGATCGCAACCAGAGCTGCCGCCACCGCGGCAACCGCCCCGGCCAGCCTTAGACTCACCGAGCGCCGGGCGGGCATCGATACGACCGGCGCCAGGTTCAGCGGTGGAGGAGCCTCCTCCAGCGCGGCTTCGATCTTCTCCCACAGGCCGACCGGCGCGGGCATCGTGGACTCGGACAGCTCCGCCAGCGCTCGTCGGTGATCGTCCACCTCCGCCCGGCACGCGCCACATTGCACGAGATGTTGCTCGATCCGAGCCTTCTCGTCTACCTCGACGGCGTCAAGCGCATAGGCGCCGAGAAGTTGTTGGATCTCTGCGTGGCTCATCAGTGACGTCATGCGCCCACCCCCGCCTCGACCAGCGCCACCCGCAGCCTCTGCAAGCCGGCGCGTATCCGGCTCTTGATCGTGCCTTCGGGGACGCTGAGAAGCTGAGCCACCTCCCGATACGACCGGCCCCCGTAGTACGCGAGCTGGATCGCTTTCTTCTCCGCCTCGGGAAGCACGTTCAAGGCCTTTCGAACCTCGGCCGATACGGCGAGATCTTCGACTTGGGCCGCGACGTCGTGGCCGGTCTCGATGGTGTGAGCGACGTCTTTTTCTTCACGACGGCGGCGGGAGCTCTCGGAGCGGGCCACGTCCACACTTCGGCCGTGGGTCTGAGCCAGAAGGTAGGAGCGCAGCGTTCCACGCTCGGGATCGAACCGGTCGGGGTGGTACCACAGGCGCACGAAGACCTCCTGCACCACGTCCTCGGCAAGCGCCCGGTTTCGGAGCACGCGCTGGGAGAGGGTGAAGACGGCTCCGGCATGGCGGCGGTAGGCCTCGGCCAGGGCCTTTTGGCTCCATCGCCCGATGGCGACGACAAGTGCGGCATCGCTTTTCCCTTCCAACTGGGCGGGCTCCGGGGTCTCGTCCACGAATCCAGGCTACCTGCTCTACGGAGCAGACCGGGTCTCGGGATTGCGGGATCAGAAGGGGAGGAGATGATTCGTGAGGGGATGCCGACATGTCCCAATCCGCGGTGTCCACGGCTCCGTAGAACGGGTGGATGTGAGTTTAGACCGAAACCGTTGGTTAATGGGTTGTGTGCCCGAGGCGTCCGGAAGTTCACGGACAATCGGTTTTCTCGGATGTTTCTGAAAACAAAAGGGAGGGGCGAACATGCGAAGCGCGAAACGAGGCGCGACCCGGCCAGGGCGGGCCGGGGCCCTCGCCCTGGCTCTGGTGCCCGTGATGGTGCTTGCCGCCTGTACCGGAGGCGGCGCCGGCAACACGGACAGCAGGGGAAAGGGCGGGAAAGGGGCACCCGAGGTCTTCATGGAGCTCGTGGCCTACAAGCCTGACCGGCTGGAGGTGTCCTCGGGGACGAAGGTGACCTGGATCCAAAAGGACGCCGGCTTCCACACCGTCACCTCCGGAGTGGTCGAGCAGGCGGCGGCCGGCGTGATCCAGAAGCCGGACGGCAAGTTCGACTCCGGTGACATCCCCAAGGGCGACACGTACTCGTTCCCCTTCAAGAAGCCGGGGACCTATCCCTATTTCTGCAAGGTCCATCCGGCCACCATGCGGGGGGAGG
>JBOGWM010000258.1:0-11690 GCA_050693695.1 Actinomycetota bacterium
CGGTGGACCACATCCGGGGGACCTCGGTCAACGTGGGTGAGGTGCAGAGCTCGGTCGAGAACCTCTTCGCCGGTCATGCTCACCAGCTCGCGCTGCCCTCCCTGCACGTGGTCTACACCGTGCCGCCGTATCTCAAGGTCCTTCACCCCGGCGTCAGCCGGCTCTACTCCCCGGGAGGGGTCCAGATGCTCCAGGCCGTCAAGGTACGAGAGCAGGAGGAGACCCGGGACCCGTCAAAGCCGGGGCTCGACCTCGTGGAGCAGGTGGTACGGGCGCGTGGAGACTGGGAGCGGCTCCTGGGTACCCGGGAGCGCCTGGACCGGCTGGTACTCGCCTCGGGAGGGCACCTGCGCGATCTGTTGGGGATCATCTCCGAGCTGCTCCGGCGAGCCGACCATCTGCCGGTGGATGACTCGGCCGTCGAGGAGTCGATCGGCCAGGTCCGCTCCGAGTTCCTTCCCATCGCGGATGAGGACGCGGCCTGGCTGCGCCGCATCGCCGAGACGGGGGAGGCATCGCTCGGCTCCATCGAGCTCCTCCCCCAGCTCGCACGATTCCTCGACACCCGGCTCGTGCTCTGCTACCGCAACGGCAACGACTGGTACGACGTCCATCCCCTCATCCGAGACGAGGTCCTGGCTCAGGGGAACGGGGGCCCCTGATGCTCCCGCCCGAACCGGGGCGGGCGGTCGAGGTCGACGACCTCGGATCTCTCGGGGAGCGGGAGTGGCGCCGGCTGCGGCGGCAGGTCGAGCTCGCGTCGGGTTCTGGCTGGGGTTCATCTTCACCTCCTCCCCGAAGACGGCCGCAGCCCTGCTCCGTCGGGTCGAGCATCTCATGAGGTTTCGCGGCCGGGCGACGGTGCTCTTGCGCCCGGAGGAGCCCGCCGTCCTGGCGGGACTCCTTCCGGCGATCCTGCGCTGCGCGACTCCGACCACAGGCTGCGTCTGGGTGGAGGCGGTCCGCTCCGATCCGCCCGGCTCAGAGCACCGGAGGGGAGGGTGGACTGCGGCGTGGGAGGAGCTGCTCATCGACATGAACGAGCGCCGCGATACGATCCGCCGGAGTGTCGCAGCGGGGTTGGTCCTCGCCGCCCCGCAACACTTGAAGGTGCGCGCGCGCACCGTTTCCCCCGACCTCTGGGCGGTCCGATCGCTCGTCATGGAGATGCCGGGGAGCGCCGGAAAGGGCTCAATCGATCTCCTCGCCTCCCCGCCCGCTCGCGGCGTTGGCCTGGAGACGCACGAGCCCGCGAGCGGGCGCCCGCGTTCTGGATTCGCCGTGGAGGAGGACCGCCCGCTGGCAGACGAGCTGAGGCGGGTGGAGTCGCTTCTCGCGCAGGGGCAGGCGGCCGCCGCGGCCAGGGCAGGGGAGCGCGCCGTGGAGGGAGCCCGCGCTCGGGGGGCTCCTCCTTCGGACCTCGCCTTGGCCTTCCTCTGGCTCGCTCGGGCGGAGGAGGCGGAGGGCGACCGGGCGGCAGCCGCGGAGCATCTGGAGAGGGCCCTCGCGCTCAAGCCCGACGACCCGGCGCTCCGCGTGGAGCTGCTCGACATGGTCGGGGAGCTGGCCACGGAACGCGCTGACCTGGACCGGGCCACCGCCGTCTACGAGGAGTCGCTCTCCATCCGCCGCCGGCTGGTGGGCTCGGTCGGAGAGACCCCCACCGCCCTGCGGGACCTCTCGGTCAGCCTGGACAACGTGGGCCAGGTCCGGCGCGAGGCCGGGGACCTCTCGGGGGCCACCGCCGCCTACGAGGAAGCTCGCTCCGTCGAGGCTCGCCTGGCGGAGGTGCTCAAGATGGCAGGAAGGCCCCAGGCGGGCGACCGGTAAGAGGAAGCCTGGCGTCACCTAGTGTCGCCACGTTGAGTCCCTTCCGATCTATGTACGCGCAACGGTACAGAGGGCCCATGGCGAAGACGGTGCCGGCACGAGAGCTGCGAAACCAGCGGGCTCGGCTCCTGGATGAGGTCCTCCATCGGCGCGAGCACGTGGTTGTAACGCGGCGAGGTCGCCCTGCTGCTGCGCTCATTCCCTTCGATGATTACGAGGCCCTGGAGGAGACGGCAGAGATCCTCTCGGACCGCGATGCTTTAGCCGCGATCAAAGCCGGCTTGCCGAGCTCGAGCGAGACGAGATAGTCATATTGGAAGCACTTCGCCAGGAACTGGCCGAGATCCGGCGCTCGCCGCCGGCCGAACGGACACTCGAGCTCCCCGGCCACAGGCCCCTACGCCAGCAGGCCCCGCACGAGCTCCGCCACCTCGGCCGGGTCGCGGGCGAGGGGCACCCCGGCCCCCTTGAATGCCTCGGCTTTGGCCGCCGCGGTCCCCCGGGAACCGGAGATCAGGGCGCCGGCATGCCCCATCCGCTTGCCGGGGGGAGCCGTGAAGCCGGCCACGTAGGCGATGACCGGGGTCTTCATCTCCGCGGCGATGAGCTCGGCCGCCCGCTCCTCCTCGTCTCCCCCGATCTCGCCGATGAGCACCACCGCCCGGGTCTCGGGGTCTGCCTCGAAGCGCTGGAGGCAGTCGATGAATCCGCTGCCCACGATGGGGTCGCCTCCGATGCCCACGCAGGTGGACTGTCCCAGACCCAGGCACGTGAGCTCGTGGATCACCTGGTAGGTGAGGGTCCCCGAGCGAGAGACGACTCCCACCGGTCCCGGCATGCAGATCTCCCAGGGGATGATCCCGAGGTTGCAGCGTCCGGGAGAGATGAGGCCGGGACAGTTGGGGCCGATCAGCGAGACGGTGTCGTCACGTCGGAGATGGGCGGAGACTCGCGCCATGTCGTTGGCGGGGATGCCCTCGGTGATGCACACCACGAGAGAGAGACGGCAGGCGGCGGCCTCGAGGATGGCATCGGCGGCGTTGCGGGCGGGAACGAAGATGAGCGAGGCGTTGGCGCCCGTTGCGCCCACCGCCGCCTCGACGGTATCGAAGACGGGAATCCCCTCGACCTCGCCTCCGCCCCGCCCCGGAGTGACGCCCGCGACCACCCTCGTCCCATAGGCTCGGTTGCGAAGCGCGTGGAAGCGGCCCTCCCGCCCGGTCAGGCCCTGGACGACCACGCTCGTCCGGTCGTCGATGAAGATGGACACCTCTGTCCCGTATCGGCTCGGGTGTTCGCTTAGGCGAACACCACCGCGAGGAGATCGCCCAGCCCCTCGGCGACCTGGTCGAAGGACTCCCCGCCGTCGTTCGAGTACCACAGCTCGCCGTTGGAGGTGCCGAACACCACCTCGGAAGGCACCCTCGGATTGATCACGAGCGCCTTGCGGCGGACCCCTCCCTTCAGGTCCGCCACGACCGTCCGAAAGCGACGCCCGGCGTCGGTGGAGAGATAGACGTCGCAGCGGGCCCGACCCCTCCAGGTCGCTGCGGCGCCGGGGGCGGCGGAGATGATCACCCGGTCCGGCTCCGTGGGATGTGCGGCCAGACCCATGGTGTACTGACGCCGGTTGGACGTTCCCATCTGTCGCCAGTTGAACCCCTCGTCGTCGGAGCAGAAGGCTCCCATCCCACGCTCGGAGCGGCCGGTCGTGACGTAGATCCGCTCGGGACGGGCCGGGCAGATCTGCATGGAGTGCACGTCCTCGCCGGGGATAGCGAGGTTGAACCACTTCTTTCCTCCATCCCGGGAGCGATAGACCCCTCCCACCTCCACGCCAAAGTAGATGGTGTTCCCGTCCTTATGATGGGCGACGATGGCGGCCACCGAGGGGGGCCCGCTCGGCGAAGACCATGACTCGCAGGCGGGACAGTCCGTCACCGCTCTCAGCTCGGTCCAGGACTCCCCGCAGTCGTGGCTCTCCCAGGCCCCCACCGGCCTCGTTCCGGCCAGGACCTGCCCATTGCCCACGAAAGCCAGGGCGGACACCGCCTCGCCCATGCCCTTCTCGACCACCCTGGCCTCATCACCGTCCACCACGAGGATCGACCCTGAATCGGTACCGGCCACCAGCCGCCCTCCGGGGCCTCGGGCCATGCACAGCACCCGGAGGGCCGAAAGCCGGGTCACTTCTTCATCCTCGTAGAGAGCCAACCCGCTGCATCCACCCAGAAAGAGCCTCATCTCGCCGCCTCCACCGCTCGCCGCGCCGCCTCGACCATCGTCGGAGCGGCGATCATCTTCGGATGTTTGGCTCGGGCCAGGATGGCCCTACCCTCTTCAGCATTCGTGCCGTCCAGCCGCACCACGATCGGCGCCTCGACCGCCAGGCCGTCCAGGGCCTCGACGATGCCCCGAGCCACGAGGTCGCAACGGGTGATGCCTCCGAACACATTGATCAACACGGAGCGCACCCTGGAGTCGGACAGGACCACCTCCAGGGCGTTGAACAGCACCTCCGCACCGGCCCCCCCGCCCACGTCCAGGAAGTCGGCCGCCCGGCCCCCCGCCTGATCGACCAGGTCCAGGGTCGCCATCACCAGCCCGGCGCCGTTGCCGATGACGCCCACGAAACCATCCAGCCTGATGTAGTTCAGTCCCCGCACCCTGGCCAGGACCTCCTGGGAATCCTCGGCGGAGCTCTCCCGGTAGTCCTCGTGCTCGGGATGACGATACAGGGCCGAGTCATCGAGGGAGACCTTGGAGTCAAGCGCCAGGAGATCGCCGCGGTCCGTGAGCGCCAGGGGATTCACCTCCACGAGCGAGGCGTCGGCCTCGATGAACAGCCGGTACAGCTTTGCGAGCAGCTCCCCGGCCCGGGTGTGGCCCCCGAGCCCGGCGCCGTAGACCAGCGTTCTCACCTGAAAGTCCGCCAAACCGAGCAGGGGGTCCACCTGCACCCTGGTGATGGCCTCCGGCTCAGTCGCCGTCACTTCCTCGATGTCCACACCACCCTTCGAGGAGACCATGAACGCCGCGGCCCCCGCCGTGCGGTCCAGGGTCACGGCCGCGTAGTACTCCGCCTCGATGTCGAAAGCCCGCTCGACCAGAACCCGGCTCACCCGCTCGCCACGCAGATCCGTCCCGAGCATCCCGGCCGCCGCCTGATGAGCCCTCGTGGGGTCCTTGGCCACCTTGATCCCGCCGGCCTTGCCCCGGCCCCCGACTCTCACCTGCGCCTTAACCGCCACCCGCCCCCCGAAGGCCCGAGCCGCCGAGGCCGCCTCCTCCGGGGTCCTCGCCACGCGCCCCTCGGGAACCGGGATTCCCCAGCGGGCGAACAGCTCCTTGCCTTGAAATTCGAGCAGATCCAAACCGTTTGCCCCGCTAGTTGATTTGGGTGACCGCCACGTTGTCCTGCACCCAATTGATAATGGTTCCGGTCGGAGTCCCGGGGGTGAAGATCTCCGCGATCCCGGCCTTCTTGAGGATCGGGATGTCATCGGCGGGGATGATGCCTCCGCCGAACACTTTGATGTCTCCCGCTCCCTGAGCGCGAAGCACCTCCACCACCCTGGGGAAGAGGACCATGTGGGCTCCGGACAGACACGACAGGCCGACCGCGTCGGCGTCCTCCTGGATCGCCGCCTCGGCGATCTGCTCGGGCGTCTGGTGCAGTCCGGTGTAGATCACCTCGAACCCCGCATCCCGAAGGGCGCGCGCGACGACTTTCACGCCCCGGTCATGCCCGTCCAGCCCGGGCTTGGCCAGGACAACCCGGATGCGCCCGCCACCGCTTTGCGTCATAGCCGGCCCCTGACTCGGCAGTTGGGCCTTTTCGATAGATGAACCATAAGGGTAGACCAATCTGGAGGGCTTTGACGAGTCCTGGCCCGGGCAGGTCCTACAAACCGGACCAATCGAGGTGAGCGATCCCATCGAGCCCGGCCAGAGCCTCGACCATCTCCGAGCGCCCCTGGGGGGATGCGGTCAGGATCACCGCAAGCTCGTGGTGGCCCCGGGCGTCGGCCTTGACCTGCACCGACTCCACCTTGCCCCCGCAAGACTCGATGCAGTCGGTGAGATCCGACAGCCGGAACTCGGGAAGCGCCCGGATCGCCAGCCGAAAATGGTCCGCCTTCAGCCGTTGAAACATCCGGCGCTCCAGCCGCCCCAGTCCGTAGAGGACCACCACGGTGGTTACGACTGCCGCCAGGGCGCCCGGCCAGAAGCCCAGCGCCACCGCCATCCCGATCGCGGCGGTGACCCACAGGGAGGCGGCGGTGGTCAATCCCCGCACGTTGGCCCCGTGCCGAATGATCGCCCCCGCGCCCAGAAAGCCGATCCCGGCGACCACCTGGGCCGCCACCCGGGTGGGGTCGAACTGGACCCTGACCGGACCCTCTCCAAAGCTCTCCACCCCGTAGGCCCCGGCCAGCGTGAACAGGGCCGCCCCGAGGGAGACGAGCATGTGGGTACGGAACCCGGCCGGTTGGTCCGCCAGCTCCCGCTCGAGCCCCACCACCCCGCCCAGCACCGCGCCCAACACCACCCGCAGGACGAGTTCGGCCGGTTCAATCATTACCGGGCTAGTCGACCGGTCGGATGGGGGCGTAGGCGAGCACCAGCCGCTTCTCTCCCTGTTCCGAGAACCAGACCGTCGCCTCGGCCTTCTCGCCCGTTCCTTTCAGCGAGGTGATCACCCCCGCGCCCCAACGGTCGTGGAGGACCTCCTGCCCGATCCTCCACGATCCCTGGCCGCCATCGACCCCGGGACGGCGGGCGCCATTCGGGGGGGCGGCGGACCCGGAGGCGTCGCTCAGCACCCCGGCGGGGATCTCGGAGAGGAATCGGGAGGCGGGGTTGTACTGGGAGCGGCCCCACAGAGAGCGATGCAGGGCATTGACCAGGTACAGGCGCTGCTTGGCCCGCGTGATCCCCACATAGGCCAACCGGCGCTCCTCCTCCAGCTCCTCCGGCTCGCCCAGGGAGCGGATGTGAGGGAAGACGCCGTCCTCCATGCCGATCATGAACACCACCGGGAACTCCAGCCCCTTGGCGTTGTGCAGGGTCATGAATGGTACCGCCGATGCCTCTTCGTCGTACTCATCCACGTCCGAGACGAGAGAGATCTGGGTGAGGAAGTCCTCGAGCCCCAGGTCGGGGAACGCGGAGGCGAACTCGCCCGCCGCCCCGGCCAGCTCTCTCAAGTTCTCGATCCGCCCCAGAGCCTCGATGGATCGTTCCGCCTCCAGCTCGACCAGATAGCCCGAGCGCTCCAGGGTCAGCTCGATGCAGCTTCGGATCCCTCCTCCCTCTTCGAGATGCGTGCGCAGCTCGCCGATGAGCTGAAGAAAATCTCTCAATCCCCCCAACGCCCGCCCCGAGACTCCCGGCGCCTCCTCGGCCGAGGAGAGAGCCTCGAACAGCGTGATGCCGGTTAGGGTGGAGTGCGCCTCGAGGGCCGAGACGGTGCGCTGCCCGATCCCGCGCCGGGGGGTGTTGATGATGCGTCTCAGGCTGAGGGAGTCCGCCGGGTTGACCAGGACCTTGAGGTAGGCGAGAAGGTCCTTGACCTCCCGGCGGTCGTAGAACTTGAGCCCCCCCACGATCCGGTACGGGATGCCGAAACGGGTGAAGACCTCCTCCGCCACCCGGGATTGAGCATTGGTCCGGTAGAGGAGGGCGATGTCCCGGTAGCGATGGCCGTCGGTCTCCCGCAGCCGCTCGATCTCCGCGGCCACGAAGGCCGCCTCGTCGTGCTCGTTGTCGGCCTGGTAGCGGCAGACGAGCTCTCCGGCGCTCAGATCGGTCCAGAGGCTCTTCGGCTTGCGGGCCCGGTTGTGCTCGATCAACCCGTTGGCTGCGGTCAGGATGTTCTGCGTGGAGCGGTAGTTCTGCTCCAGGGTGATCATGGCGGCCCGGGGAAACGCCTCCCCGAAACGGGCCAGGTTCCGGTAGTCGGCCCCCCGGAAGGCGTAGATCGACTGGTCCATGTCGCCCACCACGCAGACGTTGCCGCCCGGGGCGCCAAGCAATCGGATGAGCTCGAACTGGGCGGCGTTCGTGTCCTGAAACTCGTCCACCAGGACATGGGCCCAGCGTTGCCGGTACTGCTCCAGCGCTTCCGGGAAATTTCGGAAGACCCCCACGGCGGTCATGATCAGGTCGTCGAAGTCCATGGCGTTGAACGCTCGCAGCCGCTTCTGATATTCCTCGTAGACCCCCGCGACGCGGCGGAGGACCCAGTTGGTCGTTGCCCGCTCCTTGAAGACCTCGGGGTCCACCAGCTCGTCCTTCGCCTTCGAGATGGCGTCGAGGACCCGGGCGGGTTTGATCTGCTTGGTGTCGATGTCGAGGTCCGCCATGACGAAGCCGGCCAGGCGCTCGGCATCCGCCCGGTCGTAGATGGTGAAGGTGGACTTGTACCCGAGCCGGGGGGCCTCCCGGCGCAGCAGCCTGGCGCAGGTGGAGTGGAAGGTCCCCATCGACATCCGCCGGGCCGGCGGACCCACCAGCGCCTCGATGCGCTCTCGCATCTCGCCGGCCGCCTTGTTGGTGAAGGTGATGGCCAGGATCGAGCCGGGCGAGATTCCCCGCTCCCGGATCAGGTGGGCGACCCGGCGGGTCAGCACCGCGGTCTTCCCGCTTCCCGCTCCCGCCACGATCAAAAGCGGCCCGTCCCCGTGGGCCACCGCCTCCTGCTGGGGCGGGTTGAGCCCCGCCAGCAGCTCGGAGGGAGCGGCCTGAGCGACCACCACATCCCGTACCGATTCCATGCCACCGATTATCCAGGTTCCGCGAAGCGGGAAGCGTGAAATCAGATGAGAACCGGCTCCAACTCGAACTCGAAATCCGCCGCTCGGATGGTTACGGTGAAGAAGCGCAAGAACGAGAGCTGGCCGGCGAGGCCCCAGACATACGGCCAGGGATCACAAAAGCCGACCTCAGCTTCCCAGCGATTACCCGCGGCCTCCAACTGCGTGATGAGAAACGTTGTTTCCGTTCTGGTACCGCCCACGACGAGGGGGTGGGAGGGCGCATTTGTCGGCATGATCCCAGCAGTGTCTGCCACCCACCGAGGAAGCAGCGTGTTGATGGCCCCCGTGTCGAGCAGGCAGGGAACAGAGACATCGTCCATGTCAGCGACGACCAGGTCAACGACCGGCCGCGGCCAGTCACCAGCGTCTCCGGGCAACTCCGTGAACGGGATGATCACTGAACGTGAAACGAGCCGGTCTCCTCGACTGATGCCGGTACCCGCCATATCCGGGCCTGCCGACCGTGCCGGCGCAGCCATCGCAGGACAGCTTCCGGCGAGGACGCATCGAAGAGGACCTCGAGACCATTCTGAGCCACCCAGCGGCCGAGGTATCCCTCGAGAAGCTCCGCCTCGGCGCCTCCGTGGGGACCCGGTCTCGAAGTCCGGACCGCCGTCCCACCTTCACCTCGACGATGAACGCCAAAGCCAAGCCGTCGCAAGATCGCTCGAGCCTGATGAGTAGTGAAGTCGGCACGGTCGAGGCCGGTCACTGCTGCGAGAACCTGCTTGGGCGGAAACCGCCGTCCGCCTATGACGACATAGTGCCTCTGAATCGGCTCGGCTTCGAGCCTGCGCGCCACCCGCTGCACACGCTCGACGTCGAGATCAAAGTCCCGGCCTGCTACTCTTGCCATTCTCTCAGCATCCTTTTCTCTGACTCAGACTTACTGAAATATACTCGCTGTCGATCGATGGAGGAGCGGCTGAAACTCAAGGCAGCTTGCTCTGTACGGCGTCGCTCAATCCGCACAAGGTATTTGGCCAAGCCGCGATTGGGGCTCGGAATTGTCAGGGAACAGAGCGTGCAAAGCGTGACCCTCGGCCATGACGAGGCGGGATCGGGCCCCCTGCTCCTGCTCGTTCATGGCTTTCCCTTCGACCGCCGGATGTGGGCCGGCCAGCTCGCCGGTCTCTCGCACCTGCGGCGGGTGGTGGCGGTGGATCTGCGAGGGCGGGGAAAGAGCGCGGGTCTTGTCCCGGACCGGCCGAGCATCGACGCCCACGCGGATGATCTCGCCCGGACCATTGCCGCTCTGGGTCACGATCAGGCGGATGTGGCGGCTCAGTCCATGGGGGGCTACATCGCCTTCGCGCTGTGGCGTCGCCGCCCGGAGGTGGTTCGCTCACTCATCTTGATCAACACCCGGGCGGAGGCCGACTCACCCGAGGCCAGGGCCGGCCGGGATGCGAGCGCGGCGCTGGTGGGGGAGCGGGGCACGATCGCTCTGGCGGATCAGATGCTTCCCCGGCTGCTCACCCCAGGCGCCGGGAGCGATATCCGGGCGCTGGTCTCGCAGATGTTCGAGGAGACCCCGGCGGACACCGCCGCCGCCGACCTCCTCGCCATGCGGGACCGCCCCGACTCCACTCCCACCCTGACGACCATCTCCGTGCCCGCGCTCGTCATTCACGGCGCCCAGGACAAGATCGTCTTCCTCCAATCCGCGGGGAGCATGGCCGCTCGCATCCCCGGGGGGCGCCTCGTCGTCGTTCCCGGAGCCGGCCACCTCTCGCCGATGGAGAACCCCGAGGCGGTCAACGCCGCTGTGGCGGAGTTCCTGCCGGGGGAGCCGTCCTGAGTTGGGGAGCTCCTGGGATTGGGTCGTTAAACTCAACGTCCATCCGGGAGAAGCCCGACGTCGAAGGGAGGTCGGCATGGCCAGTCGGGAGCTGTTGCACCGGATCACCATCGACCCCCGAGTCTGTCACGGAAAGCCGTGCATTCGAGGACAGAGGATCTGGGTATCTCTGATCCTCGACTAGTTCGGCGGGATGTTCTGGTTCAGTCGGAAGAAGTTGTCCGGGTCGTACTTTGTCTTGAGCGCCTTGAGGCGGGCGTACTTCTCGGCCCCGTAGGCCTGCCGGATCCGGTCCTCACCCTCTTCCATGAGAAAGTTGACGTAGACGCCCGTGTGATAGGGCGCCAGCGCCGACCAGAAATCTCTGACCCACTGCCGCTCCTCGTCGAAGCCTTCCGCCGTCTCGGTCATTCCGCTGATGTTGAAGGTATGCCCGGCGCTCCGGCCATTGAAGGCCGTCTCGTCCTCTCCGACGCGTGCGACCGCCCCTCCCGCGTGCCAGAGCGGGAAGCCCGTCAGCGGGGAGCCGATCCGCATCGAGTGCTCGACGGTGATGTCGACGACCTCGTCGGTGAGCTCCCCGACGTCGCAGGACCGGAAGTAGTACCACCAGCCGGGCCGGAAGGAGGGGTCGAACATCGCCTGATGGGCGACGAAGGGCTTCGGCTCGCAGAGGTCGAGCACCGGCGCCCCGAATGCCTTGAGCGGCCTTATCACCCCTTCTCCCTCCTCGACGGGTCCCGCATAGCAGCATGCGACGCTCACGACCAGCTTGCCGTGGAGCTCGGGGGGGACCCAGGGAAGCGGGGGCGCCTTGCGGTGGACCACGATCGTGGTGAGCTCGTCGGGGGTGCCGGTGGTCCAGTCGCGGTAGAAGCGTAGGACGTTAGAAGACTCCTCCATCGGCCAGAAGACCGGCCCCGCGAGCACGATCGGACCCACCGGGTTGAGGCGGAACTCGAAGTCCGTGACGATGCCGAAGTTACCGCCGCCGCCTCGCACGCCCCAAAACAGGTCAGGGTTCTGCGTCTCGCTCGCCTTCACCAGCTCTCCGCCGGCGGTGATCAGATCGACGGAGAGGAGCTGGTCGATGGTCAGCCCGTACTTTCGCATCAGCCAGCCGATCCCCCCGCCGAGGGTGAGACCGGCGAGGCCGGTGTGGGTGACGATCCCGGCCGGGACCGCCATGCCGAAGGACTGCGTCTCGCGGTCGAGCTCACCGAGCAGCACCCCGGCCT
>JBOGWM010000259.1:0-17189 GCA_050693695.1 Actinomycetota bacterium
CCCGGGCCCTGCCGACCCCGATCGGGTCCCCTACTATCTGCTGATCGTCGGCGACCCTGCCTCCATCCCGTTCTCCTTCCAGTACCAGCTCGACGTTCAATATGCAGTGGGCCGCATCCACTTCGACGCTCCGGAGGGCTATGCAAACTATGCCCGGAGCGTGGTCGCTGCGGAGACCGGCGGCCTCCCCCACTCCAGGCGGGCAGCGGTCTTCGCGGCCCGGAACCCGGGGGACCGAGCCACCTCGCTCAGCTCGGCCGAGCTCGCCATGCCGCTCGCTGAGAGCCTGCGCAAGGAGCATGCCGATTGGTCGGTTGAGGCTCTGGTGGGCGAGCACGCCACCAAGCGGGGGCTTGCCGACCTCCTCGGTGGAGGCCAAGCCCCCACGCTGCTGTTCACCGCCACCCACGGGGTGGGATTCCCCAAGGACCACCCCTGCCAGCTCCGGTATCAGGGCGCCCTTGTTTGCCAGGACTGGCCAGGGCCAGGGCCAGGGCCAGGGCGTGATGCGCTCGCTGAAGACCACTACTTCTCCGGCGATGACCTCGATTCAAGCGCCTCCCTGCTGGGCCTGATCTCCTTCCACTTCGCCTGCTTCAGCGCCGGCACCCCTCAGTGGGAGGACTTCGCGCCCGGGGACCCCACTCGACGAATGGAGCTGGCTCCCCATCCCTTCGTGGGGAGCCTGCCCCAACGTCTCCTGGGACATCCCCGGGGGGGAGCCCTCGGGGTGGTGGGCCATGTGGAGCGCGCCTGGGGCTATTCGTTCCTCTGGCCCCAGGTGGGAAGGCAGACCGAAGTCTACCGGAGCTGTCTGGAGCGGCTGATCGACGGACACCCCGTCGGCTCGGCCTTCGAGTATTTCAACCAGCGCTACGCCGAGCTCTCCTGCGATCTGAGCGCGGCGCTGGAGGACGCCAAGTTCCGCAAGCACCCGGACTACCTCTCGCTCAGCGGGATATGGACCGCGAACAATGACGCCAGAGGCTTCGCTATCCTGGGCGACCCTGCGGTCCGTCTGCTCACGCAGACGGCGGCTGAGATCCGTGCCAGGGAGACCATCAAGGTCGGCCGTCCGCCGCCCGCCGAGTCGCAACTCGGCGAAGAGCTGACCGCTGCGACGGCTCCCGAGCTGCGGCCGGCGGCTGACATCGACTTCGGGTTGTTCGACGGGATCAAGAGCGCCCGCGACCGCCTTGCCCGGGCCCTCCAGAACCTCGCCAACAAGCTCGCAACCGCTCTGGAGAGCGCGCTCGAAGACATCACCGTCCTGGAGGTGGCCACCTATGTCAGCGACAACCTCTCCGCGGTCGGCTATGACCGCAGCACCAGGCGATTCGGGGATGGGGCGAAGCTGCGAGCCCTATCCAGGATGGACATCGACGGGGACACCCTGGTCCTGGTCCCCGAGGAGCTGGGCGAGCTGGACGAGAGGCTTTGGACTCTCCACGCCAGCATGCTCCAGCAGGCGCGCACCGCCCGAGACGAGCTGCTCAAGACGGCAGGCTCGGCTTTGGGCGCGCTGCTCAATGTTCTCAAGAGCCTATGACGCCGGTAGCCGCCGGGGTGTTTCGCCTGTCCGGGCCCCCCGACTCCTCTCCGGACGGGTTGCTGGGGTTGTGGTCAGTCGGGGACCGGGCCGACGTGACCTTCTCGGGTGCGGCCGGGAGCGAGGAGGGGGGGTCGGTCTGGATCGTCGAGCTCCCCGGCGATCCGGATGCGGCCAGAGGATGCCTGGGGGAATGGGACTCCAGCCTGCAAGGAATCGCCGGGGAGCTTCCCTCTGCGGAACAACGCCTCGCCCTTATGGGAGAAGCGGAGCTCGCATCGCTCGAAGAAGCCCTCGCCCCTGGCGCGGAGGCGGTCTTCGGACCGGCTGCTCGGGCGAGAAGCTGGTGGTCGGAGGCGTCTCGCGACCTGGGCGAGCTCCTGGATCGGGCCGGCGCGTGCCTTTCGCCGACATCCTGTGTCGAAACGCGAGTCGGGGGTGAACTGATGGCTCGCTCCCTGGTCGGCCTGGGGGGCTCCGTCCGCACCCTCCTGGGTCCCGGTGCGAAACCCGAGCGGTTGGAGCTTCACCGCTCGGCGGTGGCCCTCGTCATCTCCTCACGCGCCACGGTCCTGCGCACCGTGGCGCTGCTCGGGGCCGGCGCCCTCGGGGTCTCCCTCCGCCTGAGCCTGCCCGGGGGGCCGCCGCTGGCGCTGATCGTGGCGTGGAGAGTGATCCGAGAGGTCCTGGACCAACACCCCCGCCGGAGGCGGTCCCGGCCATGACCGGATATGCCGATCTGGAGATCGGGCTGCACCACAGGGGCGCTGCGGGATGCAGTGTCGACCTGCGCTTCACCCATCCGGGAAGCGAGTCCGAGGTCCGCCTCGTCCCCGAGGAGTCCCTTCTCGCCCGGTTCGACCTCCGGCAGTTGAGGGACCTTCGCTATGACGACCTGACCTACGGCCGGGCGCTTACCCGGAGCCTCTTCGCCGCTCCCGAGGTGGCGAAGGGGTTCGCCCAAGCGCGGGTGGCCGCGGAGTCCCAGGACCTTCCTCTCCGGGTACGGCTCTTCATCGGCCCCAGCGCTCCCGAGCTTCACGCGCTCCGGTGGGAGACGCTTCGCGACCCCGATGACGACGCCTGGCTGGCGACCAACGAGAACGTCCTGTTCTCCCGATATCTGAGCAGCCTGGACTGGCGACCCGCCGGGTTGCGCTCGAAGTCGGATCTGCGCGCTCTGGTGGTGATCGCCGACCCCTCCGACCTGGACACCTTCCAGTCGGGGGGCCGGGGATTCCCGTCCCTGGACGTCTCGGGTGAGTTGGAACGAGCGAGGCGCGGCCTGGCCGAGACCGGTCTCGCCCGGATGCAGGTCGGGGAGCGGGCTACCCTCGAGCATCTCATCTCCTCCCTGCGCGACGGCCATGACATCCTCTATCTCGTCTGCCACGGCTTCCTCCACGACGGGGAGCCGCAACTACTCATGGAGGACGATTCAGGCAAGGTGTCCAGGATCGCGGGCAGGGCGTTCGTCGAGCAACTGAGGGAGCTACGGAAAGCGCCGAGCCTGGTCATCCTGGCTTCGTGCCAGAGCGCCGGCGGCGGGGAGACCACCGGCAGCACGGACGAGGGGGCTCTGGCGGCCCTCGGCCCCCGGATCGCCGAGGTCGGGATCCCGGCGGTGGTGGCCATGCAGGGCAACATCTCGATGCGGACGGTGGCGGAGTTCATGCCGGCCTTCTTCCGGGAGCTGGACCGGGACGGCCAGATCGACCGCGCCATGGCGGTGGCGCGCGCCGCGGTCAGAGAGCGACCCGATTGGTGGGTCCCGGCGCTCTTCATGCGCCTGAAAAGCGGCCGGATCTGGTACGCACCCGGTTTCGCCCGGGACCGGCCGGGGTTCGAGAAGTGGCCGGTCCTGCTGAGCGACATCCGGAGGGGTAAGTGCACCCCCGTCCTCGGACCCGGCCTCACCGATGCCATGCTGGGCTCCCGCCAGGACATCGCCCGGCGGTGGGCCGACACGTTTCACTTTCCGATGGCCCCTCATGACCGGGAAGATCTCCCTCAAGTGGCGCAATACCTCGCGGTTAACCTCGCTTCCTATTTTCCGAGGGAGCAGCTCGGCGATCACATCCGCCAGCAGCTTCTGGACCGGTACGCCAGCAGGCTGCCCGGGCGGCTCCGGGAAGGCTCGGTTGACGAGATCATGGAGGCGGTCTGGGGTCTCAGGCGCTCGGCCGACCCCAGAGAGGCCCACGCGGTGCTGGCCGAGCTCCCGTTCCGCCTGTACGTGACCGTCCATCCGGCGAACCTGATGGGCGCGGCGCTCTCCGCGGCGGGCAGGACCCCTCAGATAGAGCTGTACCGGTGGAACTCCGAGATTGAATGGCCCCCACTGATCTCGGAGACCCGGCCCGACTACCGGCCCAGCGCGGCGGAGCCCCTCGTCTACTATCTCTTCGGCCGGCTCGATAATCCGGACAGCCTCGTGCTGACCGAAGACGACTACTTCGATTATCTGATCGGGGTGGCCACCGGCAACACCATCTCCCATGTGGTCCAGGGCGCCCTTGCGAACAGCGCCCTGCTCTTTTTGGGGTTCCGTATGGACGAGTGGGACTTCCGGGTCCTGTTTCGCAGCATCATGAGGCTGGAGGGTGGGCGGGGACTGCGGTACCGCTTCGCCCACGTGGCGGCGCAGATCGACCCGGAGCAGGGGCAGACTCTCGAGCCGGAGCGGGCCCGTCGCTACCTCGAGAGCTACTTCCAGGATGCCCGGATTAGCATCTACTGGGGAAGCGTCGAGGACTTCGCTGCGGACCTGCATGATCGCTGGAAGCGGGAGAGGCCTTGAGCACCGAAGCGCCCAGGCGCGCCAATCCCTACGTCGGCCCGCGCTCCTTGCGCTACGGCGAGGATCTGTACGGGCGAGACCGGGAGATCTTCCAGCTCTTCGACCTGGTGATCGCCCAGCGCATCGTGCTTCTCTATTCTCCCTCGGGCGCCGGCAAGACCTCGCTCATCCAGGCCGGCCTGGTCCCCCAGCTCGAGCGGGAGGGCTTCCCCGTCCCGCCGATCATCAGGGTGAACCACGAGCTGGGCGATCCATCGGGGCTGGCCGCGGCCCGCAACCGCTTTCTCACCAGCACACTCCTGTCACTCGAGGAGGGAGTGCCGCCGGAGCGTCAGCAAGCCCTGGGCCAGCTCGCGACCCTCGGCCTCGAGGAGTATCTGGATCGGCGTGACGGCGGCGAGGAGGGGGTCGAGATCCTCATCTTCGACCAGTTCGAGGAGCTGCTGACGGTGGATCCGGCCGACCGGCAGGCCAAGGCGGAGTTTCTCACCGAGCTGGGATCGGCCCTGCGCAAGCGCAGCCGGTGGGCCCTGTTCGCGATGCGCGAGGACCTGATCGCCGGCCTCGATCCCTACCTCTCACTGCTCCCGACCCGCCTGGGCACCACGTTCCGCCTCGATCTGCTGACCGAGGAGGCTGCCCGTCTGGCGATCGTCCGCCCCGCGGAGCGGGAGGGAGTCGGCTTCACCGAGCCGGCCGCCAGGGCGCTGGTCGACGATCTGCGACGCCTTCAGGGCGAGCAGACCGAGGGGTCCCTCCTGGGGCCGTACGTGGAGCCGTTGCAGCTTCAGGTGGTGTGCCGAAGGCTGTGGGACCGGCTGGCCCCGGAGGCTCGCGAGATCACCGAGGCGGACGTCGAGTCGGTGGGAGACGCCGACGCCGCGCTGGCCGACTACTACTCGGAGCGGGTGGCCGCGACCGCGGCCGGCAGCGGTGTCGGCGAGCGGGCGATCCGCGACTGGTTCGAGGGCCGGCTCATCACCGATCAGGGGTTTCGCAGCCAGGTCCAGCAGGGCCCCGAGGGGGCGCCGGGGAGGGCGGCCCTGCGCCTGTTGATCGATGCGCACCTGGTCCGGGGCGAGACCCGCAGGGGCAACACCTGGTTCGAGCTGGCGCATGACCGGCTGGTCAGGCCCGTGCAAGAGAGCAACGCCGCCTGGCGCGAGAAGAACCTCACCCACTTCCAGCGCGAGGCGGTGCTCTGGGCCAGCGCCGGGCGTCCGGACGGGCTCCTGCTGGCGGGGGAGGCCCTCGGCGAGGCGGAGCGTTGGGTTGGGGATCGGGATGACCTCATGCCGGCCGAGAAGGATTTCCTCGGCGCCTCCCAACGGGCGCGGACCGAGCTCGAGCGCCAGCAGCGCCAGGCGCGCCTCACCCGAAAGCTGGCGATCGTCTCGAGCGCGGTGAGCTTGCTGGCGGTGATCGCTCTCGTCTTCGCGGTGCGCTACGCGCTCGCGGCGAAGCGGGAGCTTCGGGTGTCCAGAGCGCAGGAGATCATCGCGGAGGCCGAGGAGAACCTCGACCGCGACCCGAACCTGAGCATCGGGCTCGCCAGGGCTGCGGTCACCGATACCCTGGACGTACCCGACCGGCCTGCGGCCCTGGAGGCCAGGGCCATCCTCTACCGGGCGGTCTACCCGACGCCCGGGCTCACCCTCCCCGAGCCGGGCGCCCAAAAGATCGTGTTCAGTCCCCGCGGGAAGCGAGTCGTCACCGCGGGCCCCGAGGACAGGGTCGTCATCTGGGACGCGGCGTCGGGCAGGGAGCGGCACGGCCTCCGACTGGGTGCGGAGCGGGTAAAAGACATCGCCTTCAGCAGGGAAGGGGACCGCCTGGCCGCCGCCGGTGGGACGAGGTTCATCCTGTGGGACGTGAGGTCCGGTAAGAGGTTGCAGTACGGTGATCTGGACTCCGATCGGCCACCCCCGAGCCGGGGGCCTGACCGGAAGCAGGAGCCCCGTGCGGAGCGCAAGGCCGGGGCCAATGCGGTCGCTCTCAGCCCGGACGGGAAGCTCCTGGCGGTTGGAGGCGAAGGAGCGAGCATCTGGGACGTCGGTTCGGGGAAGAAACCGAAGCGCCTCCGGGACCCCGAGCTTCCGGAGCAGGCCGAGGTGGGAGACATCGCTTTCTCTCCCGACGGAGAGAGCATCGCCATCGCCGCCGGGGGCGAGGTGTTCATCCGGAGGCTCGATCCTTACGAGCAGGTACGAACCCTCTCGCCGGCGCCCCGTCAGCAACCCTCCGATGCGGCCGGTGGGCGGGGCGAAGACATCGAGAGGCAACAAGAGATAAAGATCCAGGGAATCGCCTACAACGGCGATGGCTCTCGCCTCGCCACCCTCAGCGCCGATGCCGTGATCGTATGGGAGACGGCTACCGGGAAGGAGCTGCGCAGGCTTCCGGATCCCGGTGGGGGGACCGGAGTAAGCGAGGTGACCTTCAGTCCCGACGGCCGCCACATCGCCACAGACGCCGGGGTTTGGGTGGCGACCTCCGGCAGGAAGGTTCTCTCTCTCCGGGTAGAGCGGGGCATCCCGGAAAGCGGAGGAGTCTCGATAATTACAGCCGTCAATAGCGTGGCGTTCAGCCCCGATGGTCGGCGCCTCGCGACCGCCGGGGTCGAGGCCACCCCGGCCATTCGGGAGCTGCACCTGCCCCCGGCTTCCGGCCACACCGCCCGGGTGTACGAGGTCGCCTTCAGCCCCGACGGCGCCCGCCTGGCCACCGCCAGCGAGGATGCCACCGCCAGGGTCTGGGACGCCTCCTCCGGCAAGGAGCTCATCGCCACCCCGGCAGGTCGGCTCTCCGGCGGTGACCCGGTCGACGCCCTCGCCTTCAGTCCCGACGCAAGGCTGGTGGCGAGCGCGCGGGACACCACGGCGACCATCCGGGATCGTGCATCGGGCAAGCAGCTCCGGGTCCTCGAACAGGACAGCCGTATCCGCGAGGTCATCTTCATTGCGAAGGGAAGGCAACTCGCCGTTGGGAGTGCGACGGAGCTCGCCATCTGGGACGTCGACTCGGGCACGAAGCGGCGTGCGCAGCCTTATCCAAAAGCTATCCACGTGATCTTCAGCCGGGACGGTCGGCGCCTGGCCACTGCGAGCGACAAGGACGTGACGCTCTGGGACGTCTCCAGAGCCAGGGAGATCGCCTCCGTCCCCCACGACGAGCCGGTCCGGGACATCCGGTTCAGCCCGGGTGGTGAGTACCTGGCCACCACGACCGGAAAGGAGGAGGAGGAGGCGGTGAGCATCCGGGACGCCGCATCGGGAAAAGAGCTGGCGGGACCCTGGTCGAAGGAGCAGGCGCGGGACCTGGCCTTCAGCCCCGACGGGAAGCTCCTCGCCACGGCGGACGGGGAAGGGAGGGTCAGGATCCGGGACATCCCAGGAGGTAAGGAGCGCGGTTCGATTCCGCCTCCGACGGGAGGAGTGGCCTCCCTGGCCTTCAGCCGGGATGGTGTTCGCATAGCTACCGTGAGCCCCGACAAACTCTACGTCTGGGAGGTTCCCGCCCGCAAAAAAATAAAAAAAATAGCGGAAATCGAGAATAAGGGTACGGCAGGCTCGGCGCGCTTCAGACGGGTGAGATTCGGTCCCGACGATACGCTGGCCACAACGAACGATAACTACATACAGGTGTGGGAAGTGGACTCGGGAGGCGGAAAGGAGCGGCTGAGGATCCCCGACGCGCCCGGCGGCCCGTGGGATTTCAGTCCGGACTGGCGATATGTGGCCACGGCCCGCGCGGGCCCGTCCGGGTTCCTTGTCTACCCACTGGACGCCGAAGAGCTGATCGACCTGGCCGCCAGGCAAGCCCGCCGGCCGCTCAGCCGCCGGGAGTGCGACAGATACCTACCCGACCGACCGTGCCTCGCCAAGCGTGCGGAAAGCTGACGCCATGTCGGGCCGTGGTCACCCGGGAGATGATTCCCCGAAGGGCGCCTTGATGGAGAAGCTGGGGATGGAGTGGATCGAGGCGACCCCGGAGCGCCTGGTGGCTCGCATCCCGGTCGAGGCCAACACCCAGCCCCTCGGGCTGCTCCATGGGGGGGCCTCCGCGGCCCTGGCCGAGACCCTCGCTTCGGTCGGAGGCTGGCTCAGCATTCCCTCGAAGCTCGTTCTCGGCGTCGAGCTCAAGATCAACCACCTGCGCACGGCGAGCCGGGGATGGATCACCGGCGAGGCGACCCCCCTGCACCGCGGCGCCACGACCCAGCTCTGGCAGGTCCGGCTCACCGACGAGGGGGGCCGGCTGATCGCCTTCGCCACCTGCACCCTGCTGGCCCGGGAGCCTGCGCAATCGGATTGACAGGCGAATCCATACCGGCGTAGTATCTCGGTATGACCGGGGTAGTCAAGATCGCCATCAGCCTTCCCGAAAGGCTTCTTCGTATCGTCGATGAGCAGGCGCGAGAACGAGGTCTCTCTCGAAGTGAGCTGTTTCGCCACGCGGTGGAATCCCTCTTTCGACGTGAGCGCGAGGAAGAAGAGGTTCGAGAGTACGTCGAGGGATATCTTCGTCAGCCCGAGACCGAGACTGAGGTCGAGGCCATGTTTAGGGCCGGCTTGCCTGGGATGGCCCAGGAGCCCTGGGAGTGAGACGCGGGGAGATCTGGTGGGCAAACCTCCCATCCCCCGCCGGCAGGCGCCCAGTGCTGCTTTTGTCGCGCGACGAAGCCTACACGGTACGTGAGTACGTGACGGTAGCCCTGGTGACCACCAGAGTCCGAGGGATCAAGGCTGAGGTTCCTCTAGGGAGCGAAGATGGCCTGGCAGAGGCATCGGTTGCGAACCTGGACAATATCAACACGATTCCGAAAACGACACTCATCAATCGGCTGGGGACGCTTACGAAACACAAGCTCAAGGCGGTGGAGAAGGCGATTCGTTTCGCCCTCGCGATTCTCGCAGTAGAGAGCCTGCCGAGAGGTCATGGGGAATCGACGGCTCGAGCTACTCCCCCGGAGTCCCCAGCCACCTCTGGTGGATCCGAAGGTAGGTCCCGTCGGCCTGAATCTCCGCCAACTGCCGGTTGATCGCCTCCCGCAGGTTCGGGTTGTCTTTGGTGAGGGCGAACCCGTACTCCTCGTCGGTATGGATGATCTCGACGATGGCGAGGCCGGGGCGGCGCTCGACCTCCTGTCTCGCACCGGGAAGCTCCCCCATCACCGCGTGGACCCGGCGATCGAGCAGGGCCTCGAGAGCCTCCGGCAGGCTGGTATAGGAGCGCACCCCCGCCACCTTGGCCCCGGCCTTCAGCGCCCGCTTGGCGCAATCTTCCCCCGGGCTGGCGGATCGGACGCCGATGAGCCTCTTCGAGAGGTCGGCCACGCCTTCGATCATGTCGGCCTCCACGATCCTCACCACCAGGGACTGATCCAGCGTCAGATAGGGGTCGGTGAAATCAACGATCCGCTTGCGGTCCTCGGTGATGGTCAGGGCGGAGGCCACCACGTCGAGCTCGCGGGCCGCCAGGCTCTTCAGGGCCGTCTCGGTGGACGCGGCCCTAACCTCGGTGCGGAGATCCAGGCGCCGGGCGATCTCGGCGATGAGGCCGATGTCGAAGCCCACGGGCTTGCCGTCCTCGATACTCTCGAAGGGTGGGTTCGTCGGGAAGGAGCCCACCGTGAGCACTCCCGGCTTAAGGGTCTTGAAAGTCTTGAAGGCCGCCTGACCCGGCCGACCGGGCAGAACCCCGCCCTTCTCCGCCACGCACTCGGCCAGTGTGGTCTCGCGGGCGCGGATGTTCGGGGGTGGGCTGACGGTCACCGACTCGCTCTGGCAGGCCGCGCCGATGAGGGTCACGGCGGCGATCAGCGCCCCGACGACGATCTTCTCGGGCCCCGGGGTCGCGGCTACCGCTCCCCCAGGTAGGCCTTGCGGACCCCGTCGTTGCCCATCAGCGAAGACGCCTCCCCCTCCAGCACGATCTCTCCCGATTCCAGCACGTAGCCCCGGTCGGCCGTTGCAAGCGCCATCTGAGCATTCTGCTCGACGAGCAGGATCGGCGTCCCCTGGGCGTTGATCTCACGGATTATCTCGAAGATCGTGTCCACCAGCCGGGGCGCGAGCCCCATGGATGGTTCGTCCAACAAGAGCAGCTTGGGGGCCGCCATCAGGGCGCGCCCGATGGCGAGCATCTGCTGCTCTCCCCCCGAGAGGGTTCCCCCGGCCTGACCGAGGCGCTGGCTGAGGACCGGGAACAGCGCGAAGACCCGCTCGAAGTCGGAAGCGACTCCCCCGGCATCCCGGCGGGCATAGGCGCCCATCTCCAGGTTCTCCTTGACCGAGAGCCGGGGGAAGATCCGGCGTCCCTCCGGCGCCTGGCAGATGCCTCGCCGTACCACCTCGTGAGGGGCCAGACCGTCGATGCCGGTCCCCTCGAAGAAGACGCCTCCGGCGGCGGGGCGCATGACCGCGGAGATGGCCTTCAAGGTGGTCGTCTTGCCCGCCCCGTTCCCCCCGATCAGGGTCACGATCTCACCCCCCTCCACCGTGAGGGACACCCCTTTCAACGCCTCGATCGCCCCGTAACGAACGTGGAGATCCTTGACTTCAAGCATCGCGGTCGCCGTTGCCGTCTCCGGATGCGGGGCCCGCCCGCTGGAGCTTCGCCTCGGCCTTCGCTTCGGATGCCCCCCGGCCGAGGTAGGCCTCGATCACCAGCGGGTCCCGGCGGACCTCCCCCGGGGCCCCCTCGGCGATCTTCTCCCCGAAATCCAGGACCGCGATCCGGTGGCAGATGCCCATCACCACCGCCATGTCGTGCTCGATCAGCAGGATCGTCACCCCCCGGTCCCGGATCTGTTGTATCAGCTCCATGAGCGCCGCCTTCTCGGCCGGGTTCATCCCCGCGGCCGGCTCGTCCAGCAGCAGGAGCCGGGGCCCGGTTCCCAGTGCCCGGGCGATCTCCACGCGCCGCTGGTCCCCATACGAGAGGTTTCCGGCAAGCTGGTTCGCCAGATGGGCGATCCCCATCTCCCCGAGCAGCGCCAGGGCTCGATCGGCCCCCTCGCGCTCTTCTCTCCGGCTTCGCGCGGTGCGCAGGACCGCATCCATGACCCCCGAGCGCTGGCGGGCGTCCACTCCCACCATGACGTTCTCCAGAGCGGTCATGGCTCCAAAGAGGCGGATGTTCTGAAAGGTGCGGGCAATGCCCGCCCGGGTGATCTGGTGAGGCTTGCGGCCCACCAACCCCTTGCCCTCGAGACGGATCTCCCCCGAGCTCGGGGCGAAGATCCCGGTCACGATATTGAAGAAGGTGGTCTTGCCCGCCCCGTTCGGTCCGATGAGGCCCCGGATCTCGCCCTCTTCGATGTCGAGATCCACCTCATGCAGCGCCGCCAGCCCCCCGAATTGCTTGGTGAGGCCCTCCACCTCAAGAAGCGGCACTGGCCCTCTTCTCCTTCCCGATCCCGCCTCCCCGCAGCTCGATGCTCCGGCGGCGACTTGGGATGAGCCCCTGGGGCCGGAAGATCATCACGGCCACCAGCACCGCCCCGAAGACCAGGAACCGATATTCCTGGAACTGGGGGATGGCGCTGCGTACGAGCTCGGGCGCCACCACGATCACCGCGGCCCCGAAGATGGAGCCGGCGATGCCTCCCATCCCCCCGAGCACCACCATCGACAGAATGAGAAAGGAGGTGAGCAGGGTGAAAGTCTCCGGGCTCACGAAGGTGATGCGGCTTGCCTGCACCACCCCGGCCACCCCCGCGGTGGAAGCGCCGATGGCGAAGGCCCACAGCTTGAGGCGTACCGTCGGAACCCCCATGGCGGCCGCGGCCACCTCGTCCTCTCGGATCGCGGCCCATCCCCGGCCGATGCGGGAGTTGTTCAGCCGCACGATCACCCCCACGAGGACGAGGCTGAGGACCAGCAGCAGGTAGTAATAGCCCAGGGGATCGAGGCCGAACCCGTAGCGCAGGGACCCCACGTTGATCTCCGGATGGGGGATGGGCGTGATGCCCCGGGGGCCCACGGTGATCGAGTCCAGGTTGCGCGCCGCGATCCGTACGATCTCTCCGAACCCCAGGGTGACGATCGCAAGGTAATCGCCGCGCAGGCGCAGCGTCGGCGCACCCAGGAGGATTCCCGTGATCATGGCCGCCACCAGCCCAAGGGGGATGAGCAGCCACATCCACACCTCCCAGGTCGGCAGGGGCGGGAGGTTCTGACCGCCGCCGAGGAAGAGCGCCTTGGCGTACTCGCCGGTGGTCGGGATGGCGAAGGTGTAGTGGCCGATGGCGTAGAAGGCCACATACCCGAGGTCCAGCAGCCCCGCAAACCCCACCACCACGTTGAGCCCGAGAGCCAGCAGCGCCATGAGCAGGACCTGAACGGCGACGTCCTGCCAGAACGGCGCGAGAGGAAGCGGGAATGCGACGGCGAGGACCAGGACTCCGGCCAGGGTCACGGGGCGGCGCACCGAGCGCACCGAGCGCATCAGGGGCACTAAGCCCTCACCCGCTCTCCGATGATCCCGGTGGGACGGAACATGAGCACCGCCACCAGGATGAGGAAGGCGATGACGTCCTGCCACTGGGCGCTGATGCAGGTCACCCCGAGACTCTCGGACACACCGAGCAGGATGCCCCCCAGCGCGGCTCCCCGGACGTTCCCGATCCCCCCCAGGACCGCCGCGGTGAAGGCCTTGATCCCGGGAATGAACCCGATGTTAAAGCGCGCCTCACCGAAGAACAGGCCGTACAGGGCGCCCGCCGCGCCGGCCATCAGCCCTCCCACCAGAAAGGTCACCATCACCACCCGGTCGATGTTCACCCCCATCAGCCCCGCGGTCTCCGGGTCCTCGGCGGTCGCCCGGATCCCCTTGCCCATCTTCGTGCGCAGCACGAAGCGGTCGAGGAGCAGATACATCCCGACCATGGTGACCACCACGAGGATCTGGCGGTTGGAGACGCCGTAGCCGAAGGCGGTGAACACGGTGCTCCGAGGCATCACGTCGGGATACGAGCGCGGGGCGGCCCCCCCGATGGGGAGCACGAAGAACAGGTTGGACAAGAACAGGGAGGCGCCGATGGCGCTGATGAGGAAGGAGAGCCGGGGGGCCCCCCGGCGGCGGAGAGGCCGGTAGGCGATCCGCTCGAGGGCCACCGCGGTCGCTCCCGACGCCAGCATCGACACCAGCACCGCCGCCCCGATGACGATGAGCAGGGCGGCTCCTTCCCTCGGGGCCTGGCCGAGCGCCCGGAGGCTGTAGAGGCCGGCGAAGGTGCCGATCATGAACACCTCGGAATGGGCGAAGTTGATGAGCTGGAGCACCCCGTACACCATGGTGTAGCCCAGGGCGATCATGGCGTACAGGGAGCCCAGAGTAAGGCCGTCGAAGGTGTGCGGCCAAAATCCCGTACGCAGGCACTCCGGCAGTGCTTGACCCTCCGCTCTTGTCGTTGAGGTCGGGCGCCGGCTCCGAGCGCCTTACGCCGCCTTGGTCACCAGGTCGCTCACCTTCCCGAGAATCGCGTACTTCCCGTCCTTGACCCGGTAAAGGTAGATGGTGACGGCCGAGGGTACCAGCTCCCCGTCGGGCCGGAACTGATAGGTCTTGGTCGTGCCCTTGAAGCCCTTGGTCCCACGGAGGTTATCCGCCAGCTTCCCGCGATAGGCCCCCAGGTCTCCGCCGGGATCCCCCGCCTTGCGGATCGCCTCGATGATGAGATTTGCGGAGTCATAGCCTTCGGCGGAGTAGATGATCGGATCCTCCCCGAACATGGACTTGTAGTCGGCGAGGAACTTCTCGGCCACCGAGTCCTTGGAGGTCGTGACATCCGCGCAGGGGCAGACGAAATACGCGTCCTGCGAGGCCGGTCCCGCGAGCTCGAGGAACTTGTCGTCCCGGCTGCCGTCGGGCCCGAGGAACGCGCCCTTGAACCCACGGTCCCGGGCCTGCTTCAGGATCTTGCCCGCCTCGGGCGAGTAGCCTGCCCAGAAGAAGACGTCGGCGCCGCTGGCGATGATCTTGGTGGCGAGGGCACTGTAGTCCTCCTTGCCCGGATCGACGGCCTCGAAGCCCACGACCGCCTCTTTGGGAAACCCATCCGCCACGATGGCCGACAGCCCCGCGCCGTAGGCGGTGTTGTCGTGACCGATGAAGACCTTCTGGCCCTTGATGACCTTCTGGACCACGTTCGGCACCGCACCGCCCTGGGCGTTGTCGTTGCCCAGCGCCCGGAACCACAGCTTCCAGCCCTGCTGCGCCAGGCCCGGGTTGGTGGCCGATTCGGTGACCTGGGGGACTCCGGCCTGCTGGAGGATCGGCCCCGCCGAGAAGGACTCCCCGCTGAAAGCGGGCCCGATCACCGTGAGCACGCGGTCGTCGGCGGCGAGCAACTGCGCCAGGCTCGCGGCTTTGTCCGGCTTGCCCTCCGTGTCCTGGCGGCCTAGCTGAAGTCTCACGGGAAGGTCGTCCTGGTCATTGGCCTGCTTGATGGCCAGCTCGGCGCCCTTCATGGGGCCGATGACCAGCAGGCTGGTCGGACCGGTGAGATCCCCCATGAACCCGATCTTGTAGAGAGGCTTACCCGCCGAGTTTCCACCCTGCCGGCACGCCGCCCCCACGAGCGCTACGGCCGCGATGAGCGCCAACCTCGCATACCTGGTCTTCATGGTCCCCCCTCTTTGCCGAAAAAGCCTTCACCAGCTTATAGAGCGCAACCCCGAGGCTCCAGGATCTCTCATTTCAGGATAGACGCAACAAGTGAGGGACTTGAGCGGTCAGGAGGCCGACTCGGGCTCCATGAGATCTCCCGCGAGGACCCGCTCGGCGATCTCTCTCATCCCGATGCGCCGGCGCATGGCCGACTGCTGGATGAGGCGGAAGGCGTCCCGCTCCGAGAGGGTGTGGCGATCCATCAAGACTCCCTTGGCTCGTTCCACCAGCTTGCGGGTCTCCAGCCGCTCGGCCAGGCTCCTCGACTCCCGGGCCAGCGCCCGGGCCTCGTCCCAACGAGCCACCGCCACCTCGATCGCCGGTACCAGGTCCGATTTCTCGAAGGGCTTCACGAGATAAGCCATCGCTCCCGCTCTCGTTGCCCGGGTCACCAGCTCGCGCTGGCTGAAGGCGGTCAGGATGAGCACCGCGGCCAGTTCCTGCTCCACGATGCGCTGAGCGGCGCTGAGCCCGTCCAGCCCCGGCATGATGATGTCGAGGATCACGAGATCGGGTCGCAGCTCCTGGACGAGGCTGAGAGCGCTGGCCCCGTCGGTCGCCTCTCCCACGACCTGGTAGCCCTCCTCCTCCAGGATCTCGCGCAGGTCCATGCGGATGATGGCCTCATCCTCGGCGATGACGATCCGGCTGCCAGCGGTCATATGCAGCGCCTGCTCTCGCTCGATACTCCGGCTGCGTGAGGACCCCGAGGACCCGCACGCAGGGGCGAATGATTATCGCGTCCCTCGCGTCCCCACGCCCGAGGCCGCAGGTGGCTAGCCTCCGGCGGGGAGCGCGGCTCGGATCCGGTCCTCGCCGAGCGCTCCCCGCCGGAGGATCTCGATACTGGCTCCCTCGACCCGTACCACCGTCGATCCCAGCTCCTCGGTGCTGGGCCCCCCGTCCAGGCAGAGGGCGACCGCCGGACCGAACAGGGCCGCCACGGCCTCCACGGTACGGGGAGTGGGCTCGCCCGAGCGGTTGGCGCTCGAGGTCGCCAGAGGACCCGTCTCGGCCAGCAGCGCCAGCGCCGCGGGATGGTCGGGCATCCGGAGTCCCACCGTCTCGCCGTCCCCCCCCAGATCGGCGACCAACCCCTCGGCCCGAGTCACGACGATCGTGAGGGGACCCGGCCAGAAAGCTCGGGCAAGCCACAAGGACGAATCCTCCAATCTTCCCACCGAGGTCGCCTGCTCCACGGTGGGGACCAGGATGGGCAGGGCCAGGCGCTTCGGGCGAGCTTTGGCCCGGAACAGGGCGGCCAGCCCGGCCGCATGGTCGATCCCGGCGCCGATCCCGTAGACCGTATCGGTGGGAAAGACGATGAGCTCTCCCCGGTGAACGGCGGCCGCCGCCTGCCGGAGAGCGCGGGGATCGGAAGCATCGAGGATCGGCGGGCCCATCAGCGGGTATTTTGATCGCGATGAGCGCGATCGATCCTGGAGAGCGCCGACCCCGCGTGGTGATCATCGGAGCGGGATTCGGCGGTCTGTACGCGGCCCGGGCGCTTCGGCGCGTGCCGGTGGACATCACCATCATCGACCGGCGAAATCACCATATCTTCCAGCCCCTCCTGTACCAGGTGGCCACCGCAGCCCTGAACGCCAGCGACATCGCGGCCCCCATCCGCAGGATCTTCCGGCGCCGCCCCGACGTCACGGTGCTCCTCGCGGAAGCAGAGTCCATCGACCTCGACTCACGAGAGGTCATTCTCTCCGACTGTGAGGTCACCTACGACTACCTCGTCGTGGCGACGGGCGCCACGCACTCCTACTTCGGGCACCCGGAGTGGGCCAGCGACGCCCCGGGCCTCAAGACCATCGAGGACGCCCTCGACATCCGCCGGCGGGTCCTTCTCGCCTACGAGGCCGCGGAGCGCGAGTTCGATCCCGACGACACGCAGGGCCGGCTCACCTTCGTCATCGTGGGAGGGGGTCCCACCGGGGTGGAGCTGGCGGGCGCCCTGGCCGAGATCTCTCGGCACGCTCTCACCCGAGACTTCCGCCGCATCGACCCCAGGCGCGCCCGCATCATCCTCGCAGAGGGCCTGGAGCGGGTGCTCCCGACCTTCCCGCCCGGGCTCTCGGCGCGAGCCGCCCGCCAGCTCGAGCGGCTCGGCGTCGAGGTGCGCACCAACACCCTGGTCACCGGGGTGGACGACAAGGG
>JBOGWM010000260.1:0-7898 GCA_050693695.1 Actinomycetota bacterium
CGGGGCGGGGCGGGGCAATTAGACTCGGGGCATGAAGGTCAAACGGTTGCAGATCACCACCGGGGACCAGCCCACCATCGTGGACCTGACCGACGAGGTCGCGGCGTTCGTTCGGGGAGATGGGGACGGTCTGGTGAGCGTCTCGCTTCCTCACGCCACCGCCGGTCTGGCCCTGATGGAGCTCGGGTCGGGCAGCGAGGCCGACCTCTTCCATCGCCTGGAGGCCCTCCTTCCCCGGGACCACCGGTACCGCCATGTTCACGGCTCCCCCGGTCACGGGGCGGATCACCTGCTGCCGGCGTTCGTGTCTCCCGCCCTCACGCTGCCGGTGATCGACGGCCGGGTGTCGCTGGGGACCTGGCAGCGCATCGCGCTCATCGACACCAACGCGGACAATCCCCGACGCCAGGTGGTGCTCGCCTTCCTGTCCGAATGAGCCCGGATCCCGACGCCCTCCGCGCGCTGGCGGTGGATCTTGCGCAGGCCGCGGGCCGGCTTCTCCTTCAGGCCCGGCCCACCGGGCAGATCTCGAAATCCTCACCCACCGACCCGGTGACCGATGCGGATCGCCAGGCGGAATCCTATCTGGTCGGTCGCCTGCGCCGGGAGCGGCCGGAGGACTCGGTCATTGCCGAGGAGGGCTCGCTGCACGAGGGGCAAAGCGGCGTTCGCTGGGTCATCGATCCCCTGGATGGCACGGTCAATTTCGTCTACGGGATCCCGCACTGGTGCGTTTCCGTCGGTGTGGAGGGAGCGGTCCGCCTGGGAGTCGTGCACGATCCCAACCGTCGGGAGACCTTCACCAACGCCGGCGATCTGCGCGCCAGTCCCAAGACGGAGCTGGCCGAAGCGCTGGTGGGAACCGGCTTCTCGTACTCCTCCGCGGTTCGGGACCGGCAGGGGAGAATCGCGAGACGCGTGCTGCCCAGGGTGCGGGACATCCGCCGCGCCGGGAGCCTGGCTCTGGATCTGGCCTGGCTGGCCTGTGGCCGCCTCGACGGCTTCTACGAGGACGACATCCATCATTGGGACGTGAGCGCGGGCATCGCCCTGGTCGAGTCCGCGGGAGGCGTGGTAGCGCTTCACGGCTCCTTGATCGTTGCGGCAGGGACCGAGGAGCTGCTCACCAAGCTGGAGGCCCTGGTCCTTGGCGGGGATTCAAGGCATCGGGAGCCCCCCTCGGAGGGGCTTGAAGGGGCCCTCGGAGGGGCTTGAAGGGACTCCGGGCGACTGGGGGCCACCCGGGTCGCCCGCGGGAGCCAGTGGCGGGCGACCCGGGGCCGTCCGGGGGAGCCGGGGCCCCTGCGCTCCCTCGGCTTCTCACCTGCCTCCGTCCGCGCGGGGCCTCGGACATTCCGATCATCTCTAAATAACCTGAAGGGGACGTGACGCTGGAGTGACCGCCAGATGATCTCTCCGGAAACTCGCGGGTGAGTCCTCGAAGAGCGCGCCCGCGACCCTGGACTCTATGGCGCGTGTTCATCCGACGTTCATGCCCGCTTCATCTGGGGCGCGAAGTTCACAAATAGTTCACCCCTGTACCACCAATCCGGGTCTCGGTGTCCTTACGCTCTTGGCAGCAGGGAGCCGGCCGTACGGGGCCCCTTGGCCACGCCCCGCAGGGACCGTACGGGGGGCCCCTTGGCCACGCCCAGCAGGGAAAGGAGACAGGCATGAGCCGGAAAGGACTTCGCGTCGCGGCCGCCGTGGCGGCGCTGGCGCTTGGCGCCGCGGCCTGCGGCGGCGGATCGGACTTGAAGGGGGACGCGGGCGGCAAGCTCACCGGATCCGTCGCCGCCGATGGGTCAAGCACGGTCGGTCCCATCACCGCCGCCGTGGCCGAAGAATGGAACAACAAAGCCCGGGACGTCCGGGTCTCGGTGGGGCAATCCGGCACCGGCGGAGGTTTCAAGAAGTTCTGCGCCGGAGAGACCGACATCTCCGATGCCTCCCGGCCGATCAAGGCGGAGGAGGCGGAGCTCTGCAAGGCCAAGGGCATCGAGTACGTCGAGCTGGAGGTGGCCAAAGACGGGCTCTCGGTCCTGGTCAATCCCGCCAACAATTTCACCGAATGTCTGACCGTGGCGGAGCTCAAGGCCATCTGGGCCCCCGCCAGCCCGGTCAAGAACTGGAGCGAGGTGCGCTCGGGCTTCCCCAACCAGCCGCTCACGCTCTTCGGCCCCGGGACGGATTCGGGAACCTTCGACTACTTCACCGAGGAGATCGTGGGCGAGGCGGGGGCGAGCCGCTCCGACTACACCGCCAGCGAGGAGGACAACGTCCTGGTGCAGGGTATCACCGCTGACCCCAACGCTCTGGGGTACTTCGGCTATGCCTACTACGAGCAGAACAAGGATAAGCTCAAGCTCGTGGGCGTCGACGCCGGCAAGGGCTGCGTCCGGCCGACCCGCCAGACGATCAACTCGGGGGCCTATGCCCCCCTCTCGCGCCCGCTGTTCATCTACGTGGCCAAGAAGGCCACCGGCCGACCGGAGGTGACGGCATTCGTCGACTTCTACCTGGAGCAGGTAAGCGACCTCGTCGCCAGCGTCGGCTACATCGCCGTCCCCGACTCGACCCTCGAGAAGGAGGTTGAGGAGTGGAAGGGCTTCAAGCCCAGCGCCTGATCTTCGCCCCAAGTCGCGCACGGCGCCAGGAGCGCCTGGTCAGGGGCGCCCTTGGCGTCTGCGCGGCCATCTCGGTGGCCACCACCCTCGGTATCGTCGGGTCATTGATCTTCGAGACGTTGGGCTTTTTTCGCTCGGTCTCCCTGCGGGAGTACTTCACGGCCACGAGATGGGCGCCGACGTTCTCCCCGGCCGGGTTCGGGGTGGCGCCTCTGGTGACCGCCACCTTGCTGATCGCCGCCATCGGAGCCGCGGTGGCCTTCCCGTTGGGCCTTGGAACGGCCATCTACCTCTCCGAGTACGCACGAGCCCCGGTCCGCCGGGTGATCAAACCGATCCTGGAGGTGCTGGCGGGCATCCCCACGGTGGTCTTCGGATACTTCGCCCTCCTCTTCATCACTCCCGAGGTGGTGGAACGGCTGGTGGGGGTCAGCGGCGCCAATGCCTTATCGGCCGGGATCGGGGTGGGGATCATGATCGTACCGCTGGTCGCCTCGATCTCGGAGGACGCGATGCGGGCAGTGCCCTGGAGCCTCCGGGAGGGCGCCTACGCGGTGGGAGCGAGCCGCCGGAAAGTCGCCACCCGCGTGGTGGTCCCCGCTGCCCTGTCGGGGATCGCGGCGGGGTTCATCCTGGGGCTCGCGCGGGCGATCGGGGAGACCATGATCGTGACCATCGCCGCCGGGGGCATCGCCAACCTGTCTCTCGACCCCCGTGAGGCGATGCAGACCATGACCGCCTACATCGTCCAGGTGTCCCAGGGTGACACCCCCGCCGGCAGCCCCGCGTACCGGACGATCTTTGCTCTGGGAACGACGCTCTTTGCGATGACGCTGGCGCTGAATGTGATCGCCTTCCGGGTCGTCCGGCGATTCAGGGAGCGCTACGAGTGAGCGCCACGCAGCCGCTGACCGTCGCGCCGATCGCCACCGGCAGGCGCTCCGAGGCATCCTTCCCGGAGCTTGCGTTCCACGCCCTCCTGCTGGTGTGCCTGATGATCGGGCTCCTCACCCTGGTTGCTCTCCTGGTGGACGTGGCCCGAGACGGGCTCGGCCGCCTCAACGCCGAGTTCGTCTCCAGTCTCGACTCCCGCTTCCCCGAGCGAGCGGGCATCAAGCCGGCTCTTGCGGGATCGGCCTGGCTCATGGCGCTCACTGCCCTCATCTCCTTCCCGGTCGGGGTGGGGGCCGCGGTCTATCTGGAGGAATTCGCATCGAAGAACCGGTTCGCAGGTTTCCTGGAGGTGAACTTGGCCAATCTCGCCGGAGTCCCCTCCATCATCTACGGCCTGCTCGGACTGGCGGTATTCGTGAGGATGGCGCAGCTCGGCCGTAGCCTTCTCGCCGGAGCCCTGACGCTGGTGCTGCTCATCCTCCCCATCATCATCGTCTCCGCCCGCGAGGCCGTCCGGGCGGTGCCGGACTCCATCCGTCACGGCGCGTACGCGGTGGGGGCGACGGTCTGGCAGGGAGTGTGGCGCCAGACCCTCCCGGCTGCCCTGCCCGGCATCATGACCGGGACGATCCTGGGACTCTCCCGGGCCATCGGGGAGACCGCCCCTCTCATCGCACTCGGAGCCGCGACCTTCGTGAACTTCGTTCCCCAGGGGCCCCTGGACCGCTTCACCGCCATGCCGATCCAGATCTTCAACTGGGTCGGCAAGCCCCAGGCCGGGTTCCAGAACGCGGCCGCAGCCGGGATCATCCTGCTGCTGATCATGCTGCTGGCGATGAACGCGCTGGCCGTGGCGGTGCGGAACAAGTACGAGCGACGATGGTGATGGGCATGAAAGCGAGGGGCGAGATGATAGGAACGTCGCCGGTTGCTCCGGGAGGCGAGGTCACCGTGACGGAGGACGGGCAGCCGGCGCGACGACCGGTCATCGCGCCCCCGCCCGAGACCGAGCAACCGTCAGGGGAAGAGATCCCCGGCGGGGCCGAGCCGGTCTTCTCGCTCAGAGACCTTTGCGTGTTCTACGGGAGGCTTCTGGCGGTGCGCGACGTCAGTCTGGAGATCCCACCGCGCCGGATCACCGCCATCATCGGCCCGTCGGGCTGCGGAAAGAGCACGGTCATCCGTACCCTCAATCGGATGAACGACCTGGTCTCGGGGGCGAGCGTGAGCGGCCAGGTCCTCTATCACGGCCAGGACCTCTACGATCCTCGAGTCGACCCGGTGCAGGTTCGCCGCCGCATCGGAATGGTCTTCCAAAAACCCAACCCCTTTCCGAAATCGATCCACGAGAACATCGCCTTCGGCCTCAAGGTCAACAGGCTCACCGACGATCTCGACGGGCGGGTGGAGCGTGCGCTTCGGGGCGCGGCTCTCTGGGACGAGGTGAAGGACAGCCTGAAGAAGAACGCCTACGAGCTCTCGGGCGGGCAGCAACAACGGCTCTGCATCGCCCGGGCGATCGCGGTTGAGCCCGACGTCATCCTCATGGACGAGCCCTGCTCGGCCCTCGACCCGGTCTCGACCGCCCGGGTCGAGGACCTCATGGACGAGCTCAAGGATCAATACAGCATCGTCATCGTCACTCACAACATGCAACAGGCCGCCCGCGTCTCGGACATGACCGCGTTCATGACGGTGGAATCGGAGGGCGGTGCGCCCAGGACCGGGGTGCTGGCGGAATACGGCCAGACCGAGGCGGTCTTCACCACCCCCTCGGACCCTCGCACGGAGGCGTACATCACCGGAAGATTCGGCTGATGCGCCAGCGCGCCGGGTAGGATATTGCGGTGCAAGAGAGAACGCTGGGAAGTCAGGGCCCCCGGATCTCGGTTGTGGGCTATGGCGCCTGGGAGATCGGGGGCGTCCACTACGGGCCCAACCCGAACGAGGACGCCGTCCTGATGGCGGTGCGCTGCGCCCTCGAGGCCGGGATGAACTGGATCGACACCGCCGAGATCTACGGCGACGGGGTCTCCGAGATCCTGGTGGGAAGGGCGATCAAGGGCCGTCGGGACGAGGCGCTGATCGCCACCAAGGTGGCGCCCGCTCCCTACGGGACGGGCTTCGGGCCAAACCGGATCCGGGAGGCCGTCCGCAAGAGCCTGCAACGCATGGCGCTCGACCACCTCGACCTGTATCAGCTTCACTGGTTTCCCGACGAGGAGACGGTCCCGATCGAGGAGACCTGGGGCGCCATGGCCGAGCTGGTGGAGGAGGGATTGGTTCGCTACATCGGTGTGTCCAATTTCGGGCAGGAGGCGATCGAGCGCTGCCAACGGATCGCTCACATGGACTCCCTCCAGCCCGAATACTCGATGCTGCGTCGGGAGGGGGAAGAGCTCCTCGCCTGGTGTGGCCGAGCCGGCGTCGGCGTGATCGTGTATGGCCCCCTCGCCTACGGCCTGCTCACCGGCGCCATCGACGACACCACCCGCTTTAGCCCCGAGGACTGGCGCAGCGGCCAGCTCCCCGGAGTCCCGTACTACCAGGATCTCTTCGCCCCCGAGGCCCGAGGCCGATGGCTCCAGGTGGTGGAGCGCTTGAAACCCATCGCCGAGGCGTCAGGGGTGACGATGTCTCAGCTCGCCCTCTCCTGGGCATTGCATCAGGAGGGGGTGACGGCGGCCATTGCGGGGAGCCGGAATCCCGGGCACCTCCGGGAGAACGCGGTCGCCGGCGAGATCACCCTTACCTCCGACACCCTGAAGGCGATCGAGGGCGCCCTGGGGCGCTAGCCCGCCCCGCGCGCCGCGCCGATCTTCCGCGCGGTCTCGCCCTCGCCTACACTTGATCCACCGGACCGGACGGGGTTGGAGGATCGCTACATGCAGCGTCGAGAAGGGCTGAGTCAGGATCAACTGGCCGGGTTCATCATGCCCAGGACGGTCATCGGGCTGGCGGTTTGGCTGCTCCTCATCGCCCTCGGAGTCGGGCTCTCCGGTGTCATCTTCTTTGCCCTGTACCAGTCACGGATCGGCTCGCTTCAGCAGCGGATCGCCGACCTCGAGGCCAGTGTCGAGAAGAGGTTCAACGCCCGCCTCGCTCAGCTCGAAGCCAACCAGGCGGCCAAGGGAGGGCCCGGGCAGGGGGCCGCATCTGAAGCCGCCACCATCACGGCGCTGCTCGACAAGGTGGCCCCTTCCATCGCCTTCGTTCAGGGCGTCGAGGCCGGGGGCGCCCCCGTATCGGGGTCCGGCTTCGTCATGCAATCCGACGCCAACCAGACCTGGGTGCTCACCAGCCATCGCCTGGTCGCGGGGGCGGCCGCTCGGAAGCGTCCGGTGACCGTCCGTCTGGGGATCGCGGAGCGCCAGGCGGAGGTCTTCAGCACCGATCCAAACAACGATCTCGCCCTCCTCATCCTCAAGGTGGGCGGGCAGCCGGTCCTGTCCTGGCTGGAGCGCGGGGCGCCGTCTCCCGGCGCCGGGACGGACGTGTGGGCCGTGGGCACCGCTCCCGGACGGCTGGGAGCGGCGGCTTTGAAGGTCCGCCTCATCGACTCGAGCCCCCAGTCCCTGCTCATCGACACCGACCCCGGCCTCCAGGCCAGCGGAGGACCGCTTCTCGACAAGGAGGGCAAAGTCCTGGGGGTGCTGTCCTCGACCTATGCTCCCGTGGGCTTCCCTGCCTTCGGCCGCTGGGTCGTCCCCGTCCGCGTGAGCTGCCTGAAAGTGGTCCGTTGCCCCGACTGATGCGGGGTTCGGGGGGTGCCATCGCTGCCAGACAAGGCTCGGCTTAGTCGCTTGGTCATGATCACCGCGATTGACATGGTGGACGTGATCGTCGAGCACTTGACGTGGGGCATTCCGGACACCCTCAGCACGCTGCGGCCGGCAAGCGAGGCGGACTACCGGAAGGTCGAACTGGGGATCCGCGAGCAGCGCCGGGCCTGGATAGGGCATCTTCGGTTCGCACGTCAGGAGATAAAACTCACTCTGGAAGATGCTGGGCTTCGGGAGCTTCGGGGATCCGCTCGAAAAGATGCGATGGACGGGAGGCCCCTCGTTCCGCGGTCATACCTCCTCTTCTCGCGCCTGAAGTCCCCAGAGGCCATCATCCGGAAGATGGCTCGGTTTGGAGAGGAGCTGTGCTGCATGCTCGACATCTGGGGAATCCGGCTGGTCGTGCCCGATACCGACTCCCTCGATGAGGTCGCGCAGCTCGCGCAGGTTCACGGGGCGGATGTTCCGGAGCGACAACTGATGCTGCGGGGAGGTCAGATGAAGTTTGCGCCGGTCCGCGACTACCGGGCGGGGGCTCACCTGGGTCGGTCCGCGGCCACGTCGTTGGCCTACGACCAGGCAGTTCACGTCAACC
>JBOGWM010000261.1:0-11250 GCA_050693695.1 Actinomycetota bacterium
ACCGGCCAGGTCCCAGCGGGACAGGCCCTTGGCCTCGTAGTACGGCTGCATCTGGCCCACCAGCTTCGTGTCGCTGCCCTGGGTCTTCACGATGGCCACGATCTCGGCCACCTGTCCTTCGGAGCTGATGCAGACGAGGCGCTGCGGCAGGTGCTTGCGCTCCAGGGGCCGGCCATCCGGCTGCTCGACGCTGTGCTCCTGGACCAGCGCCCACTGGTAGCCGCAGTCATTCAGGGTCTTCACGAACTCGTAGGCCACATCCGGGTGGTTCGGCAGCGCCATCTCCGCAGGGGAGAAACCGCGCACCCTGCTGAGGGCCTCGAGGCCGAAGATCGCCGCGAAGTGATGCTGCCAGGCCGCCACGTGCAGACGGTAGTCCTGCACGGCCGTGGACGGGGCGACCGCGTGCCCCCATGGGCAGCCGAGCCACTCGACCGCGTGCCGCAGGCTCGGGTCGCAAGTGATCGGCGCCAAGGCGTCGAAGACGTCGTGGAGCCCCATGCGCCGCAGCCCGTGCAGCAGCGTGCCCGAATACTCCAGCATGATCCGCGGCTGGCCGCCCTCGGCGAGCAACCGGGGAATGAACTCGCCCATCCGCTTGTAGCACCAGTGAAACACCGACGCGTTGTGGTTGTCGCCAATGTCGGGGTGCGCCGCCATCCACTCCAGGTTGCTGACCGTCGCCGCCGTGCGAAGGTCCGGTCCGCCGGCCGGGATCAGCGGCTGGTGCATGTGCAGTGCGACGGCGAACGCAGCGTCGATGTCGGCGATGTTCACCGATGTCTGACCGAGGAACACCAGCCGCTCCCGGCCGGCGGCGATCGTCGCCTCTATCAATGGCTCCGAACCGCAGAGATTCGGCAGATCGTCGAGGTATTCGGGAAGTTCCTGCATCTCCACTCCTCAATCCTGCCGCCTCAATGTGTCGAAGAGGTAACCGCATCGTGAACGGTTGAGGGTGACCGGCCCCAAAAATCTCAATACCTTCCCCGACCTGAGCAAACCAAACCACCTACACTTCCCCAGCGCTTGCGTGGGGGGGGCGGGACAGATGCGGGTATGGCCGGGAATGACTCACACCCTGGGCGCGACCTGGGACGGGGAGGGGGTGAACTTCGCCCTCTTCTCCGAGCACGCCACCGCGGTCGAGCTCTGCCTCTTCGACCGTCCGACCGGGGTCGAAGAGAGTGATCGGGTCCAACTCCTCCAGGGCGTCGATCACATCTGGCATGTCTACCTCCCTGATTCCCGCCCCGGGCAGCTCTACGGCTACCGGGTCCACGGGCCCTTTGCCCCCCGATGGGGTCATCGCTTCAATCCCGCCAAGCTCCTGATCGACCCGTACGCCAAGACCCTCAGCGGGCCGGTCACCCTCGATGAGTCGATGTTCGGCTACCTCTCCGACGACCGGCTGGGCGACCTGTCCTACAACCCCGCGGACAGCGCCGGGCGTATGGCCAAGTGCACGGTGGTGGATGATGGCTTTGATTGGGGGGATGACCGACCCCCCCGCACGCCCTGGGACCGTACCATCATATACGAATGCCACGTCAAGGGCATGACCATTCGTCATCCGCAGGTTCCCGAAGGGCTGCGAGGTACGTATCTGGGCATGGCCACCGGCCCCATCGTCGACCACCTGCTCCGCCTGGGGATCACCGCGGTCGAGCTGTTGCCGATACACCAGTCAGTCACCGAGTGGCGGGTTCAGCGTCTGGGATTGACGAACTACTGGGGCTACAACAGCATCGCCTTCTTCGCGCCCGACGTCCGGTTCTGCGCCGGAGGCCCGGGGCGCTGCATCCACGAGCTTAAGTCCATGGTGAAGGCCCTTCACGCCGCCGGCATCGAGGTCATCCTCGACGTGGTCTACAACCACACGGGGGAAGAGAGCCGATGGGGCCCGACCCTGTCGATGCGGGGCATCGACAACGTCTCCTACTATCAGCTCGACCCCACCGAGCCCCGCCACTACCTCGAATTCACGGGAACGGGCAACACCCTGAACGTCCGCCATCCCGCAGTGACCCGGCTCATCATGGACAGCCTGCGCTACTGGGTGACCGATTGCCACGTCGACGGGTTCCGCTTCGACCTCGCCCCGGCGCTCGGACGGGAGGACGGGTGGGTGAATCTCCAGGGCGCGTTGTTCCAGGCGATCCGCCAGGACCCGGTCATCTCGGCCGTCAAACTCATCGCCGAGCCCTGGGACCTGGGAGAGGGGGGCTACCAGCTCGGGAACTTCGAGGTGGGCTGGGCCGAGTGGAATGGGGAGTACCGGGACTGCCTCCGCCGCTTCTGGCGGGGAGACTCCGGCCAGGTCGGCGAGCTCGCCTCCCGGCTCGCCGGCTCCAGCGGCCTCTTTCGACCAAGCGGGAGGCAGACCTCCGCCAGCATCAACTACGTCACCTCTCATGACGGCTTCACCCTCGAGGACCTGGTGAGTTACGAGCGCAAGCGCAACGAGGGCAACCAGGAGGGCAACCGAGACGGCCCGTTCGAGAATCTCAGTCGGAATTGGGGGGTGGAGGGACCGGCCGCATCCTCGGAGATCAGGCAGCTCCGCGAGCACCTCAAACGCAACTTCTTGGCCACGCTCATCTTCTCCCAGGGGGTTCCCATGATCCTCGGCGGCGACGAGCTGGGCCGCGGCCAACTGGGCAACAACAACGCCTACGCCCAGGACAACGAGACGAGCTGGGTCAACTGGGACCTCACCCGCCAGCAGCGCGATCTCGTCACTTTTGTCAGCCGGGCGATCGAGATCCGGCGTGCCCGCCCGGACCTTGCCCGCCAGGCATTCTTCACCGGCCGCCGAGACCCCGGGACAGGGCAAAAGGACGTGACATGGATCCGGCCCGATGGGCAGGAGATGACCGATGCGGACTGGGGAGAGGGGGCCAACCGGGTGCTCGGGATGTGGATTCGCGCCTCGCGCGGCAGTCTTCTCTTGTTGGTCAACGCGGGGACCTGTTCCCGATCTTTCATCCTTCCGATGGCGCAAGGGCCGATGGCGCAAGGGCAAGGCGCGTGGGAGCAGCTCCTCAACACGGTGGAAGCGAGATCTCCCGACGTGATCGAGGGTGATCACTTTAACCTGGCGGCGCATTCCCTGGCCCTGCTGCGCTCCGCCGGCAGGTCCTGAGCCCACTGATAGTCTTAGGGAGCTCATGACGTCCAAGCCTCTTCACAGCTTCACGGTCCGGGTCCAGCTTCCCGAGGTCCTGGCTCCGCTGCGCGAGATGGCCATGAACCTGCGCTGGATCTGGGACACTCGGACGCAGGACCTCTTCCGCTGGGTGGAGCCCGAGCTGTGGGAAGCGACCGCCCATGATCCCATCAAACTGCTCTCACTCGCGCCCAGGGAGCGCCTCGAAGCCCTGGCCAAGAACCGGAGCTTTCGATCCTTCCTGAACGAGACATACGAGGATCTGAAGCACTATCTGGAGCGTCCTCGCTGGTTCAACGAGCGTCCGGAGTCGAGCCTGCGGTCGGTCGCCTACTTCTCCCCCGAGTTCGGTATCCACCACACCTTGCCCCAGTACTCGGGGGGTCTGGGGGTCCTGGCAGGGGATCACCTCAAGTCGGCGGGGGCCCTTGGCGTCCCCGTCGTGGGGGTGGGACTGCTCTACCGTCAGGGATACTTCCGCCAGGAGCTCGATGCCGACGGCTGGCAGCGGGAGCGCTACATCACCCTGAATCCCGCCGAGATGGCCCTGGTCAGCGTGGGCCGCATCACCGTGGAGCTGGCCGACGCTCCGGTGATCGCGGAGATCTGGAAGGTGCTGTTGGGGCGGGTGCCGCTCTACCTCCTGGACACCAACCTGGAGGGGAACGACGAGGAAGGCCGGCTCGTGACCGACCGGCTCTACGGCGGCCCCGAGGAGCACCGCATCCGCCAGGAGATCCTGCTCGGGATGGGAGGCGTACAGGCCCTCGCCGCACTGCGAGAGGCGCCCCAGATCTTCCATATCAACGAGGGTCACGCCGGCTTCTCGGGCCTGGAGCGGATTCGGCGCCTGATGGCCGAGGAGAAGCTCGGCTTTGGCGAGGCTGTCGAGGCCGTCCGGGCCGGCGCGGTGTTCACCACCCACACCCCGGTGGCCGCGGGGATCGATCGTTTCCCCCGTTGGCTGATGGAAAAGTACTTCAAGGGATGGTCGCAAAGCGCGGACATCGACTTCGAGGAGCTGATGGCTCTCGGCCATGGTCCCGGAGACTCTCCCGAAGCCCCCTTCAACATGGCCGTGCTGTGCCTGCGTCTCTCCGGCCAGGCCAACGGAGTCTCCCGCCTGCACGGGAAGGTGAGCCGGAACCTGTTCGGGAACCTCTGGCCGGACGTGCCTGAAGAGGAGATCCCCATCAGCGCCATCACCAATGGCGTCCACGCCTACACCTGGGTCTCGGAGGAGATGGCCAGCCTGTTTCGCCACCACGTCCTCCCCGAGTGGTATGACGTGGAGCCGGAGCGCTGGGAGGGCATCCTCGAGGCCTCCGATGAGGACATCTGGCGCGCCCGGGAGCAGGGTCGAGAGCGGTTGGTGGCCTTCGTCCGCCGGAGGCTCAAGGAAGCCGGTCGCGCCCGGGGCATGAGCGAGGGGGATCTCACGTGGTGCGACGAGGTCCTCGACCCGGGCGTCTTGACCATCGGCTTCGCCCGGCGCTTCGCCAGCTACAAGCGCCCGACGCTCTTGCTTACCGAACCGGAACGGCTGAAGGCCCTGATCTGCGCCCGAGACCGGCCGGTGCAGCTCGTGCTGGCCGGCAAGGCCCATCCCGCCGACGACGAGGGGAAGCAGATGATCCGCCACATCCTCCAGTTCGCGCAGGATCCCGATGTTCGGCGGCGGATGGCGTTCATCGAAGATTACGACATGGAAGTTGGGCGGATGCTCTGCCAGGGGTGCGACCTCTGGCTGAACAACCCGCGCCGGCCCCTGGAAGCCTCCGGCACGAGTGGACAGAAAGCCGCACTGAACGGAGGTCTCAACTGCTCGATCCTGGATGGATGGTGGGACGAGATGTACGACGGTCGCAACGGCTGGGCCATCCCGGCCGCGGGCCTCTTCCAAGAGAGTCACCGGCGAGACCAGTCCGAGGCGAATCACCTTTACGAGCTGCTCGAGCGCCGGATCATCCCGCTCTTCTACGAACGCGTGAACGGCAGCGTCCCTCACGGCTGGGTGGGCCGGATCAAGGCCTCCCTCCGCTCGCTCAGCCCTGCGGTGAATGCCACCCGGATGATGCGGGAATACGTGGAGCTGGCCTACGACCCCGCGGCGAGTCGAACCGAGAACCTGGCGGTCAATGGATACGCCGGGGCCAGGGCCCTCGCGGCCTGGAAGCAGCACATTCGCAGTCACTGGTCCGAGGTGGTCATCGAGGCGATCGGGCCGGACCTCGCCGTGGCCGACCTGGAGAGCCGGCACCTCGTCGGCGCCCGGGTATGGTTGGGGAGCCTCACCCCCCAAGACCTGGCCGTCGAGCTGCTCCATGGGTCCCTCGGCATCGATGAGCACCTACACTCCCCGACCATCGAGTCCATGACCCTCACTCGGATGGAGTCGGATCCCCGAAGCTGCATCTATGAAGGCGCCTTCTCGTGCCCCCGGCCCGGCCGTTACGGGTTCGCGGTGCGGGTAGTCCCCTATCACCCCGCCATCGCGACCTATGCCGAGGTCGGTTGCCTGACCTGGGCCTCCCCCTCCCGGACCGAGCGGGGACTCATCCCCGGCTAATGCTCACCAGCCTCTCGATCGTCGGGAAGCACGCGTTCCAAGAGTCGGCGATACACGTTCTTCGCCCGTTTATAGTGCTCCGCAGAGACAAGAGCGTAGCTTTCCATCATGATTCCGGGGTTCACCTCGAGAACCATGAGCTCCCCTCCCACCCGGAGAATATCGACCGCAGCGACGGAGAGACCGAGCGCACGAGTCGCCTCGCGGGCAAGATCCGTCAGTTGGCTGAGAACTCCAGGGTCGGCGACATCGCGCGGGTGGGCTCCCTCCGCCAGATTGTGCTTCCAGGTCAAGGGCACGCGCTCCCGGGCGAGAGGCACCCGCGAGATTCGGAAAGATTCTTTTGCGAGGACGTCCGCGAACCTGGATGGGACCGACCCTTCCTCGACGGCTCGGATGATGAGCTCGGTCAGCGTTGAGGCGCCATCTCCCGTGACCGCGGGTCTCTCCTTGGAATATGCCAACTCGGTTTGCGATTCGAGCATGATGACCCGAAACTCGGCGTCCGCATGATGGAACGGAGATACAGCGATCGATCTGTGGGTCCTGAAGAGGGCATGAACCGCGCACTCGAGCTCATGGGGACACGAGATCAGGAAGACTCCTTTGCCCCCGGTTCCCTGATTGGGCTTACATACCACCAGGAAGTCATGCGCCTCCGCGTACTGAAGCATCTCCCGCCAACTCCCGGAGCTCGGAAGGAAGCGGTGCTCCAGGGGATCCAAAAACAGTCGATGCTCCACGTGCGGGATCCCGGAATGCTCCAGGAGCTCGGAGGTCGCGGCTTTATCCTTCGCTATGGCATGGCTGGCCGCGGAATTGAGATCGAAGACATAGCCAAGGATATGGGTCACAGAATCCGCATCCTCTATGCGCCAGACCCAGTCCCGGGAGAAAGAGAGGAGCCGGAGAGCCCGTTCGTCAGCCAGCTCTTGAAGGATTCGACGCAGAACCCTCTGCTTGGATGAATCCACGGCTGATGGGCCGGACGGGACGGGAGATCAGGGCCGCCGGGCAGGTGGCGGAGCCTGCGGAGGGGAATCGGCGGGGGCGGCCGAGTCCGCAGGCGCCAGAGCGAGAAGGATGGCGATGTGGTCGCCAGGGTGCTTTGACTTCGCCGTCTTCTGGCCGGTTGTCCCCGAAGTGGCGAGAGGCATGTCCGAGGTAAGGCTCCCCAGGCCGGTCACCGCCATCGACCACAGCACGCTGCACAGGACGGTGCAGCGCCAAGATCGAAGACCGGAAGCCGGGAGAGAAGACAGAGAGAACAAGTTGGCCGGGAGTCTACAACACTCCCCGCCGCTCACCGAGAATCCGAGGCTTCAGCGTTCGTCATTGTACTCCACTCGGGCAGCTGGAGGGGGGAGCCGGACTCATCTAGCGGCAGCAGTCCTGCTCGGATCGCGGATCTTAAATAGCTCGATACGCGGCAACGAAGACCCTCGGATCGCGGAAGACCAATTAGACTACCCAAATGCAACCCGTGCTGACCAAGATCGTTAGGCGCCGGCTCGGCGATGTCGTTCGAGAGAGGATGAGGGAAGAGCCGGTCGTCATCCTTCAGGGGCCTCGCACCGTCGGGAAGTCGACCCTGCTCCGAAGCGTCGCAATTTCGCTAGCCCGCGACATTGTGGATCTCGACGATCTCCCGACACGAGACGCTGTACGTGGGGACCCCTCCTTGTTCGTCCGTGCAACCCCTCCAGTTTTCATTGATGAGTTCCAGCACGTCCCCGAGGTCCTCGACGCAATCAAGGCGGAGCTCAACATCGACGCAACATCGGGTCGGTTCGTGATCACCGGGTCGACGCGATACGCTACCCTCCCGACGGCCGCCCAGGCGCTCACCGGACGGGTACATCGCATCGATGTGCGCCCTCTATCGCAAGGGGAAGCTATCGAGATCCGGGAGGACTTCGCTGAAGCTCTCGTCGAGGATCCGGCATCGCTCGTCGACCCTGTCGTCTCTACGACCCCCCGCGACGATTACATAAGCCGAATCGCAACTGGCGGATTCCCGATGGTCTTGCGCCGCGCCAGACCTGGCGATCGAGAGCGGTGGTTCGACGACTACCTCGAATTGGTTCTAGAACGAGACGTCCTGGAGCTGACGCGTGTACGACAACGCCAGCAGCTGCCCCGGCTCCTCCATCAACTCGCGAGCCAGACAGCCCAGGTTCTCAACATTTCCAGAGCAGCGGCGGCAATCGGGATGGACAAGTCGACGGCCGAGAACTATACGAAGCTGCTGGAGGCTGTCTTTCTCCTCAAGCAACTCCCGGCTTGGGGAATGACCCTTGGTTCGCGCGTCGCCGCAGCGCCCAAGATCCACCTCGTCGATTCCGGGCTTGCTGCCCGCCTGCTCCGTCTCACCGAGAGCAAGCTTGCGGCGGCCACCGCAGCAGCGCTGACCGAGTTCGGCCATCTCCTAGAGACCTTCGTGGTGGGCGAAGTGTGCAAGCAGCTCGATTGGCTAGGAGACCCAGTTTTTCGAGGGCACTGGCGGACCCACGACGGTGATGAGATCGATCTCCTGATCGAGCGCGGCGACGGCAAGATTGCGGCTGTCGAGGTCAAGGCCGGATCGCGGGTTCCCGGCGAAGACCTCGCGACCATGCTGAAGCTGCGTCGCAAGCTGGGTGGCCAATTCCTGGGTGGCGTCGTCTTGTACACAGGAGCTCGCTCCTACACTTACGAGGATCGCATACACGTGGTGCCGGTCGATCGCCTCTGGAGACCCCGGTCCACGTCGTCGAGCGGTTGAGCGAGATATCGGCCACGTCTGGTCCAGTAGACATGCCCGGTGAAGAGCGTGATCTGCTGCCAGTGGCATCTGACCTTGACGGGCCGAGGTGACCGCATTTGCTTCGCCTCGGGTGAGATCCCCGGCACCCCGCATCATCAATCCGGCGACCTTCGTCGACGAGTTCGAATAACGAACTCGTCTCCCCGAATTGTGGAGACGATCGGATTCGAACCGACGACCCCCTGCGTGCAAAGCAGGTGCTCTACCACTGAGCTACGTCCCCGACTTTCTTCCATCTTGGCAGGGCTCGCTTACGATGGCTATCGCTCCAGGCGAGCCACCCGAATCCCCTGGTCGCCGAGCAGGGCGAAGAAGGGGTCGGGATCGATAAAGGCCTCGGGCGGGCCGACGCCGGAGACCTTCCCATCAGCGCGAGCGAGCATGAGGGCTCCCGCGATCAGGGGGGCCGAGACAAGCTTGCCGATCTCGTCGACCACTCCATAGGTGAGTCTGTACGGGGTTCCTCCGGCGAGGCCTGATACATCCACTCGGGCCGAAGCCCACGATACCAACCGAATCGCTCTGCTCGCGGGTCGTCGGGATCTCTCCGTCACCCCTTTGGCGCGCAAGGGATCGGCCCTTCTGCCATCCCGTGGCAGGCGTGGGAGGAGACGTCGGACGCCTCGTTCCCACACTCCGCCCTTGACGACCACCTTCTCAACCCCATCCAGCCGTCGAGGGAGGGTCATCGCCTCGGCACCGGAGACAAGCCCGACCTCCTTCCAGCCCACGGGCTCTGGAAAGAAGACCTTCTGCCTCTGGCTTCCGGCATGCCGGCGCTGCCATCTCCCTTCTTCGTACACCGAAGCATCACCGGACAGCGCCTGCAATCCACAGAGCAGCCAGTCTGACCCCTGCGAACCGGGCGAAGGGACCACCCATGCGACTCGCACCCGCAAGATCCTGTCCATGAGACGGGCGGCTCTCATGACGAGAAGATTGGTGATGCCCGAGGTCCATCCTGCCCCCAGAACAATCGGGGTCTGAGCATCCCGGGCCTCGGCGTCATGGGAGAAGAGCACTCGAACCATCTCCGCGTCCTGGCAAGCGGTGAGATAAGGAAGCTCAGCTTGAATCGCCGCTCGCAGCACGACCCTCTCGAGCTTCAGGTCCCTCGGCAGTGTCCCGATTCCCACATCGCAGCCGGCGAGCGCTTTCGCGAGAGGAGAAACCGACAATCCTAAGATGGCGGTCCCAGCTCTACCCTCATCCAGCTGGCCGCTCAGATGTCGGAGGGCCTCCGGGCTGCGATCGAGGAGAACCACTTCGGATACTTCGGAGCGCTCCAAAAGGTCTCGGGCGATCCGGCGCCCGGTGGCACTCGTCGCCCCGAGCACGGCTACCCGCATCAGCGACGTTTCGAAGAGTCCCCGCTCTCGGGGAATGCGACATCCCGCCAGCGGCCCTCGGGGGGGCGAGGTGCGAACAAGCGTCCCCGAGCAAGCCAAACACCCAGAGCGACCAGGGTTCCCAGTCCCATCAGTAGGCGGCCACGCCCAAATCTCACGATAGACAAGGCTAGCAGACGCCAGATACCGACACCGCTACGTCGCTCCTCGACAACGCTCGCCCATCCTGCGAAAAAGTGGGTAGTCTGCCAGACCTATCCTTCACACGGTGACCGCCATGGAGGCGGCTTCATCTCGGTAACGACAAGGGGATGCCGTGCGGAACCAAAGGAGGTTAAGCCAATGCTCCAAGGCGAGGCCCTGAAGATCGCGAACGCGATCGAAGAGCGCGTGAACAAAGGCCACCCCACCGGGGGAATCACGGCAAAGGTTGAGACCCACACGATACGTCCCGGCTCGACCGCTCCAGGCGCGGGCCCCGTCGCCTTCGCGTGGTATGGCATCGAGATCACCGATGGCGTGCGGGTTGCGGTCCTGGACCTCGACGACGCTCGCTCGCTACTCGAGGAGGTCGAGCCCGATTGGGACCCAGATCGGCTCTTCGACGCCATCCGCGCCCAAGGCCTGCCCGTCGAAGGCAAGAGCTGAAGGCTGCTGTTGTGGGGCTACCTGGAATCGAACCAGGGACCTCACCCTTATCAGGGGGTGCTGGGTGCTCGCCGGATTGAGCACGAAATCGACGGAAACCCTTGCGCCCCAAGGGTTTTTGGTGTTGGGGAGTTGCCGCTGGTACCGGTTGGTTGCGAGCTTTTCACGGCCTGCGACGGCCTGGGACCTGGCGGACAGCCATCTCGGCAGGTTCCACTGGTTCCTTGCGCGTTCGTGACCATGGGGAAGGGGGCGAACCGCCGACCCCCCTTAAGACTTTGTCTTCAGCCACCAGCCGGCGATCTCTTTGACTAAACTCAACGCTTCCTCGTACGTCATGGGTTGATCCGGTGGTTTCCAGCCTCTGGGACCGTGGCGACCCTTATCCCTGAGGACATCCCAACTGTTGGCCGTCCGGCAGAAGCGGGTGAGTTTGGCCTCACCCCATTTCTTATCGAGGAGTCCTCGACCGACATCTCCCTCAACAATTTCAAACAGGATATATAGATGTGGCCAGCTCTTGTGCTCCTGCCCCAAAAGGCACAGAGCATTTGCAACCAGGGGATCGCGGGCAGCGAGGACCAATGGGGTACCGTCTGGTGCATCTTCAACCTTCTCAACGCCACCACCAGCTCGGATTACCTGGCGAGTGAGCACTCCTCTGGGTTGGAGGCATCCTCCGACCCAGACATAGTGCAATTTATCGGCC
>JBOGWM010000262.1:0-2738 GCA_050693695.1 Actinomycetota bacterium
GCTCGATGGAGCCCCTCGCCGAACCCTGGGCGTTGCCTCTTTTGACGAATGGGAAACCCGTCAACTCGGTTCAGCCCAGTTCCTTCTCATGATCCTTGAACCTTTGCAGAGAAAGCGAGACTTATCCGCCATCGCCGCTGTTGCCGCCGGCACCCCCGCCGCCCCCGTTGTTGGTGTTGTTCTGGCCACTGCTACCGGAGCCGCTGCTGGAGCTGCTGCTGGAGCTGTTCGAGCTGGGTCCGCTGTGGTCGTTTTCAACCTGCTGATCACAGTTATGGGACTGCACGTTCACTAAGAGGATTCCCGAGTTGCACTGCTGACCTCCTCCTTCAGCCCTCGCGGGCGCCATGTTCAGTGGCCCGGCGAGCATTGCTACGGTCACCGCCGTCGCCGCGGAAACGGATAGCGTGACCACTTTCCTACGACTCATATACCCTCCAAACTCCGCTACTACGGCACCGTTCGAGGCGCAATCTCCTTGTCGCGTGGTCCGACCGATAGGCGTACTTTCAGACACTACTATAGGCGGGCATTTTACGATATGACGATCTCGGTGTCGACAGCGGCAGTCACGAACATTGTATGCTAGCGTGGGTTAGCCCAAATTAATCTGAATGGGCTGGTCCGTCGACCAGGGAACCGCCGAGACCTGATGCATTCCGGGATCTGCTGCATACTTCTGAGATGGCCCCGCTCACGGAGTCGAGAGGACTTCGTGGTTGCCTCAATCGGGCACTAATGCAAGTGCCGGCCAGGCTAAAGGGCCTCATCTTGGGTGCCGGAAGGGTCCGCCTCCTGCTTGGAGCGGCGCTTGCCGGGACCGTGATGGTGACTCTTTCGACCGTGGCGCTTCCGCTGGTCACCATCCATCCCGGGCCCGCGCTGAACGCCACCCGGTTCGTCAAGATCGAGGCCCCAACATACCCTTCGAAGGGGTCGATCCACCTCACGACGGTCAGCTTGTTCGACGCCAATCTGTGGGATGGGTTAAGGGGTTGGCTGTCTCCCAGCATCGCTGTGTACCCGAGATCCGCTTTCTACCCGTCCGGACTCTCCGAGGAGGAGGTGATCCGGGAGAACGTGGCGGAGATGGATACCAGCGAGATCGCCGCCACAGTGGCTGCACTTTCCGAGCTGGGATTCCGTCTCGAGGCCGATGGCGCCCTGGTGCGAGCCACCGATCCCGGAACACCTGCTGATCGCAAGCTCCAGCCGGGAGACGTCATCGTCGATGTGGATGGGAGCCCGGTGAGCACTCCCGCCGAGGTGAGATCCGCCATCGGGCGTCGGAGGGTGGGGGAGACGGTCGAGGTCTCGGTCATGAGGGCAGGGGAGCGGAAGTGGTTCCCGATGAAGGCGGCGGCGGCTCCCACCCGAGGCGGGCGGCGTGTGGTCATTGGGACGGAGTTGCTGCCGAACTTCAGGCTGCCCTTCAACGTCACGATCGACGTCGGGGAGGTCGGAGGGCCTTCGGCGGGCCTGGCGTTTGCGCTTGCCGTCGTGGACCTGCTCGATCCGATGGATCTGACCCATGGCAGGATCATCGCCGATACGGGAACCATCGACTTCGAGGGTAAGGTCGGGATAGTGGGGGGGATTCAACAGAAAGCTCAGGGGGCGGCGCGCCTGGGAGCCAGCTTGTTCCTCGTCCCCAAGGAGCAGCAGGAAGAGGCCCGTGCGCAGGCGGGCGCAAGGATGCGAGTGATCGGCGTTTCCTCTCTGCACGAGGCGGTGGAGATTCTGCGGGGGCTCGACGAGGGGCGCGGCTTTGGAGCTGGGACGGCGGGACGAAATCCGACAGGGCGGAGTAGTAAGCTGCCTGCCTGATGGTCGCGCGCCTGAAGCCTCGGGGTTGGGGTCGGCCGCTGCGCCTGGTCTTGCTGGCGCTGGCGGCCTTGCTCCTGTTGTCTGTCTCGACGCTGGTTCGCCTGTACACGGACCTCCTGTGGTATCGGGAGCTTCGATTCGACTCTGTTTTTTGGACCATCCTCGGTACCAAGCTCCTGGTCGGACTCTCCTTCGGGGTGATCTTCTTCGTCTTCTGCCTGGCCAACCTCGCCATCGTCTCCCGCCTCATGCCCACGTTCCGACTGGCGTCCGAGCCCCAGGATCCTCTCCAGCGCTACCAGGCAGCTTTCCTTCCGTACCTCCGATGGTTCGCCCTGGGGACCAGCGCGTTTTTGGCCCTGCTGTTCGGTCTCGGGAGCGCTCCGATCTGGGAGCGGTTCGTTCAGGCGGCGAACGCGGTGTCCTTCGAGATGGCGGACCCGGTCTTCGCCAGGGACCTCGGCTTCTACGTCTTCCGCCTTCCCCTCTACCGCTTCGTGTACGGTTGGGCGTTCTCGGCGCTTGTGGTGGTCACCCTCGTCGTCGCCGCCGCTCACTACCTCACGGGAGGGATCCGACCCCAGGCGAGCACCGAACGGGTGACGCCCCAGGTGAAGGCGCACCTCTCGGTGTTGATCGGCCTGATCGCGCTCCTTCGGGCCTGGGGCTACCGGCTAGCTCAGTTCGACCTCCTGTACTCGACGCGAGGCAACGTGACCGGGGCCTCCTACACCGATGTCCATGCCGAGCTACCGGCCCTCAAGGTACTGGTCGTCATCTCCATCATCGGGGCCGTCCTGTTCCTGGTGAACATCCGGGTCAAGGGATGGGCCCTGCCGGTTCTCGGAGTCGGGCTATGGCTCCTCACCTCGGTCCTGGTGGCGGGGTTGTATCCGGTGGTGATCCAGCGC
>JBOGWM010000263.1:0-2890 GCA_050693695.1 Actinomycetota bacterium
GCCTCACGGTGCCCAGGGGGACCGGGGGAGTAGCAGCCTGAGCGGAGCGAGGAAAGCTGCGAATCCCCCGGCGAGCTGTGTCCGCTCCGGAGGAGTGGAGCACAGCTCGGGCATCTGATTCATAAAGTCTAGGGTAGCTGGCAGTCGAGGCGGATCAGATCCTCATAAGTCTCCCTTCGCACGATCAGGTGCGCCCGGCCGTCTCGCACCAGGACCACTGCGGGGCGGGGCTGCTTGTTGTAGTTGGAGGCCATGGAGTAGCCGTAGGCCCCGGTCGCCGGGATGGCGACGAGGTCTCCCCGCTCGACGGAGGCGGGAAGGGGAACGTCTCGGACCAGGATGTCCCCGGATTCGCAGTGGGCGCCGGCGATGGTCACCACCCGGCTCAGCTCGTGGCGCGCCTTGTTGGCCAAGAAGGCGGCGTACCGGGCCTCGTAGAGCGCGGGACGGATGTTGTCGCTCATCCCTCCGTCCACCGATACGTAGGTGCGGATGTCGGGGATCTCCTTGACCACCCCTACCTGATAGAGCGAGACCATGGCGTTGCCCACGAGGAAACGGCCCGGCTCGAAACTGAGATGGGGGAGGAGGATGCCGTGACGCTGGGCTTCCCGCTCGGCGGTCTTTCCCACGAGCTCCGCGAGCAGGTCGAGGCGGACCGGGTAGTCGCCGGCGAGATAGGGGATCCCGATGCCGCCTCCCAGGCTGACCTCTCGGAGCTTCAGTCCGAAGGTGGCATCGAGGGACGCCAGGAACTCGAAGAGGATCTCGATGGCCTTGCCAAAAGGATCGTAGGAGAAGATGTTGGATCCGATGTGGGCGTGCACCCCCACGAGGTCCAGCGCGTCCTCGTGGTTGGCCTCAGCGGCCGCTTTGGTCGCCAAGCCTCCTTCAATCGCCAACCCGAACTTCGAGTCGAGCTGTCCGGTCTGAATGTAGTCGTGGGTGTGGGCCTCCACCCCGGGGGTGACCCGCAAGACCACCGTTTGACGGACGCGGAGCTCCCGGGCTGCGCTGGCCACCCGCTCGATCTCCTCGAGGTTGTCGAGGGCGATGCGGCCCACCCCCGCCTCGACTGCCCGGCGGATCTCCGCATCCGACTTGTTGTTGCCGTGAAGGATGATGCGTTGGGGCGGAAAGCCCGCCGCCAGCGCGGTGTGCAGCTCCCCGCCGGAGGCGACGTCCACCCCGAGTCCCTCCTCCTTCACTAGCCGGCAGACAGCGAGAGAGAAGAAGGCCTTGGCTGCGTAGTAAATGCTGCAGTGAGGAAAGGATTCTCGGAACTGTCTCGCCCTTGACCGAAAGGTCTCTTCGCAAAAGACGAAGAGGGGTGTTCCGAACGTCCGCGCCAGCTCGGTCGCGTCGCACCCTCCGATCTCCAGGTGGTCCGCCTCATTCACCCGGGCGGTGACGGGGAGGACGTGCCGAAGGGTGTGGGGCATCGCTACATCTTCTCGGGAGCGGAGGCTCCGAGGACGAAGAGGGCGTCCGTCAGCACTTGGTGGCTGGCCTCCGCGGGCCACAGACGAGCCTGGGTCAGCACCGATCTCCTCGGGGGTCAATCGTGTGAATCGGGACTGATACATGACGGTACCGAGCCCCCGTATCGGGGCCGACTTAGAATAGCGGTTAAGCCCTCGTAGCTCAGGGGACAGAGCGCTCGCCTCCGGAGTGAGAGGCCGCAGGTTCGAATCCTGCCGGGGGCACAAACAAAAGGGATGGCACCGCCGGGTCCTCCGGGAAGAGAGCGGCTCCGACCAGATCACGCCTGAGCAAAAGGCGATCTCCCCGTTCTTTCCCGGCTTCTGGGACAATCGCGGCAGCTACGGCAGCTCCAGCACGAGAAGGTGGGGTTGCTCGTCCCGCACGGCCGAGGCGACGATCCCGTCGACGCAGGGCAGCAGGAGCTCGGGCCCCGGCGCTTCCGAGCATCTGATCCCGAAGGCGTCCCGCTCCACAGCTCCTGGCCGGACCGGATACGAGTGGTGCAGGTGTTGCAGACGCCGACGCAGCAGAGAGAGGAAATCGGCGCCATACAGGCCTCCAACTGCTCAAGAAGCGGCTGGTCGAAGCGCCCGCGGACCCGCATGCGAGTCAGACCCCTGCACCACCTCCGCGATCACCATCGCCGCGCCCTACTGGCAGGCCTCACAAGCTGCCGGCGTGCACCCGGCTGTCTCCGAGGCCGTTTTGAGATGGGCCCTGGGGCGGGCCTCGTCGTAGGCGAAGGTCGCCTCCGCCCGCATGGCGGGTTGCGTGAAGGCGTAGTAGGTGGACTTGAGCCCCGCTCGCCATGCCGCCAGATAGACCTCGGCAAGCGCCTCGGGCTCCTGCGTCGTGAGGTAGAGGTTCCGGCTCACCCCCTGGTCCACCCACTTCTGTACGACCGCCGCCTGCCGGATGAGCATCGCAGGTGAGATCTCGTAGGCGCTGCGGAAGAGAGCCTTGACCTCGGACGGGATGGCGGGAATCTGGGCGAGGTCACCCCGGCGGAGGAGGATCTCCTCTGCAACCTCCTCCCACATCCCGAGCGACTTGAGGTGAGCGACGAGGTTCTCGTTCACCTCTAGGTGAGGGAGCAGAAAGTGGGGTCCAGGGCTCCCCACCGCCGGCAGCTCAAGAAGGGATGGTCAGAGACGGAATCTGGCCCTGTGGCCTCTCTGAGGGCACTGCGGAGGTTCCTAGACCGGTTACCCCGGCTCCAGACGCGGTCAAAGAACCTACCTCAGGCGGCAACTGCCCCCTCCGTACCTCCGAAAGCCTCCAGGACCACGAGGCGGCCGAAGTTGGCCACCGTGGCGGCAAGGAGGGCCTGCAGCTTGGTCTTGCGCCGACCCCGGTAGCGAGCTTTCTTCATCCCGAGGTCCTGGAGGTGGTCGATCTTTCTCTC
>JBOGWM010000264.1:0-4619 GCA_050693695.1 Actinomycetota bacterium
GAGCCCACTAGCTGGGTAGGCTGCCACGTTCCCCCACAATCTGTCAAACGACGGGCTTGGTCCTCGAGGCGCTTCGCCGGTTCGCGGGCGGCCGAGGCGTCTCCTCGGACTCCCGGGGGGGCTTCGCCTCCCCGGGGGGCGCCGCGGCTCTCGATGGCCTTCGGACCTTCTTCTCCGCCAGCTCCTCGGGCGAGGGAATCGTCCCGCTCGGCCTGCGACGGCGCACCGGTCGTATCTCGGGGGCGGGCGCTCCCGCCTTGACCTCGAGCTCCGTGATCCGGCGCGAGAGGCGGTCCACCTCCTCGCTGGTCGCCACCCCCATCCGGCGCATCTGACGGCGGACCTCACCGGTCATCAGCGAGCGAGCCGTCCGGGTGTGCTCACGCGCCTGCTCCAGGACCTTCTCCGCAACCTTGGAGGCCCCCGAGCCGGGCAGGGCCTTGCCGAGGTCTCGAACCAGGTCTCGGGCCAGATCCTCGGCACGGCGCCTCGGGGCTTCGACGACCTTCGAGGCTTGCTCCACGGCTTGCCGTATCCGGTCGATCATTCGTCTCCTCCTTCCCGTATATCCTGTCGCGATGTTGCCCACCAACTCGCTCATCCCGATCCACGACGATAATCCCACACAGACCTTCTCTTACCTCACGGCGGCGCTCATCGCCCTCAACATCCTCGCCTTCTTGCTCGAGCCCCAGCTTGGCGGGGGCGGGAGCTCGCGGGTACTGGAGTTCTTCTACCGGTGGGGTCTCGTGCCCTGGGAGATCACCCACGGCCAGCCTGTCTCCCAGGAGGTGCTCCGAGCGGGGGGCCTCAACGTCTCCTGCTCTCCTCCGGCTTGCTTTCCCGGGAAAAGCGTCTACCTCTCTTTGTTCTCCTCCATGTTCCTGCATGGAGGCATCGTCCACCTGCTCGGCAACATGCTCTTTCTCTGGGTCTTCGGCAACAACATCGAGGACAATCTGGGGAGGCTGCGTTTCGTCCTCTTCTACTTCACGACCGGGATCCTGGCGTCCCTCGCCCACGTGGCGGCCAACGGCAACTCCGTGATCCCGACGGTGGGAGCGAGCGGCGCCATCGCGGGGCTTCTCGGCGCCTACATCCTCCTGTTTCCCCGCGCCCGTATCACCACCATCGTGCCCATCTTCTTCTTCCTGCAGTTCCTGAAGCTTCCGGCGGTGGTGGTGCTCGGGCTATGGTTCGGGTACCAGTTCCTGTTCGGGGTGGGCCAGCAGGTGGGAGCGGCGGGGGTGGCATGGCTCGCCCACGTTGGGGGCTTCATATCCGGGGTGGCCCTCATCTACCTCTTCGGCGGGCGAAGACCCGCTCGTCCCGCCTTCCCCGGCTACGAGCCCTACCGGCCCTGACGGGCGAGGGCGCCCAGGGAGCTCATCACGTAATCGGGAGGGGGATCCACCCGATCGCCGGGGCGGGTCACCCCGGAGAGCACCAGGGCGGCATCCCAGCCCACCGATCGGGCGCCGGCCACATCCGAGTCCGCCCGGTCGCCGATCATCAGCACCCCCTGGCGGCCGAGGACCCGGACCGCCGCCTGCATCATGGGGGGATGGGGCTTGCCCAGGACGGTCGCCTTGGCGCCGGAGGCCATCTCGATGGCCGCCACCAGCGCGCCCGTGCCGGCTTCGAATCCCCCGGGAACCGGCAAGACGGAGTCTTTATTGGCCGCCGCGAACACGGCTCCGTGCCGGATCGCCTCCGCGGCCGCGCTCAGGCGCCGGTAATTGAAGCCGGTGTCTCTGGCGACGAAGACCACCGAAGGCCTGGAGCCGACCTCCACGGGCACGATCTCCAACAGATCCGCGAGCTGTTCGGGGACGGGAGAGGAAGCCAGGACAAAGGCCTTCTCCCCCACCAGCCCCTCGCGCCGGATCCATTCCCGGGCGGCGTGGGCGGAGGTCAGGATCTCCCGTTCCTCCGCCTCGATCCCCGCCTCCCGAAAGCGGGTCACCACCCGCGAAGGGAGGTAGGCGGCGTTGTTGGAGACGAAGAGGAGGGTCTTGCCGGCCTCCCGGAGAGACGCGATGGCCTCGGCAGCGCCTTCCACGAACTGCTCGCCCACCCAGACCACGCCGTCGAGGTCGATGGCGAACGCCTCATAGCGCTGCACGAGGGAGGCGATCCTGAAGGGCTCGCTGGGATTCGCCAACATCATCTATCCTCTTCGTCGGAAGTGATATAAGCCCATCATGCCCATCCTGGAATCGTTTCGAGCGACGGTCTACGCGGGGAACCTCGACTCCGCCCAGGTGACCACCCCTCCCTACGACGTCATCTCGTCGATCGAACGGGAGCGCCTTCGGGCGCTCCACCCCCACAATATGGTTCACCTTATCCTAGGCGGGGCGCCCGGTAACGGTACGGGCGCCGATCAGTACCGAGGGGCGGCACAACGCCTCCGGCAGTGGATCCGGGCGGGAGTCCTTGTTCGAGAGGGACCGGCCGCCATGTATCTGTACCGGATGGACTATCGGGAAGGCGCGCGGGCGCGGAGCACGGCCGGAGTGGTGGGGACCCTCACCCTCGAAGGCTTCAGAGAGGGAGGGATCTTCCCCCACGAGCGCACCTTCCCCGGACCGGTCGCCGACCGGCTTCGCCTCATGCGAGCCGCTCAGGCGAACCTGGAGCCGATCTGGCTGGTCGCCGCCAGAGGCTCCGAGGCGTTGGGGGTTCTGGCAGAGGTTGCCCGTCCCGGCGCCATCGTGGATTACTCCGAGTCCGGGGGCATCCGGCATCGCCTCTGGCGGGCGTCACCGGATGAGGCCCGCGGCGTCGCCGAGGCTCTCTGCAGCACCCCGCTGGTCATCGCTGACGGTCACCATCGTTACACCGCGGCCCTGGCCTTCCGGGACGAGGAGCGCGCCCGGGCCGGCCCCGGGCCCTGGGATCAGACCCTGGCGCTCATCTCCGACCCCCTCCGGCATCCTCCAAGCCTCCTGCCCATCCATCGGGTGGCGAGAGTCAGCATCGATCGGGTCGCCTCGGCAGCGGAGCTCATCGCCTTCCCCGGAGACCTCGAGAAACTGGCCTCCCACGTCAGCCAGGCGGGACCGGGAACGATCGGGGTCGCCGGCCCGGGCGGATGCTGGACCATGAGCCCGAAAAGCGCCCTCGATTCCGAGTGGATCGGGACGCAGGTCCTCCAGCCGCTGGGGGCCGAGGCTATCTACCAGCACGACCTCGAGCAGGTCTCCACCGAGATCCTCGCCGGCGCCGTCGGGTTCATCCTCGCTCCCGTCCCCCTCGGGCTGGTGCTGGAGGCCGCTCTGGCGGGCCGGCTGATGCCACAAAAGACCACACTCTTCTGGCCGAAGCCCCGCACCGGGCTGCTGCTGCGAGATTTGGAGAGCTCGGCAACCTGATTCGGGGGTGCTCCATCGATGACGAAAGCCCACAGTCCCCTTCTCCCCGGCGCCAGGAAGCGTTAACCATCATTCCTCAACATAGGCGATGACGTAGCGATCGTCGTCATCAAGGGCATCGACATCCAGATGGACCGCGCTGCGATGGCCATTCGGTCCAGTAAGTATCATCCGGTACGGGTTTGGAGTGTCGTCAGACGTTAGAGCCCGGAGACCAAAGCGGCGGCATAGCTCGACGATAGCAGACTCCGAATCAATTGCGTCCAGCTCTTCACGCCGCGTGAAGACAGCTACATGCAGAGGGAATTCGCCTTTGATAGTTGAAAATTCACATAATATTTGTGTTTCCTCCGACACAGGGGCTTGTGACTCCTCCGATGCTACGACGACGGCGTGCTCGGGTACGGAGAATGTCGTTAGAAGCCACTCTGTCAGTTCAGTCGACGTCAGCTGATGGTCGAGAAGTAAATCCTCCCAGTACAAGGGTCATCCTCCCCGCATGCGAAAGACCCGAAGTGCGACTTCACGCTGCTCGCTGCCAATGGCGTTGCGATCCAGCTTTAACCGCGCCTCTTCAGTGTCACCGTTGTTTTCGATATAAATCTGCAATGCTAGATAGGCTCCTCTGTTCATCTCAATGAAACCTTCGCCAGAGATTGGAAAGAGTGTCGTCCTATTCTCGACTTCATAGGTGCGCCTATTTACCGTATATCTACCGTGGATCTTTTCCACTTTACCCTCATTAATGAGATTGATATCTCCCTGGACGTCAGTGCCCGGCAGAATAACCGTGTTCTTCTCCTTCTTCCGCGAACTGGGACGTATCCGGTTCAGGTAATGTCGGTCATGCGGCCCCTTCAGCGGAGGATCAGGTTTCTCCGTCTTACTGAGTGTTTTATCATCGCCGCTCTCCTCAACGAGCTGTGCGTAGATATGGTGGCGCGCGCCACCACTGGAGACTAGATCGAGCTTTTTCACACCATGTTGTTGTCTCAATGGCGGAAGTTGCGATTGCACGGATTCAGCTGTGGCATCGGGCCGCTCGAGTAGCCTGTCCCCAGCCAGACGAGCCGAATGCACCGCAGCTCGCTTCTCGGAGTCGCTGCGGGCATCGCCCCGATCTGCCCCCTTCCCCTTCAGCTTCGCCCAGAGCTTCTTTCCGGCCTTGACGATGAAGTCGACCACTTTGTCGATCACCTTCATGACCGGCTTGGAGAGGGCCTGGAAGATGGCCTTGACCTT
>JBOGWM010000265.1:0-3342 GCA_050693695.1 Actinomycetota bacterium
GGGCCGGCTACGCCGGCCCGTTCAGCCTGGATCGGCCACGGCTGAGTTTGGGAGGGGGTCGGGGGGAGGGCAGGCCCTGCCCCCGCTAATTCCCGGTCTGTTGCCGGCATCGGCCCTCCCGGCTCGCTCAGGCGGCGGAGCGCAGGTCCGCGGGGGCCCTCGTCAGCCGAAGAGCGGCGTCGAGGGAGAAGGCGCCGGGCCCGATGAGGATCAGGGCGATGGCCATCGCCAGGATCAAGAGATCCAACTCGGCGCCCGGCCCCTGCCCGGGAGGGGCGATGAGGCCGACATCGAGCTTGACCAGCCAGGGGATCAGGGCGAACTGGATCGCCAGGAGAAAGGCCCAGACCTGAGTCAAGAGCCCGATCAGGATCGCCAGCCCGCCGACCAGCTCGAGGAAAGTGACGGCATACGCGGTCAGTGTCGGGAAGGGGACGCCGGGAAGAGAGTCTATGAAGGCGGCGAATCCCGAGACATCTCCGATCTTGCGGTAACCGTGGTAGGCAAGAATCGGTCCGAGGGCCAGGCGGAGGAACAGGGCCGCCAGATCCGACCCCCTGCGAACATGCGGAAAGGCCATTCTCATCTCGCTCACTCCTCCTGTAGAGGTTGTAACTGTAGGATAGCCACCGCGCTACGAAGACAGAAAGTCGCACACAACCCCCGAGGCGTCATCGCACCGGGCGGATCGTGGATACCGCCGGGAACGAGGCACGAGGAAATTCCATGCATTGGAGAGGCAGTCAAGACGGGGACCGAAAAGAAAATTGCGATCTGCTCAAGATTCTTGCTTCAGGTCTTGACCGCTCCCGCCCATCTTGGCTATGGTTCTGTCGGTTATGGCTGTCCAGTAGGGGATGAGCGACGTGGCCGAATGGACGGGTCGCCTACCTCTTGAAGAGGTAAGGCCCCCGCCTCGGGTGGTGTTCGGGGGGCGAGTCCACCACCGCGGCGGGGGCCTACCAATTTTCCCGATGGACCGGAGGCTTCCGGACAGCTTGCCCCTCCCTATGGAAGGAGGTCGGAGCGCTGTCTCCACCGGTCCTTCTGGGATGCCTTATCGTTTGGTTTCGCTAGGCGCAACCTAAATTCGGCAGAGAATACTGTCAATACCTGCAAATGCAGGGAATTATACGAGATCTTCGTGCCTTGAGCCTATCTCACCGATCGTCAAAGAGAAAAGTCGAGTATCTAGGCTCATGGACGCCACGCTCTGAGATTACGCTTGAGAAGGCTTCCCGACCCAAGGACTGACCGGCAACCGGTCCCCACCGTGTGTCGCGCCTGCGGCCACGGAATCCCGGGATCGGGATCGGGTGAGGGGATGGGATAGCGGAACAGGAACGCGACGAGACCTTTGGCGATGCCCTCCGGATCCTGAATCTGGAGGAAGTGGGTGGCCCCCTGGAGGTCGAAGTCCTCAACATGGGGAAGCCAGGAATGTAGCAGCTTCCGCCCCTCCCGGAAGAATCCTTGACTCTCGGTCCCCAGTACCGACAGCGCCGGCTGAGTGATCGTGGCCGCCTCTTCGGGGCCGAATTCCCATTCCCGGAGGGCGGGAAGCTCGATCTGGAAGAAAGTGTCCGCGTCCCTCACCGCGCTCTTCACCCCATGGGGTATCCGGCTCTCGATGATCCGCTGCCAGTCGGAGCCCCCGAAGGCTCTCAGGAAGGCTTTGACGGCTCCCGCCTTGTCGCCCGGGGTGTAAAGACGAATCGTTCGAGCGACCTGTCGCTTGAAAGTGGCCTGTGCCCCGGGAGGCAGGGGCCGCGTCGGCTCGAGAAGGGCCAGAGAGTGGACGAGCTCGGGGGTGTCGAGGGCGAGTTGCAGGGCGATCACCCCTCCATAGGAATGGCCCACCACGTGGACGGGACCGCTCATGCCCAACCGGTCGAGTAGTTGGGCAGCGTCCGCCGCCTGGCGGGCGATGCTCACCTTCTCCTTGGGGTGGGTGCTGGCGGCGAAGCCCCGCCGATGGTAATGAATGAGCCGGTAGCCCGAGGTAAGAGCAGGCTGGTGGATCAGGGGAAGGAAGGCGTCGCAGAGGTGGCTGCCGTGGACGAGCAGCACGGGCTCTCCCGAGCCGTAAGTCTCATACTCGAGTTCCGCCAGGTCTATATGGACTCTTTCCATTGAGGTTCCCGATTACCTAGGATGGTATAAGTGTAGTCTTTGAATTGGACGTGACGGCGCGACGCGGTGTTTCAGGGATGGATCGCCGGACCGTGCTTGTCTGGGTTCGGGGACGTTTTTTCAGATCAGTCGCAGCTGCCTGGCCGTCCCCAGAGCCTGAATCCGGTTTCGGGCGTTCAGCTTGACCAGGAGAGCCTGCGAATAGCCTCGGACGGTGTTCGGTGCGAGGTGGAGTGCGGCGGCGATCTCCTTGTCGGTCATCCCCCTCGCCATCAGGCGGAGGATGTCGTACTCACGCGGGGTGAGAGGAGCACGGGCCTGGGGTCGGTCTTTCGGCGTCCCACCGGTTGAAGCTCCTCGATCCAGAAGAACCCTGCTGTCAATGATGATCTCGCCGGCTTTGACCTGCCTGAGCGTGCGAACGAGGTCGAGGTCCTGGACATCTTTCAGGAGAACGCCCGACGCCCCCGCCCGGATGCATGCCTGGAGGAGTTCGGGATCGTCGAACGCGGTGAGGATCACGACCTTGGCGTCGGGCACGACGCTACGAAGCTCTCGGCAGAGATCGGCTGCCAGGCAGTCCGTCAGGCGAAGGTCGAGGATGATCAGATCCGGAAGCTCCTGTCGGGCGAGCTCGAGCCCTTCTTTCCCCGACTTCCCCTCAGCCACCACCTCCAGATCGCCGGTGGAAGCCAGGAGGTGGCGCACACCTTTCAACACGACCGGATGATCGTCGACCAGCAGAACTCTGCTCGGCGTCATCGGCCCATGACCACGCCCGGGACGCTGGCTCGCAGCGTCACTCCCCCGTCCTCGTTGGGAATCAGCTCCATCCGCCCGCCGAAGCTCTCCACCCGCTGGGAGAGGGAGGGTAGCCCCCAGCCGTGCCCGGCCCTGGGGGTGGGATGCAGCTCGAAATTGGCCGGGAGGCCATTCCCGTCGTCTTGGACCGCGAGATCGACCTTCGAGTCGTCGTAATAGAGGGTGAGGATCACCGAGGATGCCTCCGCATGCTTTTCCACGTTGTGAAGGCCCTCCCGGACGAGCGCCAGAAGCACCTTCTCGACTTCAGAAGTCAGGTCGAAGGGTGTGCCGAGCACCACGAAATGCACCGGGATCTCGGTTCGGCTGCTGAACCGGCTGGCGTCGAGGCGCATCACGGCCGAAAGGGCCTCCTCCGGTGTCGATGCGCCCGTCTCCCGGGCCAGG
>JBOGWM010000266.1:0-11528 GCA_050693695.1 Actinomycetota bacterium
CCCCCACCCTGTTCAACGCCGGCTCGTCATCGAGTCAGCTCTCTTCCTGCTTCTTGATGGAGACCCGGGATTCGATGGAGGCGATCGGCAAGACTCTCACCGACATCATGCAGCTCGCCAAGTACGCCGGTGGGATCGGCGCTTCGGTCACGAAGCTGCGGGCGACCGGCTCGGTCATCCGCTCGATCAACGGGCGCTCCTCCGGCCCCATCCCGTTCATCAAAATGATGGACGCGGTCATCGCGGGAGTCGATCAGGGGGGACGCCGGCGAGGAACCCTCGCCGTGTATTGCGAGCCGTGGCATTACGACGTCGAGCGCTTCATCGACCTGCGCCAGCGGGCCGGGGACGAGTCGCAGCGGGTCCATACCCTGAACACGGTGTTGTTTCTCAACGACGAGTTCCTGGCCCGGGTGGAGGCGGACGACGCCTGGTGGCTGTTCGACCCGAACGAGACCCCGGACCTCGCGGACCTGTATGGCCGATGCTTCTCCGACCGCTATGGCCACTACGTCGAGGAAGCCCGCGCCGGACGCCTTCGCCTGTTTCGCACGGTGCGTGCTCGGGACCTGTTCCATCGGATGCTGAGATCGCTCGTGGAGACGTCGCACCCGTGGCTCACCTTCAAGGACCCGGGCAACCTCCGCTGCCCGATCCGCAACGCCGGCATCGTTCACTCGTCCAATCTGTGCACCGAGATCTTCCTGCCCGCCGATGAGAGCCAGGTGGCCGTCTGCAACCTCGCCTCGATCGTGCTCCCGCGACATCTCAGCCCGGACGGCCAGCTCCAGTGGGAGGAGCTCGCGGAGAGCGCTCGCCTGGCGATCCGCCATCTCGACGACGTTATCGATGCCAACTTCTACGCGATCCCGGAAGCCGAGCGGGCCAACTCGTCGACTCGCCCGGTGGGCCTGGGAGTGATGGGCTGGGCGGATCTCCTCGAGCGGATCGGGCTCCCCTTCGACGGTCCCGAGGCACTCGACCTCCTCGACCGGCTGATCGAGCTCATCTCGTGGCACGCGATCGACGCCTCCGCGGAGCTCGCCCGGGAACGGGGAAGCTTTCCCGCCTTTGAGGGCTCAGACTGGTCTGGTGGGAGGGTCCCCATCGACACGCTTCCACTTCTCCAGGCAGAGCGCGCCGCGACGGTGGAAGTGAGCCGCCGGGTTGGTCTGGACTGGGAAGCGCTGCGGGGCAAGGTGGCCGGAGGGATGCGCAACGGCACGGTGATGGCCATCGCACCGACCGCCACGATCTCGCTCATCGCCGGGACCAGCCAATCGATCGAGCCGCCCTTCGCCACCGTCTACACCCGCAACAACATCTCGGGCAAGTTCCTCGAGATCAACGAGAATCTCGTCCGACGCCTCAAGGCGGCCGGGATCTGGGAGGAGGTGGGCGAGGAGATCGTGCTTCGCCGCGGCGAGTTGGCGGATATCAAAGGAGTCCCCGAGGAGATAAAGGCCATCTTCGCCACCGCCTACGAGATCGCCCCCCAGGTCCTGGTTCGCCAGGCGGCGGTGGCACAGCGCTGGGTCGACCAGGGGATAAGCCGCAACCTGTATCTCACGACCCGCGATCCGCAGCAGCTCGGAGCCCTGTATCTCCGCGCCTGGCGGAGCGGTCTCAAGTCCACGTACTATGCCTTTGCTCGTCCCTCGATGCGGGCGGAGGCGACCTTCGCCTACGATGATGCCCGCCCTCGGGCCCACCTGGAAGCGGCGGCGACGTCGCCTGGAACTTCCGCCGCCTCCTGCTCCTCGGACGTAACGGACCTCATCTGCGAAGCCTGCCAGTAGCGCCACGATGTTGACGGTGAGGGTGCTAGATGCCCCGAGCGGGCAATCGGCCGAGTTCCGGGCCGGGCCGGACGTGCCGCTCCTGGATCAGATCGAGGAGGCGTGCTGCTTCGACATCCCCTATGCGTGCTGCGCCGGCGTCTGCGGAACATGCGTGCTCGACGTCTTGGTGGGGGGCGAGCTCTTGGAGCGCGAGGCATTCGCCCTCGCGCTCCCGCTCGATCCCGGGCCCGGCCGGATCTTGGCCTGCGTCACCGGCATTCACCCCTGGGCAATCCAGGATGACACCGACCGCCTTATCGTCGTCACCACCGGCCGCTAGGGTGTTCGTCGGGAGACGTCGCTCATGGAGAGCCTGGCCGGGTGTTGCGGGCGGCTAGCGATCGGCGGGGCGGCGTCCGAGGATTCGAAGCCAATGCGGGTACCCGTAGGAGGCGCCGGCCCGGAGCCCGCGAGACAGCTTCGGCTGATTAAAAAAGGCTCCTGCAGCATGTGCGAGGGATTCGTGGATGTTGTCCTCCCGCCCGAAAGCTTCGAAGCCCAGGGTGTACCACTTCGTCCCGGCTGCTCGGAGTTCGGTGAGCTCGACGCTGCATCCTTCACCCGGGCGACGATCCGTGAGCCAAAACCTGCCGCTCGGTAGCTCGTATGTGGCAAGCCTGCGTACCTTGTTCACCCCGAGCCAGAACCGGGAAGGAAGGCCAAGCCCGAGTGGCGAATGGTCGACCTTGGCGGTCTCAAAGGACCATTTCTGCCACTGCTCGACGTTGCCGGCAACACCGCCGGGAAACTCGCTTCTCCCCTGGTCGCGCTCTCGCAACTTGAGCTCCAAGCGATCCCCGTCGCTTCTGAGCTTCACTCCGAGCGCGTCGGTTTCGAGCGCGCAGAGATAGAGGTCTGCTCGCTCCTGTGGTTCGGCCTCGAGGCTCTCGAACCAATCGGCCAAGGGAGCGGGAGGCTGCCCTCTAAAGAACCACCGCACTTCGGCAGTTCTGTTCATAGTTCGCTCCAGAAACCCCGGTGCTTGCCTCGATCAGGGTACCCATGTCCCGCTCGGCCCACACCCGGAAAACCGCCCAGCCAAGAGCTTGATCTCTTTTCCACTATTACTATTTCGGAGAGAGTCGAAGCCTGGGAGTGCATCTCCGCCCGCGCCTCCCCAGCGGGCGATCTGATCACCTCGACCAGATGCCTACGCCCTCGGCCTTCCCTGATTTCCAACTCGAAGTCGAGATACTCCACCCTGCAAGCCCCCGTCCCTGTTATTCATAAAGAGTATCGTGTCCGAAGAGGCTGGCCTTGAGAATTCCGAACGAACGTCTCCCCGCCGCACTGGCTTCTGTTGAGATTCTGGCCGAGGGAACGTCTCGAAAGATGACGCCAGCAGGGGTCTTTTATCGGTGGCGCAGCCACGACTGCCATCGAGACCCGTGATTCTCGTGCAGAGTAGTTAGTGTCCACGAGATGGGAGAATGAGGTCTGGTCGCCGGCTACGTCAGGTGGCCCTGCTTGCCGGGCGGCCGGGTCTTCGACCTCGCTGCTTCCTACGATGAGACGGGAGAAGAACATGCCGATCCACGCAACCCTCGTGACTTCGATGGGAGATATCAGGATCCGCCTTCTGGAGGAGACTGCGCCGATCACCGTTGAGAACTTCGTGGGTCTGGCCAGAGGTACGAAGCCATGGACCCATCCCCAGAACGGAACCCCCCGCAGCGACCCTCTCTACTCGGGGACCATCTTCCACCGAGTGATCCCCAAGTTCATGATTCAGGGCGGCGACCCCATCGGAAAGGGTACCGAGGGCCCCGGCTACCGTTTCGAGGATGAGGTGGAGAAGGGGCCGTCGTTCGACAAGCCCGGCTACCTCGCCATGGCCAACTCCGGCCCCAACACCAACGGCAGCCAGTTCTTTGTGACCGTGGCTGCGACCCCCTGGCTCACCCGCAAGCACACCATCTTCGGCGAGGTCGTCGAGGGCCAGGAGATCGCCGATGCGATCTCGAAGGTCCCCACCATCTCCAACCGGCCGAATACCGACGTGGTCCTGCACGAGGTAAGGATCGAGGAGAGATGAGCGTGGAGCGGGCGGTTCTCGACCCGGGAGAGCTCAAGAGTGGTCTCATCTCACCCGGAAGCTTCGGAGAGAAACTCCTCGTCGCCTGGACGGAAGGCGCCTTCGAGCTCGTCGTCTCTCCCAAGCTGCTGGGGGAGCTGGACCAGGAGCTGACTCGCCCTCAGATGCGACGCTTCTTCCCGGCCTCCAGGGCTCGGGGCTTCATAGACCAGCTTCGCTCGAAAGGAGTCTTCCTCGCGGATCCCGAGTCCGATCCGGATCTCGCTTCCAACTTGGGAAGGCAATACCTCCTCGCCCTCGCCAGGACCTCCGGGGCGGGCTTCCTCGTCTCCTCGGACCCGCATCTCATCGGGCTCAGCGACGTCTCGCCCCCGATCATCAGCCCCGGCGAGTTCCTCCAGAAGCTGACCGCGGGCGGATAGGATGCAGCCGGGACGGATCTGAACCTCAAAGAGAGCTTCAGCGGATCAGCCGGAATTCTACCATGCTTATCGAAAGATGGCAGACTTCAGTTTATCCGGCAGGATCGTCCGGAACCGGAGCAATTACTCTGGGGGGATGGAGTCGGTCCGGATCGCCCTGGCGCAGCTCAATCTCACCGTCGGGGATCTCGACGGCAACCGGGCCCTTATCGAGCAGGAGATCGGGGAAGCGGGGAGGCTTGGCGCGGATATCGTCGCCGCTCCGGAGCTGGCCGTGACGGGCTATCCGCCCGAGGACCTGGTCCTGCGGCCCGCCTTCGTGCGCGACAATCTCATCGCCCTCCAGGAGATCGCTCGGGCGACCAGGGATGTCGCGGCCGTGGTCGGATTCGTGGACCGGGAAGGGGACCGCCTCTACAACGCCGCAGCGCTCATCTCGCGAGGCCGCGTGCAAGCTGTCTACCGAAAGCACGTGCTGCCGAATTATGGGGTGTTCGACGAGAAGCGCTATTTCGAGCCGGGGGAAGGGATCCTGCTCGCTCAGCTCCGAGGTGTCAAGGTGGGTTTGACCATCTGCGAGGACATCTGGAGTGCCGGGGGACCCCATGTGGCCTGCGCCGCCGCGGGTGCCCGCATCGTGATCAACATCAACGGCTCTCCTTACCACATGGGCAAGGGGAAGCAGCGTCACGAGCTGCTCTCCTCCCGGGCGCGGGAGAACCGGATCACTCTCGCCTACGTGAACATGGTGGGAGGCCAGGACGAGCTGGTGTTCGATGGGCAGTCCTGTGCTTTTGACGAGGATGGCGCCCTCGTTGCCCGGGCGGCTCAGTTCCGAGAGGAGCTTCTCGTCTTCGACGTCGTCGCCGGAGGGTTCTCGCGTCCGGGACACGCCCGCTCCCCGGTGAGCCGGGAGATGAGCCCCCTGGAGGAGGTCTATCACGCCCTGGTGCTCGGGGTCCGTGACTATCTGAGAAAGAACGGATTCACTGCGGCGGTGATCGGGCTCTCGGGAGGGATCGACTCCTCGCTCACGGCCGCCATCGCCGCCGACGCGCTCGGCTCTGAGAACCTGCTCGGCGTCTTCGCCCCCAGTGAGTTCACCTCGTCGGAGAGTCTCCAATATGGCGAGGAGCTGGCCGGCATGCTCGGCATCTCCACGGTTACCCTCTCCATCCACGACGTCTTCGAGGCCACGTTGAAGGTCCTGGATCCGGTTTTCGCGGGCACCGAATGGGGTACTGCCGAGGAGAACCTCCAGGCGCGCATCCGGGGAACGCTGCTCATGGCCATCTCCAACAAGACGGGGAGAATCGTGCTCTCCACGGGCAACAAGTCGGAGATGGCCACCGGGTACTCCACCCTCTACGGAGACATGGCGGGCGGGTTCGCCGTCCTCAAGGATGTCCCGAAGATGCTGGTCTACGAGCTCGCCCGCTGGCGGAATCGGGCTCGCCCGGTCATCCCCGTCCAGGTGCTCACCCGTCCGCCGACCGCCGAGCTGCGAGCCGGCCAGCTCGATTCGGAGACGCTGCCTCCCTATGAGGTTCTCGATCGGATCCTCAAGGCGTACGTGGAGGAGGATCGCAGTATCGAGGAGATCGTGGAGGCAGGCGGCGACCGGGATCTCGTTCGCGGGGTGGCCGAGATGGCGGACCGGGCAGAGTACAAGCGGCGCCAGGCGCCCCCGGGGATCAAGATCACGCTGCGCGCCTTTGGAAGGGACCGGCGACTCCCCATCACCAACCGGTACCGAGCAGGTCCGCACCCCTGACCCGGCAGTCAGGCGCGAACACCTCTTTGGTTACCGATGCTCCGCGATACGGAGGAGACAAGAGATTGGTTCAGCCGATCCTTCCCGGAGATCGCCCGCTATCTCCGGGGCTGTAAGAGGTCAAGACGCCAATTCCGGATTCGTCTGGTCCCAAATCGACGAAATTATGTTTGTAGCCATGCGTTGGGACTCTCTACACTAAAGCTGTAAGTTGCTCGGTTGTCGTCCGAGAAACGCAGGAGGGGGGACATGGAGGTCAATACCGGCGACACCGCCTGGATGCTCGCGAGCACCGCCCTGGTCATGTTCATGACGCCCGGGCTCGCCCTGTTCTATGGAGGGCTCGTCCGCTCCAAGAACGTGCTCGGGACGATCATGCACTCGTTCTTCGCCCTCGGGTGCGTGTCGCTGGTTTGGTTCGTGGCGGGATACAGCCTCGGCTTCGCCCCCGGCAACAGGGTGATCGGGAGCCTCAAGTTCCTGTTCTTGCAGGACGTGGGGGCCGAGCCGTTCGCCCTGGCGCCGACCATTCCCCATACCGTGTACATGGCCTTCCAGATGATGTTCGCAGTCATCACTCCCGCCCTCATCTTCGGGGCGGTGGCCGAGCGGATGCGGTTCCGGGGCTACGTCGTGTTCCTGATGCTGTGGTCACTCCTCGTGTATTCGCCCCTCGCCCACTGGGTGTGGGGTGGCGGCTTCCTGGGCCTCGGGGAGGGAAACGTGGGCGCGATCGACTTCGCCGGGGGCACGGTGGTCCACATCAACGCCGGCGTCGCGGCCCTCGCCGCCATCCTCTACATGGGCAAGCGCAAGGGGTATGGCCGGGAGGCGATGCATCCCCATAACGTTCCCATGGTCATCACCGGGGCGGCGATCCTGTGGTTCGGATGGTTCGGCTTCAACGCCGGCAGCGCCCTCGGCTCGGGAGCGCTCGCCGGCCAGGCCTTCGTCAACACCCACATGGCCACCGCGGCGGCCGTGATCGGCTGGCTGGCAGCGGAGTGGCTGAGGAACAAGGTGCCCACGACGGTGGGCGCGGCCACCGGAGCGGTGGGCGGGCTAGTGGCGGTCACCCCCGCGGCCGGTTATGTCGAGGCCTGGGCGGCGGTGATCATCGGGCTGGCCGCCGGGGTCATCTGCTACGCGGCGGTGTCGCTCAAGCCGAAGCTCGGATACGACGACTCTCTGGACGTGGTGGGGGTGCACATGGTGGGGGGAATCGTCGGCGCCCTCCTCACCGGCGTCTTCGCCACCAAGGCGATCAACGAGTTCGGCGCGGATGGTCTCGTCTACGGGAATGCGGCCCAGTTCGGCAAGCAGGCGATCGCAGTCGGGGTCACCCTCGTCTTCTCCTTCGTCATGACGCTCGTGATCATCAAGATCGCCAACGTGTTGGTGGGGGTCCGGGTGCCCGAGTCGGACGAGCTCACCGGCCTCGACCTCACCCAGCACGCGGAGAGCGCCTATACCACCGTGGAGTCAGGGAGCATTGCGGCTCACTCGCCGGTAGCGACCGGAGCCGCCCCCTCGTCGGCGGTCACCCGACCGGCGAAGAGCTAGGAGGTTTCCCATGAAGCTGGTCACCGCAATCGTCCAGCCGTTCAAGCTGGAAGAAGTCAAGGAGGCGCTGCGAGGCGTGGGGATCCAGGGGATGACGGTCAGCGAGGTCCGAGGGTTCGGCCGCCAGCGGGGCCACACCGAGGTCTATCGCGGCGCCGAGTATCAGGTGGATTTCGTCTCCAAGGTGAAAATCGAGGTCGCCTGCGACGACGGTCAGCTCGACCAGGTGGTGGAGACGGTGATGAGGATCGCCCGCACCGGCCAGATCGGCGATGGGAAGATCTTCGTCCTACCCGCGGAGCAGGTCTACCGGATCCGTACCGGCGAGATGGGAAGGGATGCGATTTAGCGAGGGAGGCCAGGACCGCGGCGAGATCGAGTTCCTGCGCTCCGAGCGCGAGCGTCTGGCGGACCGGCATGCCGCAGGCGCTTCCGGTCTCTTCATCGTCCGAGCCCTCTCCGACGCGATGGACGAGGTCATCGCAAGGATCTGGGCCCGGCTGCACGCCGGTGGGGGAGCAGCCGTCGTCGCCCTGGGAGGATACGGGCGAAGGGAGCTCTCGCCGGCCTCCGATGTGGACCTGGTGATCCTGCATGAGCGGGCTCACGACGTCAGCGGAGCCGTGAAGGGGCTCGTCTACGAGCTCTGGGATGCCGGGGTGGAGCTGGGATATGCGGTTCTGACGCCGAAAGAAGCTCTCCGGTTGCGGCGTGAGCGCCTGGACTGTGAGACCGCCGCCCTCGAGGCTCGTCTGGTGGTGGGGGATGCCGACCTCTTCGAGGAGTGGCTGGCCGGCGCTCTTCGGCAGACGCGCCGGGCCTTGCCCGGCTTCATGGCGAGCTTGACGAAGGAGACCCGAGCGCGCCGGGCTCGGGCCGGGGACGCCGGCTCGGAGCTCGAGCCCAACCTCAAGGAAGGGCGAGGCGGGCTGCGCGACCTGGTCACCATCCGCTGGATCGAGCGGGTCTGCGGCCCCCGGGGAGCGGGGGTGACGGAAGAAGAGCTCACCGAGGCCGCCGATTTTCTCTACAGCGTCCGCAACCAGCTCCACTTTATGACCGGGCGGCGCAGCGACGTGCTCTCGATGCAGCACCAGCCGGCAGTGGCGGCGGCGCTGGGTTTCGAGCGAGGCGAGGCGGCGGGGGAGGACGCCCTGATGCACTCGGTCTACCGCCACTGTCGCAGGGTGGCGTTCGCTCTCGATTCCATCCTGCCCGGAGGCATCGACTCACATGCGCAGGCCACCGACATCTTCAGGGCCGACCTGGCCGAGCCGTGGCCGCCGCAGGTCCGGCGGGCCTTCTTCGAGCTGCTCGCCTCCGGCGAGGCGGCGAGGGCGGCATTCGCGCAGCTCGACCAGGACGGGGCGCTCGTCCGGGCGCTCCCCGAGTGGGAGAAGGTGCGCTTTCTTCCCCAGAGGAATATCTACCACCACTATGCGGTGGACGTGCATTGCGTCGAGGTCGTCGTGGCCATGGCGGATCTCCCGGCCAGCCCGGACGATCTGGTGCGTCGGGTTGCCGAGGAGGCGGCGTCGGACTGGGAGACGCTGCTCTGGGCGGGGCTGCTCCATGACATCGGCAAGGGCGACGTGGTGGATCACTCGATACGAGGCGAGGAGCTTGCCCGTCGCGCGCTGGCTCGGACCGGCCTGCCGGCTACCATGGCTGGCGACGTCGCCTGGCTGGTGCGCAACCACCTGCTGTTGGCCCAGACCGCCACCCGCCGAGACGTCCGGGACGAGCGCCTGATCGTCGAGCTGGCCGAGCGGATTGAGTCCGAGCGGCGTCTGCGCCTGCTCTTATTGCTCACGGTGGCCGACGGGCTCGCCACCGGCCCCTCCGCCTGGGGACCCTGGAAGGCCACCCTGGTCTCCCGGCTGTTCGCCAGCGTGAGCCACGTCCTCGAGCGAGGCGAGCTGGTGGGTAAAGACCTGAACCGCAGGGCGCACGAGGCGATGGAAGGCATCCGGGAAGCTCTCTCGGCCTACCCCCGGGAGCAGGTGGAGGCTCATCTGGCCAACATGGCCAGAGAGTGGCTCCTCGGCCAGGCTCTCCCGGCGCTCATCCGCCAGTCGGTGTTGATGATGGATCCTCCCCGCCCGGGGGACATCGTGCTGGAAGCCCATCTCGACGAGGAGGCGAGGATCTGGGAGGCGATCGTGGTGGCCAGGGACCGCCCCGGGCTCTTCAGCAAGGTCTCCGGCGCCCTGGCGCTGCACGGGTTGAGCGTGGTGGGAGCGGAGGTCTACACGCGCGAGGACGGAGTGGCTTTGGAGGTCTTCCGACTGGAGGCCTTCGGCGACGAGGAGCGGCGCTTCGAGCGGGTGGCCGAGGATGCCCGCCAGGCTCTCCGTGGCCGACTCGCGCTGGAGGTACGCCTCGTCGAGAAGCGGCGCGACTACGCCGGTCGCTTCGGCAAGGGCAAGCGGGAGCCGACCCGGGTGACGGTGGACAACCGGGCCTCCGACTTCTACACGATCATCGAGGTGCACGCAACGAATCGGGTGGGTCTTCTCTACGACGTCACCACGGCCCTGGTCGAGATGGAGCTGGACATCCACAAGGCGAAGGTCTCCACCTACGCCGAGGACGTGGTGGATGCCTTCTATGTTCGAGACCTCGAGGGCCAGAAGGTCACCGACCCCGACTACATCGGTGAGATCCAACGGATGATCCTGCACCGGCTGCGCTAGGGCGGTGTCCCGCCGGAGTGAGCGTTCCGAGCGGATCACCAGGAGACGGGTAAGGTCAAGACCCCTCGGGCTCCCTGAGTGACGAAGTGTTGCAGCTCGGTGTCGGGGACCGCCATGTGCAGCTCGGGCAGGCGGCGCAGGAGCGTGGCAAGGCCCACCTGGAGCTCCATGCGGGCCAGGTGAGCAGCCAGGCAGTAGTGGATTCCGTGGCCGAACGATAGATGGCGGTTATCGGCCCGTTCCAGGTTCATCCGGTCCGGGTGGACGAAGACGGTATCGTCGCGATTGGCGAGGGGTAGCGCGGCAGTCACCGTCTCCCCGGCTCGGATCGTCATCGCCCCCAACTCGACATCGATGGTGGCGATCCTCGACAGGCTGTTGTTCACCGCCGGGGCGAAGCGCAAGAGCTCCTCGGCCGCCTTCCCGAGCCGTGCGGGTTGCACCCGGAGCAGCTCCAGGTCGTCGGGACGGTTCAGCAGGGCGAGCATCGAGTTCGCGATCTGGGTTGCGGCGAGGAAGGGTCCGTCCAGGAACATGGACGCCGCGATTCCCAGCAGTTCGGTTTCGTCGAGGAGGTTGTGGCGGTCCCGGGCGGCGATCAGGTCGTCAAAAAGTCCTCTGCCGGGCCGACGTCGCTTGTCTTCGATCACCCTCCTCACGCAGGCATGCAGCCGGAGCTGGGCCGTGTGCGTCGCTTCGGGCGTGGAGCCCGGATAGGCGGAAAGGGCCGTCGCATACTGGGCGCGGATGGCGCTGCGATCAGTCTCCGGAACGCCCAACAGCTCGCATTGAGCCCCAAATGTCAGCGGCGCGCAGAACCCCTCGACCAGATCGGCCGGCGGCCCGGCGGCGATGAGACGGTCCGCCAGCATGCTCGCGATGCGCTCGGTGCGCGGACGCAGCCTCTCGACGCCCGGCACGCTGAACGCACTCGCCGCCAGCCTGCGTATCCGGGTATGTGATGGCGGATCCATCTCGGTCATCGACATCGCTCGCGCCGCTCCGACCGCCCCACGCGCCGATGCGATCGAGCGACTGAACCGGGAGTCCACGAAGAAGCGGCGCACGTCCTCATACCGGGTCACCGATCGGCTCGACGTCCCGTCTTCGAGTACCACCCGTGGTGGAGGACCGTCGGAATGGGAGGGCAAGGCAGTCGCCCCTTTCTCGGCCCCGGCAGACCCATGAGAGCAGGCC
>JBOGWM010000267.1:0-10534 GCA_050693695.1 Actinomycetota bacterium
CCGGTTCAGCTCGCCGATGCCATCCGCGAGGTGGCGACCGGGGGGTCGATCCTGGACCCCAAGGTCGTGGACGGCTTGCTGGAGGCCGGGCGGAGGCGTAGCCGCTCCCGGCTCCAGGGGCTGACCGAGCGTGAGCACCAGGTCCTCGCCCAGATGGCTTCCGGCCGCAACAACGCGGGGATCGCCAAGCACCTGGTCCTTTCGGAGCGGGCCGTCGAGAAACACATCAACGCCATCTTTCGCAAGCTGGGGTTGGGCGAGCGCCTGGGTGTCAATCAGCGGGTTTCGGCAGTCCTCTTCTTCCTCCAGCACGGGGAGCATTAGCGGGGAGAGGGCTACCCGGAGCCTCGGCCGGGGGAGCGCCCAGGCCGAGGAAGCGGACGGCGAAGCGACGGTCGCAGCTCCAGCAGTGAAACTCGCTCTCCCCCTCGCCGATGGGCACGAAGTCCTCCTCGCCGCAGTAGGGGCAGTAAAAGGGCCGAGCGCGCGCTGCCGGCCCGGCCGCCTCGCTCATGAAGAGGTGAACGCTTCCCTCAGGACCCGGGCCACTTCCGGGTGGGTGAACTCGTGCGGGAGCTCCTCCCCGGCGGCGAGGAGCTCCCGCACCCTGGTCCCCGAGAGGTGGAGGTGATGGGAGGAGTCATGCGGGCAGGTCTTGGCGGAGCCCATGCCTTCGCAGGCTCGGCACCAGAAGGTATGGTCGAAGGGCACGGGAATGACGCCCAGGGCCTGGGGGCCGAGTGAGCGCAGGAGCTCCTGGGCCTCGTAGGTCCCGTAGTAGCTGCCGACGCCCGCGTGGTCGCGCCCGACGATGAAGTGGGTGGCCCCGAAGTTGCGGCGGACGAGGGCGTGCAGGACGGCCTCGCGGGGCCCGGCGTAGCGCATCGGGGCGGCGAACAGAGCGAGGAGAGTGCGATCCGGCGGGTAGTACGAGGCGAGGAGGGTCTCGTAGCAGCGGAGGCGGAGGTCCGCGGGGATGTCGTCGTTCTTGGTCTCACCCACGAGGGGGTGCACCACGAGGCCGTCCACCGTCTCCAGGGTGCACTTGGTCAGGTACTCGTGGGCCCGGTGGATCGGGTTGCGCGTCTGAAAGAACACCGTGCTGCGCCAGCCGCGATCGGCGATGACCGCCCGCACCTCGGCCGGTCTGGCCGGGTACCGGTCGAAAGGCGCCGGGAGCGAGAGGTCCGTCGCCGGCTTCACCCGGCCCCCAAGGCGCCAGGAGCCGCCCGCCAGCAGCGCCGCCACTCCCGGATGGGCGGGGTCGCCGGTCCCGAAGAGGGCCGGGGCGTCGGCTAAAGGATCGGTGTGGTAGACCTCCGGGTCGAGCACGGAGGCGACCGGGTCGCCCTTCGGGCTCTGGAGATCGACCCTGGAAGCGCCCTTGATCCCCGATGCTTCCTCGTCGTCGAGAGCCGGGGCGATCGGGAAGGGCCAGAGCTCCCCGGTGCCGAGCCGCATGCGGTCCACGATCGAGTGGTGATCGGCCTCCCCCGTGAAGCCCTCCAGTGGGCGATAGGCCTCCCAGGCGAGCATCCGAAGATCGGATCGGTCGCGGGGGCTCAAGCGGATTGCGGCTACGGCCATAGTGCTCTCCCTCCTAGAAGATGCCTCGCTGTCAGGGGCTCGCCGGATCGACGAGACCCCTGCGTCGTCGGATGATGCGCTCCAGCTTCCCGAAGGCCAGCGCGTCGACGCCGATACCGATGATCAGGATGACGACCATGGCGGCGAGAATCCCCTCGGCGTCCGAGAGCTCCCGGGCGAACGTCAGGTCCGCGCCGAGGGACGGCCGACCGGGAAGGATCACGAGGAGCTCGCCGGCCATCAGGCTCCGCCAGGCGAAGGCCCAGCCCTGCTTCATGCCGGCGACGAAACCGGGAAGCGCGGCGGGGAGCACGATGTGGCGAAGTGCGCGGATGCCCCTGGCGCCCAGGACCCGCCCGGCTCGGAGCAGCACCGGGGGGACGTGATCGATACCCGAGATGAGCCCACTGGCGATGGCGGGGGCCGCCCCGAGCACCACGACGAACAGGATCGCCGTCTCGCTTAGCTGGAAGAGCAGGATGGCGAGGGGGAACCAGGCGATCGACGGCATGGTCTGCAGGCCGGCGATCAGCGATCCCACCGCCACCCGGAGAGGCCTGATCCTGGCGACCGCCAGGCCCAGCGTCGTGCCGACGACGATCGCCAGCAGGTAACCCACCCCGGCTCGCGAGAGCGTGATCCCGACCGCGCGGAGAAGATTGTCGCCGGCCAGATCCCGGGCCAGCCGCCGGAAGACCGGGCCGGGTCCGGGGAGCAGGAAGCCGGGGCGCCACTCGGAAAGGACCACCACCTGCCAGAGGCCGATGGCGATCCCGATGGCGGCCACAGGTGGCCAGGTCTTCGCCCAAACGCGCCCGGCGCGACCTCCTCGAGCGGCCGACGGGCTCTCCAGGTTCTCCAGCCCGGACAGCTCCGCTTCGAGGACCGCCGAGCGGCGGTAGTCAGGTCCTGCCATGAGAGCGCACCTCCATCCGGAGTCCCTCGAGGATGCCGGCGGAGAGAGAGGCCACCGCCGGAGAGTCCATCCGGCGCGGCCGCTTGATGTCGATCGAGAACTCGTCGATGACCCGCCCCGGTCGGCTCGATAGGAGCACCACCCGGTCGGCCAGGCGGACCGCCTCGCGCACGTTGTGGGTCACAAAGACGACGGTAAAGCCATGCTCGACCCACAGGCGTTCCAGCTCGTCGTGCAGCAGGTCCCGCGCGATCGCGTCCAGCGCACCGAAGGGCTCGTCCATGAGCAGGATCTCCACCCGCTGGGCGAGGGCCCGGGCGAGGGCCACCCGCTGGCGCATCCCTCCCGACAGCTCGTGAGGGCGGCGTCGTGCAAATGCCGAAAGATGCACCATCTCCAGCAGGTCCGACACGACTTCCCGGCGGCGGGAGCGGGCGACCCCGGAGAGCTTGAGCGCGAGCTCGACGTTGCGCTCGACCGTCAGCCAGGGGAAGAGGGCGGCCTCCTGAAAGACGAGCGTCGTCCGGCCGCTCAGCACTTCCACCGAGCCGGTGCTCGGCCGGTCGAGCCCGGCGATCAGATTGAGCAGCGTGGTCTTCCCGCACCCCGACGCCCCAACCAGGCAGACGAACTCCCCGGCCCGGACCTCCAGGGAGAGGCCGTCCAGCACCTGGACCGCGCCCTGGTCGTGCCCGTGGGTCTTGGAGACCTTCCGAAGGCGCAGGGACGGCCCGGCCTGCCCGTTGAGCTGCGCGCCCCGGGGAGCGAGGATCTGCGGGTGGCGGTTCATGGGCGGGCCGGCTCCTCGCGCCCGCCGTCGCGAAGCAGGCTCTCGAGGAGCCGGAGATCATAGATCTTGGCGATGTCGCTCGTCTTGCCCGGCGGGAGCAGTCCAAGCCCCTTTGCGTTGGCCGCCATGGCGGGTAGGGAGGTGGCGATGGGGTCGTACGTGAAGGTGAGGTTGGACCAGGCGGCCTCGATGATGGGTTCGGGGAGAGCCTTCCCGGTGATCTTCGCCAGACCCTCGTTGACCACCCGGCGTCCCTCTTGCGGATTTGCGTTCAGCCAATCGATCGTCTCGATCTCGCCCTGGATCAGCCTGCGGATCGTCTCGGGATGGTCGCGAAGGTAATCGGTGCGGACGAGGAGGTGGGTGGTCACGAAGCGCCCGCCCGGCCAGAGGTCCGCCTCGTCCACCAGCACCTTGCCCCCCCCTTCCAACACGAGCCGACTGCCCCAGGGCTCCGGGACCCAGGCGCCGTCGATCGCCCCGGTCCGGAAGGTCTGCAGCGTCTGGGCGTTCTCCTGGTGCTGGATCACGACGTCGCCGCCACCCTCCAGCGTCGTGGCGAGCCCGTGCTCTTTGAGCCAGGTCCGCAGGGCGACATCCTGAGTGTTGCCGAGCTGGGGAGTGGCCAGGCGCTTTCCCCGGAGCGCCCCAGGGTCGTCGAGGCCGGGGCGGACCACGAGGGAGGCGCCGCCGGAGGCTGCCCCAGAGACCACCCGGACCGCCCCTCCCGAGCGCACGAAGGCGTTGATCGCCGGATTGGGCCCCACGAAGGAGGCGTCCAGCGCTCCCGAGAGAAGGGACTCGACCGCGGGCGGCCCGGCGTTGAAGATCTTGGTTTCGAGTGAGGCGCCGGGGCCGAGGGAGCGCTGAAGCCTTCCGGATTCAACGCCCGCCACCGCGACCGCATGGGTGAGGTTGGCGAAGTATCCGAGCCGCAGGGACCCGACCCGGCCATCCTTCGCGGAGGAGCCGGACTGGCCCCCGCACGCGGCGGCGACATACAGGATGGCGAGGGCTCCAGTAAGTCTCCGGGCCGCTGAAGCGAGAGAGACGTCCAACTTCAATCCATCGTTCCTCAATATATCCCTATTTACACTGTCGGAGCTATTTATACGGTGCAAAAATTTGGATGTCAAGACGCAGAGGGAATAGATGGCGTATCAGGTGCGAAAGGTCGTTAATGGGGGAGGTTGTCGGTCACGCCCGGGACCGTACCCGCCGACCGGCGACATCGTCTCGTTCCCGGAGGCCGGACTGACGCGCCGGGAGGGCGGCTATGGCTGGTTCAAGAGGTTTCGGACCCGCTCCCAGGGTCGCTCGTGCCAGGGCTTGGGTTTGGGAGGGGGCGGCGCCGGGGGCTGGGGAGGAGCGGGAGGCGGATCGGGGGGAACCACCAGGTAGGAGACCTCTCCCGGCCTCACGAACCCGAGCTCTTCTCGTGCCAGTCGCTCCAGGTAATCGGGATCCTTCAGCCGGTCGAGGCGATCCTGGAGCTTGGCGTTCCGAGCGCCCAGCCGCTCCAGATCGCGCTGCGCGGCGGTGATCTGGCGGTGCTGGTCATAGAGCTGGCGAGCGGGCGTGACGGCCATCACCCCGAGCACGATCAGGGTCAGGGCCAGCACCGAGCGGTGGAATGAGGGCCTCATGACCTTCGCCGCCTGGGGAAGGCCTCCGAGCCGGCGAAGCGAGCGCTCTCCCCGAGGGCGCCTTCGATGCGAAGGAGCTGATTGTATTTCGCCACCCGATCGGTTCGGGCCGGCGCCCCGGTCTTGAGCTGACCGGTTCCCCAGGCCACACACAGATCCGCGATGGTCACGTCCTCGGTCTCCCCGGATCGGTGGCTCATCACCGCGGCATATCCGGATCTGATCGCCAGCGAGACGGCGTCCAGGGTCTCGGTCAGCGTACCGATCTGATTGATCTTGATGAGGATGGCGTTGGCCGAACCCCGCGCCAGCCCCGCCCACAGGCGGCTGGCGTTGGTGACGAACAGATCATCGCCCACGAGCTGCACCCGGTGCCCGAGCGTCCCGGTGAGCTCGCTCCAGCCCTCCCAATCCTCCTGGTCCAGGGGGTCCTCGATGCTCACGATCGGGTAGCGATCGAGCCATTCGCCGTAGAGCTCCCCCAGATCTGATGAGGAGAGCCGGCGCCCTTCCCCGGCCAATCCGTAAGCGCCCTGGTGGAGGAGCTCGCTGGCTGCCACGTCGAGGGCGAGGCTCACCTCCGCCCCCGGCTCGTAGCCGGCCCCCTCGATCGCCTCGGTGAGCAGTCCCAGGGCATCTTCGTTGTGGTCCAGGCTGGGGGCGAAGCCGCCCTCGTCACCCGTGTTGGTCGCCAGGCCCCGGGCCGCCAGGATCGAGCGGAGATGGTGATAGGTCTCGGCTCCCATCCGCAGCGCCTCGGAGAAGGAAGCGGCGCCATGGGGGACGATCATGAACTCCTGGACGTCGAGGTTGTTGTCGGCGTGGACTCCTCCGTTGAGCACGTTCAGCAGGGGCACGGGAAGCAGGTGAGCTCCCGCCCCCCCCAGGTAGCGGAAAAGCGGGAGGCCGAGCTCGCCCGCCGCGGCCTTCGCCGTCGCCACGGAGGCCCCGAGCACGGCGTTGGCTCCCAGCCCGGATTTGTCCTGAGTGCCGTCGAGGTCCACGAGCAACGCGTCCACGCCCCGCTGGTCGCATGCCTCCCGGCCCGCCAGGGCCGGCGCGATCGTCTCGTTGACGTTGCGAACCGCCCGGCGAACCCCTTTCCCTCCGAAGCGATCGTCACCGTCTCGCAGCTCGACGGCCTCGAACTTACCGGTCGATGCTCCCGAGGGAACCGCGGCCCTTCCCCAGCCGCCGTCCTCGGTCCAGACCTCGACCTCGACCGTGGGGTTGGCTCGACTATCCAGGATCTCTCTGGCAAGAACTTGCTGAACTCGGCTCAAGAGCGCTCCGATCGACGCCGGACCTTTCGAAATCCTATGTCAGCTCAGCCCGCCCGGGGCGACAAGGACGCCAGAAAGTAGAATCAACCGCACACGAGCGCAAAGCCACGAGCCCGGCTCCAACCAGCCTTCATCGAAGCCCGATTCGATGGTGCGTGAGGGATGTGAACCGGCGCGAACGGGGAGTTAAGTGAATGCTGGACCGTCGTCTGATTCGAGAACACCCGGACCTGGTTCGGCACGCCGCGCGCGTCAAGGGGGTCGATCTTGACGTCGACGAGATCCTTCGCCTTGACGATCGGGTGCGCTCGCTTCAGAGCGCGGTCCACGAGTTGCAGCGCGTGCGGCGGGAGCTGTCCCGGGAATTTTCCAAAGCCGACGGGGCGCAGCAGGTTCATCTGAAAGAGCGTTCTGACCAGCTCGACCGGCAGATGCGTCAGGCGCGCGATTCGTTGGCTTCCGCCGCCGCAAGCCTCGATGAGCTTCTCCTGCGGACTCCCGGCATACCATGGGAGGGCGCACCCGTCGGTCCCGACGAGTCGTCAAATCTCGTCATCAAGACTTGGGGCAAGCCCCCCGCCTTCGATTTCGAGCCCCTGGACCATGTGAGCCTGGCGGAAGCGAGGGGGTGGGCGGAGTTCGCCCGGGCTCGGGGCATCGCCGGCGAGCGCGCGTACGCCCTGACCGGCGACCTCGTTCTGTTCGAGCGGGCGATTCACTCGTATGCTCTGGATGTTCTGGCGAAGAAGGGCTTCAAGCTCATCACGCCTCCCACTCTGGTCAAAGAAGCGCCGCTGGTGGCCAGCGGTTTCTTTCCCCTTGGCCGAGCCGAGATCTACGAGCTTCCGGCTGACTCGCTGTTCCTGGCGGGTACCGCCGAGGTGGGGCTGTGCGGGCTTCATGGCGGGGAGATTCTTTCGGAGGGCCAGTTGCCCATCCGGTATGCCGGAATCTCACCTTGCTATCGCCGGGAAATCGGAAGCGCGAGCCGGGATGTCCGTGGCCTGTTGAGAGTGCATCAGTTCGAGAAGGTCGAGCAATTCGTGATCTGTAAGGCGGATCCGGAGGAGTCCGCACGGTGGCACGCCGGCCTGCTCGCCACCGCAGAAGAGATCCTCCAGAGCTTCGGTCTGGCCTACCAGATCGTCGAGTGCTCGACCGGTGACATGGGGCTTGGCAAGTTCCGTATGAATGACATAAACACGTGGTTCCCTTCCCTTGGGATCTATCGGGAGACGCATAGCTGCTCCACTCTCCATGACTGGCAGGCGCGCCGGGCCAACCTGCGATACCGCGACGGCCAGGGCAAGGTCAGATACGTTCACACCCTGAACAACACTGCCGTGGCCACCCCCAGGCTCCTCGGCGCGCTCATCGAGAGCTTTCAAAACGCGGATCGGCGGGTCCGGATCCCCGAGCCCCTTCGACCCTATCTCGGCGGACGCGAGTGTATGTGAGCCGATGGAGACGACTGGAGACGGACGGGTGGCGTCTGGGATGGCTCCTACCGGCGGTAGGGAGTCATCAGGCCCGAAGCCACCTTGCCGTGGTAGCCACATAAGACCCGGAATAAGGGGACGACAATCTCGGCGTCTCGGCCAAGATGGTAAGTTGCTGGGAGCGTGGGGAGAGCCGTCCCCGGCCGCCGTACCCTAAACTTCTCGTGAGTCTGTTCGGTGTGTCGGCTCAGGATCTTGGGCTCATCTCGCCTCCTCATGCCATACCCGAAGGAAACGGGGGAGTAGACGACGTGGATCGGCGCACGTTCCTGGAGAGCATGTTGGGCGCAACGGCTGGGATGACACTGCCGACGTGGCTCCGAGACCTCGGTATCGACCCCGTGGAGGCCCTAGCCCCAGCGGAGCTAGTAGTCGGGCCTCCGGACGATCAGGTGACCACGGGCCCGCGGGTGGGTCTGGCCGACGTCGAGCGCATCCGTTCGGACACCGAGCGGTTCGCCCGAATGGACCAGCAGCATGGGGGCGGTCACGCTCGCTGGCTGGTGGTCTCCTACTTGGATCACCAGGTCGCCCCCATGCTTCAAGGCGCCTACACCGAGGAGGTCGGCCGGGAGCTTTTCTGCGCTGCCGCGGTGCTGAGCCGCCGGGCTGGGGTGATGGCTTTGGACGCGGGGCGTCACGGGCTTGCTCAGTGCTATTACGTCCAGGCCCTCCGCCTCGCCCACGCCGCCGGGGACCGGGCTCTCGGGGCCTATATGCTCACCCAGATGGCGGGGCAGACAATCCATCTGGGCCACCCCGTCAAGGCAGCCGAGCTCGCTCGCGCCGCCCAGCAGGGAGCGAGCGACGCCGCCACGCCCACCCTGCTGGCGAGAATCTTTGCCATAGAGGCCCGCGCGCATGCCCGGCTCGGCGATCGGAGCGCCTGCGAGAAGGCGCTCAGCCGATCAACCGCCGCGTTCGAGCGCGCGGAGCGCAGCCGCGACCCGCGCTGGCTGGACGGTGTGAATTCGGGGGACGTCTACCTGGCGTGGGAATTTGCCAAGTGCTTTCGCGATCTGCACCAGGGCCCCCGAGCCGTGGAGTGGGCGAGCATGGCGGTCACAGGAGGGGATGCCGACCAGGTCCGGCGGCGAGCGTTGAGTACGGCGCTGCTTGCCTCCTCCTACCTCGAGCAGAACGAGCTGGAGCGGGCTTGTGCGACCGGCTTGGAGGCGGTCGCTCTCGCCGAGCGGCTCAAGTCCCACCTCAGTCTCGACGCCATTCGCGAGCTTCGAGGGAGGTTTACGCCGCATGTGGCTCTAGGGGTGGTCAAAGAGTTCGACGACCGAGCGTCGGCTCTGCTCGGGTAGCTACGGCCCTCAATCGACTCCAGGCGGGACGGGCCGGCCGCCGCTGCGATTCCCGTGCCCGGGTGCCCGGCGCCGGTCAGACGGCGGTGGGTCTTGTGAGCGTACAGAAGGGCCGGGAGATCCTTTGGGATGTCATCCACGGGGAAGCTGTGCACCTTCAGACTTTCAACGATCCTCTGTCACCTCGGCCCAGTCGAGGCGACACGAATCCCCAGAAAGTCGCGCCACTCCCTGGAGCCATGGCGTTGTCGGCTTACAGCTTCATAGTCGGCCAGTCGCATGCGAGGGCGATGGCCAGCGCCCCGCAGAGCTCCTCCATACGAGCAGCGGAAAGGCGTCCCACGAAACGCTGGAATCGGTCGCGTCGCAGCAAGGTCAAATTGTCGAGGGCGGCGATGCACTCACGGTCAAGCCCATCGTCGGAGCCCAGGCGTACCGCAGTCGGTACGTCACGAAGGGTCGAGGTGAGCGGGGCCACGAGGACGGCGTTGAGCGCACGCCCGGCGAAATCGCGGTGCATGACAACTGCCGGACGCAGCTTGTCCATGTTCGCCAGCCAGATATCCCCCCGTCGGGGCGGGTTACCAGTCGAGGTGAGCGGCATCAAGTCCCTCGAGACTGCGGTCCGCCCACGCTTCCTCCGGGCCGCTCGGTGGGTATAGTCGATACCCCTCGGCCAAGGCGGCGTCCACAGCCTCCGCTCGGCGTCGTGCCAGCCAATCGTGTATCGCTACTCGAATCACCTCGGCACGGGACGCAAACTCGCTGACCGTCAGAGCGTCGATCGCTTCAAGATCCTCATTGTCGATCTGAAAGGCGACCTGTTTGGCTTTGGACATGAGTGAATCATACAGGAAACCATCCGCTCACTGTGATTCCGTTAACGTTAACCTCGCTCGGATCCATCGATCGATTCCAGACGGGAGCGGGCTCGCCGCCGCAGTGCCCCCTCGGGGTCCACCCCTGCCTGCTGGGCCAATCCCACGACCTCGAAGAGCAGCTCGCCGATGATCTGCTCGGCCTCCCCGCCCTCTCGCCCGGCGACCGACCGGGCGAGGGCCGCCACCCGCTCGACCATCTCCGCGATCCCCGCCTCCCGGATGCCGGCCCCGGCCAGGCGGCGGTGAGTCTTGTGAGCGTAGAGCAGGGCGGGGAGATCCTTCGGGATGTCATCCGCGGGGGAGCTACGCACCTTCAGCCCCCGCTTGAGGGCCTCCCAGTTGGCGACCACCTCGGCTGCCCCACTCACCTTTACGTCCCCGAAGATGTGGGGGTGGCGGTAGAGGAGCTTGGCGATCAGCTCCTCGATCACCTCGCTCATCTCGAAGTCTCCCGCCTCGCGTGCGAGCTGGGTGTGAAAGACGACCTGGAGAAGGACGTCTCCCAGCTCCTCCTCGAGGTCCGCCATGTCTGCCCGATCGATGGCGTCCAGGACCTCGTGGGTCTCCTCCAGCAGGTGGATGGCCAGCGAGGAGTGGGTCTGCTCCCGGTCCCACGGGC
>JBOGWM010000268.1:0-11187 GCA_050693695.1 Actinomycetota bacterium
CGCCGCCAGCGTTCGTCCTGAGCCAGGATCAAACTCTCCGTAAGAGACCTGGATACCCCATCTTTGACGAAAGGGGGCCGGTTTCTCATTTGTATGATCCGAGCCGATGCTGCACGCGTCTTGGAAGCGAAGCTCCCTTGATGCGCGTTTGCCGGATTTATCTAACCGCTTCCTCAAGATCTGGGCCGCGAGGTCTCCCCCGCTTCCCGCACCTTTGGTCGCAGATGCACTGGCTTTTTCTTCTACAGGCACGCTGTTTAGTTCTCAACGAGCAGGCACCTCAGCCGCTTCGGTCCGGAGATCCACTCCGATCCCTTGACCGATAGACGCAAAAAGCCGCTGCGCTTTGGAGCCCAGCGGCCCAGAAACGGCCCTGCGACGAACTCGTAGGATCGGTCTGGTCTTTGGCGCCCCCTTTTGCAGTTTTGGAGGTGGTGACCCGAGTGGTCCTCGAGCCAACACCTTAAGTTACACTCAGGCTACGCCGGTGTCAACCCAACCCCGGAGCACCCTTCGTGTCGATTCGCCCGGGAGAAACCCCCACGCGAGTAGACTGCCTGGCGGATGATATCGCATCGGCGCCTCCGTCTCGTCACTCTTGGCGTCCTAATCGTGCTTGCCACCAGTTCTTGCATCCGTCAGAAGCCTCTGGACCTTGCCGCGCTCAGCCCCAAGAGCGAATCGACCAAGATCTTCGCCGCGGATGGGACCGAGATCACCACTCTGCGCCAGGAGGAGAACCGGGAGGTGATCCCTCTCGACCGGATCTCTCAGCCGCTTCGAGATGCGGTCATCGCGGTCGAGGACGCCCGCTTCCTGACGCATCGGGGATTCGACGCCCGGGCGATCATACGGGCCTTTTTTGCGAACGCCCGCTCGGGAAGGGTGGTGGAGGGCGGATCGACGATCACCCAGCAGCTCGTCCGTAATGCTCTCCCCGATGTCGGCAAGGAGCGCAGCGTGGCGCGCAAGCTGCGCGAAGCGTCCTATGCCTACGAGCTGGAGTCACGGTTGTCGAAGGACAAGATCCTGGAGCTGTACTTGAACACCATCTATTTCGGGCAAGGCGCCTACGGTGTGCAGGCGGCCGCCCAGACCTACTTCGGCAAGGATGCGAAGGATGTGAGCCTGACCGAAGGCGCGCTCCTGGCCGGCCTCATCAAGGCCCCCGTCGGCTACGACCCCTATGCCAATGCCGACCGAGCCCTCGGCCGACGCAACTATGTCCTGGGCCGGATGGCCGCCCTCGGCCTGGCGCCCGAGCCGGAGGTGGCTGCGGCCAGGCGCACCGAGCTCGGGGTTCGCCCCAAGGTGGAGACACGACGCTACCCGGCCCCCTACTTCGTGGATTACGTCACCCGCCAGATCCAGCACTCCGGAGCCTTCACCGCGCTCGGGGAGTCGGTCAGCGAGCGAGCGAACCGCCTCTTTCGAGGGGGATTGAGGATCCACACCACCCTGGACCGCAAGGCGCAGGCGGCCGCAGAGGAGGCCATCGCTCGAGTCCTCGACCGGCCGGACCGGGATCCCTCCGCGGCCCTGGTCGCCATCGATCCCCGCAGCGGGCAGATCAAGGCGATCGTTGGGGGCCGGGACTTCTTCGCCGGAGCGGCGGATGACCCCTGCGTAAAGGTGGGGGCGCTCAATGACGACGGCTCGCCCAAGACCTGCGCCAAAGTCAACCTCGCCCTCGGCCGGGAGGGGGGCGGATCGGGGCGACAATCCGGATCGGCCTTCAAGCCCTTCGTGCTGGCCGCCGCCCTTACCAAGGGCAAGCACCTCTCCGACGTCTACCCTGCAGACTCGTGCATCGATATCCCGGGGGCCGATGCCGGCGGCGCCTGGCACGTCTGCAACTACGAGGACTCCGACTTCGGTTCTTCCCTCACCGTCCGGGAGGCCACGATAAAGAGCGTCAACGTGGTCTATGCCCAGATGATCATGGACGTTGGGGCTCAGGAAGTGATCGACGTCGCCAAGCGCATGGGAGTGCGCAGTTCCCTGACGCCGGTGCCCTCGGCCGCGCTCGGCGCCAACGCGGTCAGTCCCCTCGAGATGGCCTCTGCTTTCGGCGCCTTTCCCATGCAGGGCGTCCAGGTAGCCCCGGTGGCGGTGACCAAGATCACGAACTCGGTGGGCAAGACCTTGTGGAAGGCCCTTGCGGACAAGCAACAGGTGCTTGGTCCCGGGGTGGCCTATCTCAGCACCCAGACCCTCCAGGATGTGATCGAGCGCGGCACCGCCTCCCGCAACGGCAAGATAGGGCGGCCCGCCTTCGGCAAGACCGGTACCGCCCAGGAATGGAGGGACGCCTGGTTCGTGGGCGGGGCGGGGACGGACCTCGTGGCCGCGGTGGCGGTGTTCTGGCCCGACGGCGAGATCGAGATGAAGCCGGGCTGCGGCGGAACCGGTGGATATGTGGTCGCCGACGGCAAGGCGCGGCCTCCCTCTTGCCGCCCGACGCGCATTCGGGTGTCGGGGGGGACCTGGCCGACCCAGATCTGGCAGCAGTTCATGACCAAGGCCCTCGAGGGAGTCTCTCCCTCTGACTTCCCCGTTCCCGAGGTCGAGATCGTCAAGGTCCCCGTCGACGCGAGACGGGGATGCCGCCCCAACCCCTACACCCCCCCGGAAGCCATTCGCACCGAGACCTTCGTCAAGGGATCCGAGCCCACCGCGACCTGCAAGGACCCCAATCCCCAACCCCAGCCGACGGCCGTTCCCAACGGGATCGAGCTCTTCGGGCATCAGAGCGGTCGCTCCGACAGAAGAGTTGTTCCCAGCGTCGAGGGCTTGCCCGAGAGGCAGGCGGTGAGGTTCTTGCAATCCGCGGGCTTCAGGGTGAAGATCGACCGCAGCTCGAAGTGCGAAGTTGAAGATTCCCGGTGCCTCGTGCGGGACCAGGACCCGGAGGGAGGAACCGAGGTGCCCCAGGGCTCCGAGGTGGAGATCGAGGTGAAACGAACCCACGACCGAGACGACTAGTAGCGTGGGGAGGCAGGCCCTCCCCACGGACCCCTCCCAAAACCCAGCCGGCGCCGACCAACGCCGTCGGGCCGGCGAAGCCGGCCCTCTTCAACTCGCTCCGACCTCGGAGGCACCGTACAGACAATAAATCCTCAGATGTCTTCCTATCCCCTTGGAGATGAGATCAGCTAGGGCTAGGCAGCGCAGTCTCGGAGCTTGGACGGGCGGGCCTTGACCGGGACCGGCTGTTCCAGGGACCGACCTCGTAGAAGCGCCAGGGTGCCTCGTTGCCCTCCCGGAGCCCGATTCTGGGAGAAGCTTCCACCGGTCCCTCGAGGATCGGGTCGCCCTGCACCCAGATCGACCCCTTGCCCAGATCCGCACCGTTGTGCGCGAGGTCGATCCCGAAGGCCCGGCAGAGACGAGCCGGTCCGCTCGTCAGGGCCTGGGGTATTTGCGTTCCCCTGCGTCTCGCCATGATCTCCAGCCCCAGGAGGGGTTCCAGCGCCCGCAGCAGCACCGCGCCTGGATGACCGTCCTGCTCGCAGACCACGTTCGAGCAGTGGTGCATGCCATAGGTGAAGTAGACGTAAAGATGCCCGGGGGGCCCGAACATGACCGCGTTGCGAGCAGTGCGACCCCGGTAGGCATGACTACCCGGGTCGGCCGCTCCACCGTAGGCTTCCACTTCGACGATGCGACCCGCCACCAGGCCCTCGTCGGTGCGGTGATAGAGGCAACGACCGAGCATCTCCCTGGCGACGAGCAGGGTGTCTCGTGCGTAGAAGGCTCGCTGGAGCGGGGAGGTCATCGCCGGCCAACCGTCTCCTTCGCCAGGAATCGTCGCAGCTCTTCCAGCGGAAGGGCGTTGATCACCTCCCGGCGGGTCACCCATCCCCGCTGGGCGCTGCAGATGCCGAAGCGCAGATAGTCGAGCTCCGCCGGTGAATGGGCGTCCGTGCTGATGGCAAAGAGGCATCCGTATTCCCTGGCCAGGAAGATGTGGTCGTCCTTCAAGTCCAGCCGGCGAGGGCTGGCGTTGATCTCCAGCGCCACGCCATGGGCCGCGGCTGCCTCGCATACCGCCTCCAGGTCCAGCTCCGAGGCGGGGCGGCGGCCGAGGATCCGTCCGGTGGGATGCCCGAGGATGTGGACGTGGGGGTTCTCGATCGCCCGCAGGATCCTGCGGGTCATGCCCGCCCGATCCATCCCGAGCTGATGGTGCACGCTGGCCACCACGACGTCGAATCGGGTCAGGACCTCATCCGGATAGTCGAGCTCCCCCTCGGGGCCGATGTTGAGCTCGACGCCGTGCAGCAGCTCCATGCGCCCGGCGAGTGACTCGTTGATCTCCTTTACTTCCCTCCCCTGGCGGGCGATGTCCTCGATCGAGAGGGACCGCAGATGCAGGTTGCGCCCGTGGTCGGTGATCGCGAAGTAGCGATGTCCCCGGCTCGCGGCGGCCAGAGCCATCCGGCGGAGGGACACCTTGCCGTCCGAATAGGTGGAGTGAGCTTGGAGATCTCCCAGAAGGTCCTCCGGCTCCACCGGTGTCGGAAGCTCGCCCCGGAGGGCCAGCTCCACCTCTCCCCGGTCCTCCCGCATGGTCGGGGGGGGGACCTGCATGCCGAGAGCACCGTAGACCTCCTCTTCGGTCCGGCTGGCGATGCGATCGGGCTCGTCGCCTCCCACTCCCTTGACCCGGAACAGGCCGTACTCCGAGAGCTTGAGGCCCATCCGTACCGCGTGCTCGCGCACCTTGATGTTGTGGGCCTGGGATCCGGTGAAGTACTGAAGGGCGGAGCCATATTCGTCCGGGGCGACGACCCGCAGGTCCACCTGGAGGCCGCCTCCGGTGAGCACGGTTGCCTTCGTCGGCCCCCGGGCAAGCACTCGATCCACATTCGGCAGCTTCGCGAAGGCGTCCATCACCGCCTCGGGACCCTGGCTGGCCGCGAGCAGGTCGATGTCCCCGATGGTCTCTCGCATCCGCCGAAGGCTGCCGGCGTACGAGGCGCGCACCACCCCGGGAACCGCCCGAAGGCCATCCAGCATCTCCTCGGCGACCTTGAGGGCCCGGGCGAGGAAGATCCTCTCTCGCTCGCCCGCGTACGTCGCCAGGGTACGAAGAAGGTTCTCCTCGGTCTTGGCGCCCATCCCCTTGATTCCTCGCAGCCGACCCGCCCGGATGGCTTCCCCCAGCTCCTCGAGCGTGGTGACCCCCAGCTCCCGGGCGAGCAGCACCGCTCTCTTGGGACCCAGACCCGGCAGGCGAGCCATCTCGACCGCCCCGGCCGGATAGGCGGCTCGCAGGTCCTCCAAGACGCCCATGGTTCCCGTCTCACCGAGCTCCCGAACCTTGGCGAGGATCGTCTTTCCGATGCCTCGCACCCGGATCAGGTCCTGGTCGGACAGAGCGCCGACATCCCTGGCGAGCCCTCGAAGGGCGTCGGCCGCCCGGCGATAGGCAAGCGTCCGGAAACGGTCGGCCCCCGAGATCTGCATGAGATCGGCCAGCTCATCGAACGCCGAGGCCACCTCGTAGTTGGTGCGAGCCACGCCCCCGATCCTAGCGGGGCAGCGGAAGAGCCGGAGGACAGCGGGAAGCTCAACCTATCCGCGTGATGGTCCTTCTCGAGCTCTCCTCGGTCTCCGACCCTCACACAGGTCGCAGGAGGTGCCGAACCGCCGGCAGCCACGCCCTGGGCAATCCCCACACGGTGCGTTCGGCTCTGGCGGCCGAGCCACCTCATTATCCGCCGGCTCTTTCTCTCGGTCAGAGCTGAGCTCGGCCGGTCGGCCTCTGTCCCTTCTTGCGGCCCCGGATGAGCGAGGGAACGTCGATCACCACGACGTTGGGCTCGAACAAGAGGGCCATCTTGATCATGAAGGCGCTCTGGTTGTGCAGGAGCTGCTGCCACCAGCGGGTCACCACGAACTCCGGGATCACCACCCCCACGGCGTCGCTCGGGTTGGGGCCGAGCTCCCGGACCTCGCGCAGGAGGGGCTGCATCAGGCTTCGGTAGGGCGAGTCCACCACCTCCAGGGGCACGTCGATCCCCCGGCTCTCCCACTGGCGGACCAGCTCCTCAGCCTCCCCGGAGTCGGTGGCGATGGTGAGGGCCTTGAGCTCCGAGGGGTTGAGGGATCGGGCGAGCTCGAGGGCCCGGATGGTCGCCGCATGCATCGCGGAGACGAGCACGATGATCGAGAGGCGGCCGGGGGCCCGGAGGCGATCGGACTCGTGTTCCCGGTCCGGACGGAAGGGGACGCTCGCGGTCACCACGCCGGGCTCGTAGAGGAGTCTCCTCTTGATCCGAAGGAGCAGGCGGGTCCGGCGGAGCTGTCGCAGGCGGCTCGGGTCCTGGACGTCCGCGGTCACCACCATCACCGGCTCGCTCTCGGAGGGATCGAGGTCTCGCACGAAGTCCAAGACGTCGTCCAACCGGTGTCCCGTGGCCTCGATGGGGATGAGGACCCCGAGCTCCCGCCAACGCCGGCGGATCTCCTTGAGCCTGCGCTCGGGGACCCGGAAAGCGACCACGTGCAGCTCCCTGGGGGCGATGGCTCGCGCGAAGCTGACCGCCTTGAGCGTCGCTCCCCGGTAGGGCGACACCAGGACCACCACCTTGTTGGCCGCCACCCTGGTGGCCCGCCCCACGCTCAGATCCTCCGCCACGGAGTCGTAGTGGCGCCTCACCCGCCTCAGCAAGAGGGCCACCGTGGGAATGAGGATGATGACCTGCCACGCTCCCAGGGTGAACTTGGTGACGGATACGATGATGAGCACCACGAAGGTGGTCGCGGCGCCCACCCCGTTGATCAGCGCCGAGCGCCGCCACCCTCTCGCCCGCCGCCGGAACCACCGGATCACCATCCCGGACTGGGAGAGGGTGAAGCTGGTGAACACCCCGATCACATACAGGGGGATGATGTTGTGCACCTCGGCCTCGTAGTGAGAGAGGACCGCCCCCGCGGCCAACGCCAGGATGACGATGCCGTTGGAGAACGCCAGCTTGTCGCCCCGGTGCTTGAAGACCGACGGAAGGTAGCGATCGCGGGCGAGGATCGAAGCCAGGCGGGGGAAGTCGGCGTACGAGGTATTGGCGGCCAGGAAGAGAATGAATGCGGTGAAGAACTGCACGGCGTAGAAGAGGGGGCTGGCCGCTCCGAACACCGCCCCGGCGACCTGGGAGGTGACCGTCCTGCCCTCCTCGATCGCCAGGGGGTCCACCCGGTACTGGTGGGCGAGGAAGGTGATCCCGAAGAACAACAAGCCCAAAAGCAATCCCATGACCAGAAGGGTCTGGGAAGCGTGCTTGGACTCGGGGGGCTTGAAGGCGGGGACCCCGTTGGAGATGGCCTCCACGCCGGTGAGGGCGGTCGAGCCGGACGCAAAGGCCCTCAGAATGAGAAAGACGGTGAGAGGATGCTCCGCGGGGAACCGCGAGACCGGGAGGCGGTCGTCGTTCCCGGTCGCAACCTTGAAGACGCCGACCAGGATCATGAGCCCCATCGAGAGGAGGAAGCCATAGGTGGGAACGGCGAAGATGGTCCCGGATTCCTTGAGCCCCCTCAGATTGGCCACGGTGATGATCAGGACCACCGCCAACGCCAACGCCACCCGATGCTCCGCCACGATCGGGAAAGCCGCCCCGATGGCCGCCACCCCGGCGGCGACGCTCACCGAGACGGTGAGCACGTAGTCAATGAGGAGAGCCGATGCCGCGGTCAGCCCCGGGTACTCCCCCAGGTTGTCATGGGCGACGATGTAAGCGCCGCCCCCGCTCGGGTAGGCGGCCACCGTCTGGCGGTAGGAGGTCACCACCACCGCCAGCACGAGGGTGACCGCCAGGGCGATGGGCGACGAGTAGCCGATGGCGAGGCTTCCCGCGGCCACGAGCACCAGGAGAATCTCGTCGCTGGCATAGGCGGAGGAAGAGAGAGCGTCGGAGGAAAAGACCGCCAGGGCGATACGCTTGCTCAGGCGGTGGTGGAGCTCCTGATGAGACGAGATGGGCCGCCCGACGAAGAGCCGCTTGACGAAGGCGCCGGCGCTCATGGAGTGGATCGGGAAGAAGCTTGTGAAGACCCGATGTTCGCCGTGTCGGCAAGCCTCTCGGCGTCCTCGGCGAGCGCTCGCCGGAGGCGGCGGTCCTCGGCCTTGCGCAGAAGCGTCGCCCAGATCCACACGGCCCTCGCCTCGATCCTCACCGCATGCCACAGGACGAATTGGACGTAGTACCAGAGAAGGGCCACGACCACCCCTCCCAGGACGACGGACAGTGGTTTTCCCATCAGTTTTCCCAGGTCTCCGATCAACCGAAGTTTCGTGCAAGGCGCATGAATGAGACGTGAAAAGGGACGGGGGGCCCGTGAAGAATCCGTGAAAACCGAGAGGTCACGGTCGAGCCTTCGCTGGTGGCTGGGAGGCCCCCTCGCCACGGCGGTGGCCACCGGCATCGGTCTGGCCGCGGGCATGAACGCCACCGCGGTGGCGGGAATCTTCGTCCTGGCGGTGGTGGCGGCGGCGCTGCTCGCCGGGCTTGGGGGCGGCCTCGTCGCCTCCGCTTCTTCCTTCGTCAGCCTCAACTATTTCTTTACCCCACCGAGGGGCACCTTCGAGGTCGAGAAGACGGAGGATCTGGTCGCTCTCTTCGTCTTCCTGGTCGTGTCGTTGGTGGTGAGCGGACTGCTCTCCTCGCTGCTCACCGAGCGGCTGCGGGCGGAAGGACGGGAGCTGCAGCTCGAGCACCTCTACGGCCTGGCCCAGTCCCTCATCGCCGGCGCCGCACCGGAGGTGACCCTCAAGGAGATGGCGGAGTCACTCGTCGAGGTCTTCGGTTTCGCGCGCGCGGAGGTTCGAGTGCCCGAAGAGGGCGCCGAGATGGTCGCGGCGGTGGCGGGAAAGGGGGGGCGCCATCCTCCGGCGGTGGTCCCCATCGGGCGGGGGCTGGGAAGCGTGGCCGTCTACCTCAAGGATCCCGGGGTTCTGGCGGGCGAGACCGCAAGCCTGGTCGAAGCTTTCGTCTCCCAGGCGGCGCTGGCGCTGGAGCGGGCTCGCCTGGACGGGGAGGCTCGGCGGGCCCGGCTGGAATCGGAGGCCAGCGAGATCCGAGCCGCCCTCTTCTCCGCCGTCACCCACGACCTGAAGACCCCCCTCAGCACCATCAAGGCGGCGATCACGAGCCTCCTCGACGCAAACGCCAGGCTGGGCCCGGAGGATGTGGCGAACCTGCTCGAGATGATCCTCCTCGAAACCAACCGGCTGAACCGCCTCCTGGGGAACCTTCTCGACCTCGCCCGCATCCAGGCGGGGGCCCTGGAGCCTCGGACTGTGGCCGCGGACGTGGCGGAGATCCTCGGGGCGGTCCTCGAGCGCCTTCGCCCTGTCCTCGCCGGGCGCCCCCTCGACGTGGCGATCGCGGAGGGACTTCCGGAGGTCGCGGCGGATGTGATCCAGCTCGACCAGGTCCTCTCCAACCTTCTCGAGAACGCAGCCCGTTTCTCCTCCGAGGGATCCCCCATCCGCGTCAGCGCCAACCGCGAGGGCGGCTACATCGAGCTGAGGGTCTCGGACCGGGGAGCCGGAATCCCTCCCGAGGAGCGAGAGCGGGTCTTCGAGCCCTTCTACCACAAGGACCGGGGGCAGACCCGAGGAGGGAGCGGGTTGGGTCTGGCCATCGCCCGAGCCATCGTCGTGGCCCACGGAGGGAGGATATGGATCGAGCCGACGCCCGGAGGGGGAACGACGCTTGCCCTATCGCTGCCCGTGACGCAAGAGCCGTGAGGATCCTCGTGGTCGACGACGAGCCGCAGATCCGGCGGGCCCTCTCCGTGGGTCTGCGAGGACACGGCCACGAGGTGGTCCCCGCGGCCCGAGGGTCGGAGGGCCTGGAGATCATCGCGACCGGCGGTATCGACGCGGTCATCCTGGACCTGGGACTCCCCGACCTCGACGGGGTCGAGATCCTCCGGCGCCTCAGGGGGTGGTCGGAGGTGCCGGTCATCATCCTTTCGGTCCGGGCTGCTCAGGACGACAAGGTCCGCGCCCTGGACGCCGGCGCCGACGACTACGTGGAGAAGCCCTTCGGGATGGGAGAGCTCCTGGCGCGCATCCGGGCGGTCCTGCGTCGGGTGGGCGGCGATCGGGAGCCCGGCGTCCTGGCCTTCGAGGGACTGGAGGTGGACCTGGCCCGCCAGCTCGTGCGCCGCGACGGCGAGCGGGTACCGTTGACTCCCACCCAGTACCGGGTGCTCGAGGCGATGGTGACCAACCCCGGCAAGCTCCTCACCCATCAGTGGCTGCTGCGCCGGGTCTGGGGGCCCGGCTACGGGCAAGAGAGCGAGTACCTGCGGACCTACGTCCGCCAGCTCCGCCGGAAGCTCTCGGATGACCCGACGCATCCTCGCTGGATCGCGACGGAGCCCGGCCTGGGATATCGCTGGCTCAAGGAGCCCCGGTAGCTCCGGTCCTTCAGCCCCTGGCCTCCCGCTTCCCGCGAGTGCCGTTCGGCACTGATCGAAGTCCTGAAGCCGGGCCGGCATTGGCTCAAACCATCTGGCCTGCGAGTCCCTTTGCTAAAGTCTCCCGCATGCAGGGTTCATTTCCTGGCTTCCCAGGTGAGACACTGAAGGCACTGGTGGCAAGTCAGTCTCGACTCCGTCAATGCAGTGACCGCGCGTACCGTCCCATCGGGTCGCACTTCTATGACGGTGGTTGTTTCTTCCAAGAAGGCTACTAGACCGATTCGATCTCTTCGAGGAGGAAGATAGATGGGAGGAGCCAGCCTGAGCGGCTCTCTTGCCGATGGGCTTCTCGCTGAGATCGTGCGCCGCCTCATCGAGGCATACGAGCCGGAGCGCATCTATCTGTTCGGATCCTGCGCTCGCGGAGACGCCGGTCCCGATAGCGACTACGACCTCTTGGTCGTAGTTCCGGATTCGGCGCCGGAAAGGCGACGCCGGAGTCGCCTGGCCTATGAGGTCCTGTGGGAGATGGAAGGGGCCGCTGACGTCCTGGTCTGCACGAGGGCCAATTTCGAGAGCCGCCTGCACCTTGTTGCTTCGCTTCCCGCAACGGTCGTGCGGGAAGGAAAGCTCCTCTATGCCGCTTGATCCGGTTCGGCAAGACTCGTGATCTCGTCGGGCTCGGTCGCCAGGGTGCGAGGATCGATCCTCGCCTCGAGCGTCTCCTTCGCGGGGCGGCCACCTCGCGAG
>JBOGWM010000269.1:0-14667 GCA_050693695.1 Actinomycetota bacterium
GGATGATACTTGCCCATCACCTCGCCGGTCACCCGGGCGCACTTCAGGTAGCCTGTACCGGGCCTGGCCCCCAGGCCGAGCATGCCCCACAGGATCCGCCGGTGCACCGGCTTGAGCCCGTCGCGCACGTCGGGCAGAGCCCGGCCGACGATCACGCTCATGGCATAGTCCAGGTAGGCGCGCTGGACTTCCTCCTCGATATCGGCCGTCTGGATATTGCCCTCGGGGGGCGGGTCGGTAGGGGTCACCATCAGACGTCCAGGACCGCGTATTTGGCGTTCTTCGTGATGAAGTCCCGCCGACTTTCCACATCCTCACCCAACAGCAGGGTGAAGATCTCGTCCGCCAGGGCGGCGTCCTCCATCTGGACCTGCTTGAGGATCCGAGTTTGGGGGTTCATGGTGGTCTGCCAGAGCTCTTCGGCGTTCATCTCTCCGAGACCTTTGAAACGCTCGAAGACCAGCTTCCTGGTCGGGAAGCGCTCTCGTAGGCCGTCCCGCTCGGCATCCGAGAAGGCGTAATACTTCTTGCCTTCGACATCGGTCTTATACAAGGGAGGCTGCGTCAGGTAGACATAGCCGGCGTCGATCAGCGGCTGCATGTGCCGGAAGAGGAAGGTCAAAAGCAGCGTCGTGATGTGCTGACCATCCACGTCCGCATCGGCCAGCAGGCAGATCTTGTGGTAACGGGCCTTGGCCAGGTCGAAGTCCTCCCCGATCCCCGTGCCGATGCCGGCGATCAGCGCCAGGACCTCCTTGTTCTCGAGGATCTTGTGGAGTCGAGCCTTCTCTACGTTGAGGATCTTGCCGCGGATGGGGAGGATCGCCTGGAACTCCCGCTCCCTGCCCGCCTTGGCGCTGCCCCCGGCGCTGTTGCCCTCCACCACAAAGAGCTCGCAGGTCAGCGGATCCCGGGAAGAGCAATCGGCGAGCTTGCCCGGAAGCCCGCCGGAGTCGAAGGCCGACTTGCGTGCGATGTCCCGTGCCTTGCGCGCCGCCAGGCGGGCCCGGGCGGCCTGTTGAACCTTACCCACGATACGCTTGGCGTCGCCGGGATTCTCCTCGAACCACTCCCCCAACTTCTCGTTCGTGGCGATCTCCACGAACGAGCGCATGTCGGTGTTGCCGAGCTTGGTCTTGGTCTGACCTTCAAACTGTGGGTTCTGAAGTTTCACCGAGATGATCGCGATCGTGCCTTCCCGGACATCCTCGCCCTGAAAGGCGGGCTCCTTCTCTTTGAGCAGCCCCTTGGACCGGGCGTAGCGGTTGACCACATTGGTGAGAGCCTTCTTGAATCCCTCCTCATGCATGCCACCCTCATGCGTGTTGATCGTATTGGCGAACGAGTGGATGGACTCCGTGAATCCACCGCTCCACTGCATCGCCACCTCGAGCTCCTGGCGCTGCTCCTCTCCCTTCTCGAAGGTGATGACCCGATGCAGAGTCTCCCGCCCCACCGAGAGACTTCTCACGAAATCCGCCAGACCTCCCTTAGCCTTGAAGCAGTCCGAGCGGTCCGTACGCTCGTCCTCGATCTGGATCTCCACGCCTTTGGTCAGATAGGAGAGCTCACGCAGCCGGCGGGCGATCGCCTCGTAATCGAACTCGGTGGTCTCGGTGAAGATATCGGGGTCGGGCCAGAATCGGACCATGGTCCCGGTTCTGGCCGATTTACCGAGCGTGCGCACCTTCGTCAGCGTCTGGACTGTCCTTCCCTTCGCGAAGGCGGCCGACCAAAGCGTGCCGTTGCGCACGACCTCCACATCCAGGCGCCTTGAAACCGCGTTCACCACGGAAACTCCGACGCCGTGGAGCCCCCCGGACACGACATACGACTTCCCGTCGAACTTGCCCCCGGCGTGCAGGGTGGTCATCTCCACTTCCACCGCAGAGCGGCGCTCGCCCCTCGGCGGCTCCACCGGGATCCCCCGGCCGTTGTCTCGAACCGAGAGCGAGCCGTCCGCATGGATGGCCACATCGATTCGGTCACAGAATCCCGCCAGTGCCTCGTCAATGGCGTTATCGATGCACTCGTGAAAGAGCTGCTGGAGCCCGCGTGGCCCGGTCGAGCCGATGTACATGCCAGGGCGTCGCCGGACGGCCTCCAGGCCCTTGAGGACCGTAATGTCCTGAGCGGTGTAACTGCTCGCGCGCGGCCGCACGGCGGGGACAGCCCCCGAACCATCCCGTGTGGGCTCCGCTACCTCGATCTCGCGCTCTGTCGCTTCCAATTCTTTCTCTACCCCGAAAGATGCGATACTGCAATTCTATCATTTACGCACTCATTGCACCGTAAAACGATCTTCTAATCAGGTCCCACAGCCCTTCAGTCATTTGAACAATAAATTCCAGAGGACTTCCCTCTGACAATCACCAAGACGGCATCTTATGGTTCGCGTCCCAGGCGGGCCGCCGCAGCGATGGCCCGCCTGGCAGCCCCGGCCAGTCGTTCGTCGGCGATCCCCGAGCAGAGGGCCTCTGCCTCGAACAGAGCGCGCCCTCGGATCACCCCCGGGCGCGCCCTCGGATCACCCCCGGGCGCCTCGGGCGCCGAGCGGCCGGCGAGCTCGCTTTGGCACCGCGGACCTTCAGACTCCCGCGAGAGCGCCACTTTCAGCTCCTTCACGAGACTCACTCCCAGCTCCCGGTTCACCTTCTGGATCACCGCCGGGGCGAGATAGCGAAGTTCCGTAGCCCAGGCGGCGGAACCCGTGCGGACCCCCAAGACTCCTCTCCCCAGCGAGACCGGCGCGCAGCGCAGCGCCACCCGCTCTCCCACGATCTCCTCCCAGGAGCGGAACAACCGCGCGCTCTCGAGGGGGTGATCCATGCCCCACCGCCTGGCCTGGTCGACCAGGAAACTCCGCAGGCGCACCGGCTCGTTCATCCCGAAACGATCCGCCCCGCCTCCACCTTCAGCTTGCGGCTGGCGGATGCTGGCCAGTACCCACTGCTAGTAATGGTCGCAATCGTCTGACCGGCGCTCTCCACCAGCGCAACCAGATGGCCTCGACGCTGTTCGTCCAGCTCCGAGAACACGTCGTCCAGCAACAAGATCGGCTTTTCCCCGCCAGCCTCCGACTCCAACTCCCATTCCGCAAGCCGGAGCGCGAGAGCGAGGCTGCGTTGCTCTCCCTGGGATGCGAAGACTCGAGCATCCAGCCCCGCGAGAGCCGTCCCAAGATCATCTCGATGAGGTCCGCAGGTGCTGGCGCCTCGCTCCAGATCTCGGGACCGCGCGCGACCCACAGCCGTGGCCAGGGCCCTTTCAATCTCGCGGTCATCAACCAGCGACGTCTCTCCTTCCTCCCAGCTCGGCCGGTACAGGAGGTTGGGCTGCTCACCGCCCCCCGACACCTCCTCGTAGTGCCGAGCCACGGATGGCGCGAGGCGTCGGAGATACCTGAGGCGACTACCCACCACTTCGGCGCCTGACCTGACGAACGACTCATCCCATACCTCCAGAGTGGCGAGCGCGCGGCGGCTCGTCGAGGCAGCCTTGAGAACGCCGTTGCGCTGGCGCAGCACCCGCTCGAACTCCAGCCGCTGGACCGTCACCAGCGGCCTCAATCGGGCTGCGCCCTGGTCCAGGAAACGACGACGCTGCTCCGGCCCGCCCTTGATGAGCATGAGATCCTCCGGGGAGAACAGCACCGCCGAGGGTCCCGCCCCCGCCACCCGGTACCGCTGCAGCGGCACCCGGTTGACCAGCAGCCGTATCCCCGCGCCGTGGCGGATCTCAGCCTCAGCTCGAACCTGGCGCCCATGGCTGATCCCTCGGCCTCGCAGGACCGCTCTCTCCGCGCCCACGCGTACCAGCGGCTCGACGCCGGCGCTCCGGTGAGATCCCAATCCACACAGCACGTGCACAGCCTCCAGTAGATTCGTCTTGCCCTGTCCGTTGCGACCCGTCACCAGTGTCACCCCGGGGCCGAGCTCGGCCGACTCCTGATGGTAGTTGCGGAAGTCCACAAGCTCGACCCGCTCCAGTTGCACGTCCCGGCGCGCTACTCGGCCAGCCGCACCGGCATGACCAAGTAGAGGAACTCCGCTCCCCCGTCTCCCGTGAGAATCGCCGGCCGGGTCGGTTCGCCCACTTCCATGACAACCTTGTCTCCCTCGAGGACCTCCAGGCCGTCACTGAGGAACCGGGGGTTGAAGGCCATCGTCGCCGGCTCCCCCACGTAGCTGGCGTTCTCCAGCACTTCTGCTGCTTCCCCAACCCCCGCCTCGACCGCGGTCAGTCGCACCTCCTCGCCGAGATGGACCTTGACCGGGGTGTTCGCCCCGGCGACCACGCCCACTCGTTGCACCGCCTCTAGAAGCTCCGCTCGGCCGACCGCCAGCCGGCTCGAGTAGCCCTGCGGGATGAGTTGGCGGTATTTGGGGAACTCCCCCTCGATGAGGCGAGTGATCAGGCGCATCGCCCCCAACTCGCACACCGCCTGACTCTCTCCCATCCGCAGCGTCGCCTCGGTGGCCCCGGCCCCCGCCAGATGGCGGCCAAGCTCCGAGAGGGCTCGGCTCGGCACGATCACCTCCCCCTCACTGGGGCCCTCTTTGACGCCCAGCTCCCGCACGGCCAAGCGGTAGCTGTCCGTCGCCGCCAAGCGCGCGGTTCCCTCCGAGAAAGACCACAACACCCCGGTGAGGATGGGGCGAGCCTCGTCACTCGACGCGGCTCGAACCACCTGGCGAAGCGCCTTGCCCAGATCCGTTGCGCTCACCCGGCTATGGGCCTGCTCGGGAACGTCTGCGAACTCCGGGAAGTCGCCCATGGGCAACGCGGTCAAGGAGAACTCCGCTCTCGCACCTTCCACTCGTATCTGAGCCCCCCGGACCTCGACGGTCACCTTCCCCGAAGGCAAGCTCTTCAGCACGTCCCCGAACAACCTCCCGGGAACCACCATCGCCCCGGCCTTTTGCACCGCGCACTCCTGGCGCACCGTCACGAAGATCTCCAGGTCCGTCCCCGCCAGTTCCACCTCGCTCCCCGAGGCCGTGATTCGCACCCCTCCAAGCACGGGCAGGGTCGCCCGCGGTGACACCACCCGCAGGACTGCCTGAGCCTTCTCCAGCAAGACATCCCGGTCGGCCTCGATGAGCACGGTGAACCTCCTGGCCTAGATCGTAGCGAGGGGGGCTGACAAAGCTTCCCCAACAAGGGCAATGCTGAGAAACAAAAAGAATCTGTTGAGAAGTAGTAGTAGGGAGCGGGAATCTGGGGATGGACCCCAATCCAGGCACGGAGCATCAGGGATGGAGATGAGGGCGGGATGGGGACAACCGAACATGGACGGCGCCATGCGCAACTTGTTCACAGGCTCTGTGCCCGGGTGCGGATCCGGCTGGTGAGCTCCTGGATCTGGTTGTAGACGGTGCGGTTCTCCGTGAGGAGGCCTCGGATCTTGCCATCGGCGTGCATCACGGTGGAGTGATCCCTCCCGCCGAAGCGCTGGCCGATACGGGGAAGGGAGAGGTCGGTCAGCTCCCGACAGAGGTACATGGCGATCTGACGGGCATGCACCAGGCTGCGATGGCGGTTCGGGGAGAGAAGCTCGTCCGGGCTGATGTCGAAGTAGCGGGAGGCTTCGGCCAGGATGAGCTCCGGGCTGATGCTGGCGGGGCCACTCTCGGGGTAGAGATCCTTCAATACGGTCTCTGCCAGAGAGACCGTGACCTGGCTGTGGTCGAGGCTGGCGAAGGCGATGACCCGGATCAACGCCCCCTCCAACTCCCGGATGTTGGACTCGATGCGAGAGGCGATGAAGGCGAAGATGTCGTCATCGAGATGCCCCAACCCTTCGAACTCCGCTTTCTTTCGCAAGATGGCGATCCTGGTCTCGAGGTCCGGCGGTTGCACGTCGGTTATGAGGCCCCACTCGAAGCGGGAGCGCATCCGTTCCTCCAGGCCGAGCTGCTTGGGGGGCCGATCGGAGGTGAGCATGATCTGGCGGGCGGCATCGTGCAGGGTGTTGAAGGTGTGGAAGAACTCCTCCAGGGTGGCTTCCTTGTTTTCGAGAAACTGGATGTCGTCGACTAAGAGCACGTCGCTTTCCCGGTAGCGGCGCTTGAATCCTGCAATCCGGCCGGGATCGCCGACCGCCGCGATGAAGTCGTTCGTGAACTTCTCCGAGGAGACGTAGCAGACCGAAGCGCGCGGTTGCGTTTGGAGGATGTAGTGGCCGACCGAATGCAGGAGGTGCGTCTTTCCCAAGCCGACACCGCCATAGATGAATAGAGGGTTATAGGCGCGGGCGGGGGCCTCGGCGACGGCCAGGGCTGCGGCGTGGGCGAAGCGGTTTGAGGCCCCGATCACGTAGGTGTCGAAGCTGTAGCGAGGATTGAGCGGGGTGGGCGGCTCGGTCGGAGGATGGCTGCGGCGAGAGCTCGGGGAGGCGGGAGCGGGAGCAGCCGGAGGCTCCGAGTTGATCTCCAGGGTGATCGGTAGCTCATGTCCGGCTGCCGAGGCGACCGCGTGGTGGATCAGGGGGAGATAGCGCGGCTCGATCCACTGTTTTGCAAACCGGCTGGGTAACAGCAGCTCCAGGCCGGAGGAGTCGAGCCGGCCGGGCCGGATGGCCTCGAACCAGGAGTGAAAGACGGGCGTGGAGAGGCGAGATCGGATAAAGGCCAGGGCGTCGCTCCAGAGGACGTCGGCGGAGATGGGGAGTTCGCTCATGGGACGGGAAAAGGTTTGAAGTTGTCCACAAGCGGGAAGTGAAGAGCGCCGCGTGGATGCGGGGCAAAAGCGATGTCCGGGAGGTAGGAGCAGCCGAGAGCCTTGGCCAACGTGTACGAGCAAGGGTTGTCCACAGCGGAATCCACAAGTGTGGAAAAGTCTGATGTACTCATTGGTGCACCCCCTGTACGTGGCCCGGGTGGGGGCGCCCGGGGCGCGGACACGTGTAAGCTGGCGGGGAAGCGGGAAGTTCGTCTGAGGCGGGTGGGGCCCGGCTCGGGGACGGGCGGATTATAGCGGTGAGGGGTGGCGACACTCAAAGTCGTGCCTGATCCCGCAGAGATGGTGAGACGGATGAGGAGTGTGCCCGTATCCTCGCCGTCTCAAGGGCGGGCGTGGCCGGTTTGCCTTTGTATTCTCATGGAGGTAGCGAATGAAGCGGACCTTTCAGCCCAATGTCCGGCGGCGTAAGAAGACCCACGGGTTCCGTTTGAGATCTCGCACGGCTGCCGGCCGGGCGATTCTGGCGCGTCGGCGGCGTAAGGGGAGGACGAGGCTCTCTCCGTGACCTCCAAGGCTGGAGCTAGTTGAAGAGGGCCGGCTGCGCCGGCCCGACGGCGCCAGTCGGCGCCAGCCGGGTTGTGGAAGGGGCCCGGCGGAAGGGCCTGCCCTCCCCTCGTTAATGGCCAGCCTTCGTTCTCGAGGGGAGTGGCAGCGGATCTTTCGAGAGGGAGCGAGCTGCCCCCAGGGCGGACTGGTGGTGCATGTGCTCCTGCGAGCGGAGCGAGGGGCGCCGGGGATGGCATCGCGTCCGCAGGCGGGTCCTGGAGGGCCGCGCCCAGAGGAGGCCCGAGGTGCGAATCTTCGAAGTCGAGAACCCAAAGGTCCCCGGCTCGGTATGGTGGTCTCGCGCCGCGTCGGAAAGGCGGTGGAGCGCAATCGGCTTCGGAGGCGACTGAGGGCTGCCTGGCAATCCCTCGCCCCCGACTTGCGCCCCGAGGTTGACTGCGTGGTGGTAGCTCGTCCCCAGGCCGCTCGAGAGAAGTTCCAGCAACTTTCGGCGGACTTGTCCAACGGGCTGAGGTCCCTGGGAGGGTTCGCCTCGCTGTCGGGCTTGCCTGGACAGCTCTGATCTTTCCCGGAGAAGATGGCAAGATGCAGGGGGAAATCTTGAAAAAGAGAGGCGAAGTGTGTGGAGGGCGTAGCTCGAGGTAGCGCCCCGCCTTCTGTGTCGGGTCGGCTGCTGGTTGGGCTGCTCGGCGTTTATCGACGGGCGATCTCGCCGATGCTCGTGCGCCGCTGCCGCTTCTATCCCTCGTGTTCCGCTTATGCTATGGAGGCGGTGGCCATCCACGGGGCGGCCCATGGCAGCGGGTTGGCGCTGCTTCGTCTCATGCGTTGCCACCCTCTTCATCGCGGAGGATTCGATCCGGTTCCCCCGGCCCGTCCGAGGGACTCTTAGGGGCTAGAACGATGATGGAGCTCTTCCGGGGGCTGGTGAGCGGTCTGGGCCAGATCCTCGCCTTTTTCTACGACCTGATCCCGAACTATGGCATAGCGATCATCTTGCTGACCGCCGCTGTCCGGCTGGCCATGGTGCCACTCACCATCAAACAGATGCGGTCGATGCAGCAGATGCAGAAGCTGCAGCCCGAGATCAAGCGACTTCAGGCCAAACACAAAGGGGATCGCCAGAAGCTGGGCGAGGAGATGACGAAGCTCTATCGGGAGCACCAGGTGAACCCCCTCGGGGGGTGCCTTCCGCTTCTCCTCCAGTTCCCGATCTTCATCGCCCTCTATCAGGTGTTCATCGCCTGCGGAACGACCTTGGCGAACCGCGGGTGTCCTGCGGGCTTCGTCGGGGTCAAGTACCTCCCGGAGGGAAGTGCTCTCCGACGTGCCCTCATAAATCAGCAGGCCGGCTTTCTGGGAATGAATCTCGGAAACTCCCCGAGCTTTGCCCTGCGCGAGGACGGGTTGCTTTTGGCCCTTCCTTATATGGCGCTGATCCTCCTGATGGCCGCAACGACGTGGTATCAGCAGAAGCAGGTGGCAGCGACCCAATCTGGACCCCAGGCTGCTCAGATGCAGATGATAGGCAAGATCATGCCCTTGATGCTGGCAGCGTTTTCCATCAGCCTCCCGGCCGGCGTCTCCGTGTACTGGGTGGCAAGCAACCTTTGGACCATCAGCCAGCAGCGCCTGCTGCTGGGGCGAGCCACGAAGAAAGAAACGGCGGAGAGCGACCTTAAGAAGCGTCCTCCCACCACGACGCCGGGAGCCCAGCCAGAGATCACTCGTCGCCTCGTGGGTGATGAGGAAGCCGCGCCGCCGCCGGACGGCCGGCGTGGGACCCCCTCGGCGAAGCCTCGCCCGGTCTCCTCGGACGGAGTTGGCCGCGGCGGAGCCGGAAAGGACGGAGCCACTTCGGGGCCGAAGAAGAGCGGAGAAAGAACTGGCCCGCCCGTACGGTCGAGGCCCGGGGCATCTCGCAAGAAGCGAAACCGCCGTTGAGCGAAAGTCGGTCTTCTGAGTCCCGGGATGACGCCGAAGATCTGCTTCTGGCCGGTCCCGAACCCGTCGGTATCCCTGATGGCGAGGCACTCGGCCGGCTTGAGGAGGTCTACCTCCAAGGGAAAGCCTCCGATTCCGATCCCAACAGGACGCCAGCGGAAGGGCAGGCGGATGCCGAGGAGCCGCTGGAGGCAGCTCGGGAGGAGGTTCTCGACTTCTTGGACGGGCTGCTCGAGGCGATGGAAGTTGACGGTGAGGTGATGGCCGAGATCGAGGGAGATGGGATCCAGGCATCCGTCAATGGGCAAGAGGCAGGGTTGCTCATTGGTCGGCGGGGTCAGACCCTGGAGGCTATCCAGGAAGTGCTAAGGAATGCAGTGCAGCGACAGGTGCGAGCCAGGGTCCGGATCGGCTTGGATGTGGAGGGTTATCAATCCCGCCGCCGAGCGGTCCTCCAGGAGCGGGCCCGGGAGATGGCGGAGCGAGCGATGGGTGAGGGTGAAGTGGAGTTCGAGCCCATGTCCGCTTTCGAACGCAAGATGATCCACGATGCGGTGGGCGAGATCGAAGGGGTGACCAGCTTCAGCGAGGGAGAAGAACCGTACCGTCGGGTGGTCATCTCTCGGGGAGAACCGTTCGAGGAAGATTAGCCACGAACTCTTGATTGCTGCTGGCAAGCCAGAATCGGATGTGGATCGTTTCACGGGACACCATACGGTGAAACAACCATCGTGTGATTAATCTTTCACCTGGCCGGCTAAAGCCACTTTTCTGTCACAGCCTCCAGCTACCATTCTTTGTATGGACCTGCAGCAGGGGGATGGAAGAGTTGGTTCGGAGCCCGAGGCCTCCTCATTCGATATCGGATTTCTTGTGGGTCTCCTGGTGGGAGAAGGCCATTTTGGTGGGGACGGACGCCAGCCACAGGTCACGCTTCGGATGCACACCGACCACGCGGATCTCTTTGCCTGGCTCACGCAGGTCTTTCCGGGAGGGAGACTTTTTGGTCCCTATGACCATGGAGGCCGTCGGTATTACCAATGGATGGCTCGGGGGAGCTTTCTCCGGGACACTCTGGTTCCCATCCTGGACGCTCACCTTCGGCCCCAACACAGTCAGCGGGTTTACGGTCGGTACCGGGGAATGAAGGAGCGGTACGGGTTGGACCTGGACCGATCCGCGTAGATCATGAAAGAGCTGTGGATGAGGCGTGCCTTGGCGGGCGGGAACTGAATTTCGAAGCGCTGGACCTGCTGGAACCAGCCCCCGAGGTGCTGGATAGGCTCCGGCGGTATGGGAAGCTCCTGCTGGAGGTTGCTCTTCCTCGAGGGTTGATCGGCTTTGAGCCGACCAGGGTTTCGGAGCAGATCGTGCGCAGCCTGGCGCTTCTCGAGGTACTTGATCAACCCTCCTCGGTAATCGACGTTGGATCGGGGGCCGGTCTCCCGGGGATACCCCTGGCCATCGCCCTGGCGGGTTCGCACGCCCGGAAGTCAACGAGCGTGATACTGGTGGAGCCCAAGAGGCGCGCGGTTACCTTCTTGGAGCAGGCTGTCCGAGAGCTCGGATTGAAAGTGGAGATCGTGGCCGAACCGGCAGAGAAGGTGGCGCGAGGTCGCCTCCGAGAGTCGGGGGATGCGGTGGTTGCCCGAGCCCTGGCGCCACTTCCGGTGGTGACAGAGCTCTGCGCTCCCCTGGCTGCGGTGAGAGGAGTCGTGATCGTGACCGCTGGCTCGACGCCGGATTCGAACTATGCGTTGGGCCGCCTTGACCGGCTGGGGCTGGAGATTCCTCGGACGGTGTCGCTCTCGCGAATCCGAAACGTCGAACAACGAGTGCATATCATGAGGAAGATCGGCCCCACCTCCCCGCTTTATCCCCGGAGACCTGGTTTGGCCCGGCGACGGCCGCTGTGGTAGAGAGTGCAGGGAGGGCAGGGCGGTGAGCACATGAAAGAAATGCGCGGGAACCAGGGCAGGCGCTCGGCCCGAGTTCGAATGGTGGCGGTGGCGAACCAGAAGGGTGGTGTAGGCAAGACCACCACCGCGGTCAATCTGGGCGGATGGCTGGCTCTCGAAGGCTACCGGGTGCTCTTGGTGGATCTCGATCCCCAAGCCAATGCCACGACGGGACTCGGCGTCGAGCCCCGTCGTTCGGTCTCCAATATCTATCAAGTCCTGGTCGAGGAACATCCGGTGCGGGAGGCCATCGAGCCGACTGCCGTGGAGAGCCTCTTTTGCATTCCTTCCACCATTGATCTGGCCGGAGCCGAGATCGAGTTGGTTCCCAAGTGGTCCCGAGAGCTGCGGCTTCGTCGGGCACTGAAAGGGGTCCTGGAAGACTTCGATTTCGTGTTCATCGACTGCCCGCCCTCACTCGGCCTGCTCACCGTCAATGCTCTGGCGGCCGCCGAGGAGGTGCTGGTGCCAATCCAGTGCGAATACTATGCCCTTGAGGGTCTGGGCCAACTCCTCAAGACCGTGCAACTCGTCCGGTCGCATCTGAATCCAGGGTTGCAGCTTGCGGGCATTGCTCTCACGATGTACGACGCTCGCACCCGCCTGGCCGAAGACGTGGCGGGCCAGGTGCGGGAGCATTTCCCCGAGAAGGTGTTTCGGACGGTGATCCCAAGAAGTGTCCGCCTCTCCGAGGCGCCCTCTTTCGGCCAGCCCGTCGCCCTGCGAGATCCTCGATCAAAAGGGGCTCGAGCCTACCTGGATCTCGCCCGCGAGGTGGTAGAGCGTCCTCCTCTGCCCTTGGAGGAGCCAACGGAGGAAGCGGCCGCGGCAAGGGGGGTGGGAAGATGAGGCCCAGACCGGGGCTGGGAAGAGGCCTTGGTGCTCTGATCCCGAGCGGCGCGAATCTGATGGAAGAGCTGGCGACCTCCGCGATCGTGCCCAACCCTCGCCAGCCTCGTCGCCGCTTCGATGACGACGCGATTGCGGACCTCGCCGCTTCCATCACACAGGTGGGGATGCTTCAGCCGGTGGTGGTGCGCCGGTTGGGGATGTCGACATACGAGCTGGTGGTCGGCGAGAGGCGCTGGCGAGCTGCAAGGCGGGCAGGACTTGCCACCATCCCGGCCTTGATCGTTGAGACCGATGAGCAGGGGTCCCTGGAGCGGGCCCTGGTAGAGAACCTTCACCGAGAGAATCTCACGGCCATCGAGGAGGCCGCCGGCTATCAGCAACTGATCGAGGAGGCCGCTTTCACTCATGAGCAACTTGCCGAGCGTCTGGGCTTCTCCCGCCCGACGGTCACCAACGCGCTGCGCCTTCTCGAACTCCCGGCTTCTATCCAGCGCCTGATCCTGGACCGACGTCTGTCCGCAGGACATGGCCGAGCCCTCCTGGGCATGGGGAAACACCCGTTGTTGGAGCGCGTGGCTCTGAGGGTAGCGGGGGAAGGCCTTTCAGTGCGGGAGACCGAGGATCTGGTGCGACAGTATCGTGTGGAGAATCCTCCCAAAGATCCAGACCCCTTACCGGAGACCTTCACCTCCCCACGACCGGCTCTGCCCGACATCGATGAGCTCTCAGCAACTCTTGCGGAAGGCCTTCAGGCAAGGGTGAGGATCACGATGGGAAAGAAGAAGGGAAAGATGGTGATCGAGTTCGGATCTTTCGACGAGCTCTACCGGATCGCCCACCGGATCCTCCCGCAGCCCCCCGCGGAGGCCGGGGCCGCTCGGGAATAGCTTTCCACCAAGCGAACCCAACCGTCAGTGGCCGCGGGTCTCCAGCCACCGCTCGGCGTCGATCGCGGCCATGCATCCCGTCCCGGCCGCGGTCACCGCCTGACGATAGACGTGGTCGACCGCGTCGCCCGCGGCGAAGACTCCCTCGACGCTGGTACGGGTCGCGAAGGGTGAGCTGGGATCGAAGTCCGAGGTCAACTGACTACCCACCACCAGGTATCCGGCCTGATCCATCTCGAGCTTGCCTCGAAAAAGGTCGGTGTTCGGGGTGTGTCCGATGGCAATGAAGACGCCGCCTGCCGCGATGTCCTCCGTCTCGCCGGAGATGCGGTCTTGTGCCCGAACGCCGGCCACCTTCTGATCGCCCAGGATCTCCTCGATGGTGGAGTTCCAACGGAAGACGACTTGAGGGTTGGCAAACGCCCGTTCCTGCATGATCTTGGAAGCTCGAAGGGTGTCGCGCCGGTGGATCACCGACACCTTCGTGGCGAAGCGGGTGAGGAAGAGAGCCTCTTCCACCGCGGAATCCCCGCCTCCTACCACGATCAGCTCCTGACCTCGGAAGAAGGCACCGTCGCAGGTTGCGCAGGTAGACACCCCTCGCCCCAGGAGGCGCCGCTCGGAGGGCAGGCCGAGCATCTTCGCCTTTGCCCCCGTCGCCACGATCACTGCCTCGGAGGTGTAGCTCTCGGAACGAATCTGCACTTGGAACGGATGGCCGGAGAAGTCCACCTCGGTGGCGTCATCGGTGAGGTAGTCTGCCCCGAAACGCTCCGCCTGCTTGCGAAAGGTGGCCATGAGGTCCGGTCCCAGGACTCCATCGGCGAAGCCGGGATAGTTCTCCACGTCCGAGGTGAGCATCAACTGGCCTCCGGCCTCGAACCCCTCGATCACGAGCGGGGCCAGGTTGGCCCGGGCAGCGTAGAGGGCGGCGGTCAGCCCGGCGGAACCCGAGCCGATGATGATGAGCTTGCGATGCCTATTCTCCATCTCGTCTGACTCAACCCTTCCAGCGTCACCGGTATTCCCGAGAGAATACTTGGCTGAGGCCCGTGCAGTCGGCCTTGGGCCATGGAAGCGCTCTCCGGGCGCGCGGTGGAGCAGCTACGGGGGTAGGAAGACCGGGCCGGGTGGCCGTAAGCTTAGAAAGCGATGTCCGAGACCGCTCAGGCAAACCGCCTCATCCACGAGACCAGCCCTTACCTGCTTCAGCACGCATACAATCCGGTGGACTGGTATCCATGGGGCGAGGAGGCGCTGGCCCGCTCCCGTGCGCAGGACAGGCCGATCCTCCTGTCCATCGGATACGCCGCTTGTCACTGGTGCCATGTCATGGAACGCGAGTCCTTCGAAGACCCGCAGACGGCTGTATTCATGAATGAGCACTTCATCTGTATTAAGGTAGATCGGGAGGAACGCCCCGATCTGGACTCGATTTACATGGACGCGGTGCAGACACTGGCCGGCCAGGGAGGCTGGCCGATGACCATGTTTCTGACCCCTGAAGGAGCCCCTTTCTTCGGGGGTACCTACTTCCCGCCCCTCGATCGCCATGGTTTGCCCTCGTTCCGGCGAGTGCTCGAAGGCGTGGTGAGAGCCTGGACCGAACAGCGGGAGGAGATCACCCGGCAAGGAGCCCTGGTGGTGGAGCGCCTCAAGGCCATCGCTGCCTCCGTGCGACCTTCGGACGAGCCCCTCGTGCAGGGCCTGATCGGGGGGGCCGTGTCCTCGTTGTGGTCCAACTTTGACCGGGACATGGGCGGCTTCGGGAACGC
>JBOGWM010000270.1:0-4510 GCA_050693695.1 Actinomycetota bacterium
GGGCTCAGGTCGGTGGTGAGCATCTCGGCGCTCGCGCTCCCGGCCTGGAGGTCGCAAGCGATCTCCACCTCCTCGCCGCCGAGGGCATCCCGGGCCCGCGCCAGGACGGCCTGCGGAGCCGGGATGCCCTCCAAGAGGATGCCCACGCCGCCCATGGAGATCGACAGGCGATCGAAGGCCGCCTCCGCTCCGGACCGGCCGATGGCGGCAGCCACCCGGCCCCAATTGGCGTCGGCGCCGTAGAGGGCGGTCTTGACCAGCAGCGACTCGGCCACCGCCCTCGCGGCCAGCTTCGCCTGCTCGGCGGAGATCCCTCCCGATATCCGAACGCGCACCAGCTTGGTCGCTCCCTCACCGTCGGAGACGATCGCCTTCGCCAGGGCGGCGCACACGGCGTGGAGGGCTTCCCCGAAGGCGTCGAGGCTCGGCGCCACGCCGCAGCGTCCGTTGGCGAAAACCAGGACCGTGTCGTTCGTGCTGGTGTCGCCATCCACGGTGATGGAGTTGAAAGTGCCCTCGGTGGTCTCGCGAAGGGCCACGTCGAGATCGGCGGCGCTCAGGCGGGCATCGGTGGTGATGACCGCGAGCATGGTCGCCATCCGGGGCGCCATCATCCCCGCCCCCTTGGCGATCCCACCCACCGACCAACCATCCGGATGAACGAGAGCGGCCCGCTTGGGACGGGTGTCGGTGGTCATGATCGCCCGGGCGGCGGCCTCGTCGCCCTCGCCCAGACGGCCGGCCGCTTCTTCGATCCCCCTGAGCACCGCCTCCATCGGCAGGTAGGCGCCTATCAGGCCGGTGGAGCAGACCAGCATCTCCTCGGAACCGACGCCCACCGCCGCAGCGGCGGAGGCCGCCATGAGCTCGGCGTCCGCCACGCCACGGGGGCCGGTCATGGCGTTGGCGCACCCCGAGTTGATCACCACTCCCCGCGCCCGGCCCCCGGCGAGGCGCGCCCGCGACACCTGCACCGGAGCCGCGGTGCTCCGATTGGTGGTGAACACCCCTGCGGCGGCGGTCGCCTCTTCCTCGGAGACGATGAGGGCCAGATCGAGCTCCCCCGAGCCCTTGATCCCGGCGGCCACCCCGGCCGCCCTGAAGCCGTGAGGGATGCAAACCCCGCCGTCCCGCAGGTTCATGGCCACATCCCGGTCGTGGAGAGAGCCGTGTCCTCGTCGAAGCCGAGCATCAGGTTGGCGTTCTGCAGCGCCTGCCCCGCCGCTCCCTTCCCGAGATTGTCGAGGGCGCAGATGGCGATCGCCCGCCCGGTCCGCGGATCCACCCGTACGCTCACCTCCGCGCGGTTGGTCCCCGACAGGCGGCGGGTCTCGGGCAGGGCGTCGGTACCGAGCACCCGGATGAACCGCTCCCCCCCGTAACGCTCTTGCATCGTCTCGATGAGCTCCTCGCTGGTCGCGTCCGTGCTCAGCTCGGCGATGCAGGTCGCCAGCAGGCCCCGAGTCATCGGGACCAGATGCGGCACGAAGCTTACCGTGACGGGACTCCTCGCCACCTCGGACAGCTCTTGCTCGATCTCCGCGATGTGTTTGTGAGCGGTGACCGAGTAGGGACGCAAGTTCTCGTTGGACGAGGAGAAGTCAAACCCCTCGCCTCCCGCCCTGCCGGCTCCCGAGACCCCCGATTTGGCGTCGATGTGGATCCCGGTCGGCCGCACCGACCCCCCCGCGAGCAGGGGGGCGAGCGCCAGGATGCAGGCCGCGGGGTAGCAGCCGGGGTTCGCCACCCGGTCGGCCGAGCGCACCTGGGGCCGATGCCACTCCGTGAGACCGTAAACCCAGCCGTCGAGGAGCTCGGGGTGAGCATGCTCGCGCCCGAACCACTGCGGATAGAGCGCCGGGTTGTGAAGACGGAAGTCCCCTCCCAGGTCCACCACCCTCGGGCCCCCCGCCCGAGAGAAGATCTCCATGCTGTGTCCGTGCGGCAGCGAGCAGAAGACGATGTCGGGGGCGTTGGCGAGGGCCTCCTCCACGGAGACGAAACGCAGGCCGGTATGGCTTCGGAGCCAGGGATAGACCTCTCCGAGCGGGCGCCCCACCTGCTTCGAGGCGGCAGCGGCCACGACCTCGATGTCGGGGTGTCCACCGAGGAGCCGGAGCAGCTCCCCGCCCGCAAACCCCGAGGCGCCCAGGACCGCCGCCCGACGCTTCACCCACCCTCGTTCCGAATCAATATGCGATCCAGTGTATATAAATACAAGAGCTCTGTCCGGTCGGCCGAGACCCGGGACGTGACTTCAGCGAAGCTCGGCGCCTCGACCACGTCCGACGGTGCGCCTCAACGGCCGCCTGTGGGGAGTGTTAGCACTACCTTCCAAAGATGCCTGCTAGCACCCTTGAGGGCTTGGCGCTCGTGACGTACAAAAGAGTCACCCCAGGGAGGGGGGCGATCACCCCTCCCCCAGCCCCCCTCCCTGAGCCCCCCTTTCCGACCCGTGCGGGCCCGTGCGGCAGCGAGCGGAAGGGCGTACACATACACAAGGGGGGCGGTTTCCCGCCCCCCTTGCCTGTTGACGCCGGGAAGACTTAGCGGGCTCCCTCGACGGTAAGCTTTGCCGTTTTGGCATCGATGACTTCGACTGTGAACTGCCCGCGGGCGCCCTTAAAGTTGTCCGTGCCGCCGACGAGGGGAATCTTGTAGCTCCCTCCGGGTTTCACGTCCTCGAAGTCGACATGTCCCGTGCCCACGGTCTGGCCCTTGTCCGAAACCAGGGTCACGGTGCAGATCGCGTCGCTGGTGTTGATGACGACGCAATATCCATCGTAGTGGCCCACCTGCTCATCGCTCTCGTGCTTGAAAAACTCGCCCGAGAAGATGAACTGATCCCCGGCGCTCAGGCCCTTGGCCCCCAAATCGAGGCCCTCGGAATCCGTCTCCTTCAAAGTGAGCATGGTCGCCTTGGCTTTCGAGGGACCGCTCTCGGCCGCTGCCGGGCTCAAGAAATGCAGACCCGCCGCTCCGGCCACCAGCGCCATGACCACCGCGAACATCACTACTTTCTTACCCATGTCTTTTCCCTCCGGTTGGCTTAAGGTCAGGCTTGTATGACCAACGTGCGGTGGAGGACCCCGGGCCCCCACCCCGGGAAGTCGTTGAATCGGAAAGCCCAGGGTGTGAAGGTTCCAAGAGGGTTGGTAGATTTTGAGATAATCGCTCATGTACCATCGTGGGCAGAGGCATCTTACGCTTACCCGTGGCAGAACACGAGTGAGAATCTATTAACCCCGGATCCACCGATTGCCTCTGCCGGAGAAGCGGTTTTCGGCTGTGAGGCCGGCGCCGGGAACCCTTCTTTGAGTCCTCGACGGCCCAAGAGCGCCCGAAGAGCGCGCCGATAAGGATAAGGATGAGGCGTTTGGCGTCGCCGAAGTGGACCAGCGTATGCAGTCGCTGGCCCTTGGGGCCGAAAAGAGCAGGAGCTGGGGCTCTGTCAGGCGATGAGGGGAGCTGACAGCGCTCGCAGTCTTTGAAGCGCCGCCTGGAACTGCTTTTCCCACGGCCATCCCTGCGGCAGGTGCAGGTGATCCTTTCTGGCCGAGCGGGTGAGGCGTCCGGGAATCGAGAAGTGCCGCCGGCGGAGCGTCTTGGTCGTGGTGAGGTTCTCGCCGAGGCCGATCCTTCCCACCCAGCGAACCAGGTTGTAGGCGATCACATTGAGCCCCAGCCAAGCCGCGTTGGCCCCGAAGCGCCCGGAGGGCATGTGGTTGAGACCGACCCCGTATTTGAGATCTCGGATCGCGTTCTCCACCTCGGCATGGCGGCGGTGGTCGGCTTCGAGCTCCAGGGTGTCGCCTTCTCGATCGGTGATGAAGGCGTGGTAGTCGTAGAGCGTGAGCAGCGCCAGCTGGCTGCCGGGGGTGGGAGGGGTCGCACGATCAGTCGCACCGGCGCCTTCCCCTTGCGGCTGGCGAAGGGGGTGTAGGTGGTCTCGGCCAGGGCGGCGCCGGGAAGGAAATACGGGATGGGCACCCAGGCGTCATCGGGGATCTCTGAGATCGCCTTTCGGGTGGCCTTGTTCGCCGGCGCGGTGATCGAGAAGCGAACCCCCCGGCGTCGGCAGGTAGCCACCACCTTATGGTCATAGAAGCCGGAGTCGGCTCTCAGCACGATCTCGCCTCTCGCCCCCGCTTTGCGGGCCCGGGAGATGGTCTCGGACACAAAGCTGTCGGCTCCCCGCCCGGAGTTGGCGGGGCCACCCCGGAGCCGGGAGTGGATGATGTCCCCGCTTTTGGCCGCCACCGCCACGAGGGGGTGATAGCCCCGGACGTGGGTGTAGGTGAAGCGGCTCCCTCCCTGCTTCTTTAGCCCATAGGTCTCACAGATCGTGGAATCCACGTCGATGGTGAGCGGGCCTTCACCGGGACCTGCCCCCGCTCCCCAGGCCCGGACGAGCAATTTCCCAGACACCGAATCAAGCTGGGGGGCATGGCCCCAGCGGAACGCTCGCAGGAAGGTGCCCACCGTCGAGGGCGCTGCCACCCTATGGCCG
>JBOGWM010000271.1:0-11556 GCA_050693695.1 Actinomycetota bacterium
CCCGTCGCCGGCGATCAGCAGCCGCTCCCGCGGATTTCGCCCTCGTGCGAGCGCTTCGATCAGGGGGCGGAGGCCCTTTCGAGGGGTGTTGAACTCCCCCACGAAGGCGACGACGGTGTCGTCGGGTGAGAGGCCGAATCGGGTCCGGGCGGCTTGCCTCTCATCCGGGGTGGCGGGTCGGAACTCGTCGAGGTCGATGCCGTTCGGGACGGTCAGGATCCGGGAAGGGGCCGGATGCGCCCGGCGAGGCTTGCAGAGGACCTCCTCGATATCGCGCGCGAGGGAGCCGGAGACCGCCATCACCGCCTCTGCTGCTCCCGCGCACCGGCGTTCGAGCCGCTCCCAGACCGCGGCGTCCGCCCTGCGATGCAGCGGTCGCCCCCCCACCTCGTTCCAGGCTTGCCTCCAGGCGTGCCACGAGAAGTGCGCGTAGTTCACGAAGGGAACGGGGCCAAAGGCGCACGAGCCCAGGACGCAGGTGAGTTCGTGCCCGGCCCGCCGCAGCGCCTTCGTCGCCCGGGCGGCGAAGGCGGCGCCAAACACGATGTCCGGCCCCGGCGACCCGGCGACCCTCCGCCACCGGATGCCGCCCGCCCGCAGGAGTCCCGGATCGATCGTGTGGCAGTAGACGGTGACGGCATGTCCGGCGCCCGCCGCGGCCCGGGCAAGCTCGAGCATGGCGCGCCCCTGCCCGTCGGATCGGACCACCTTGTGCGCCACCAGCCCGAGATCAAGTCCCACGTCGGCCTTCCTCTGACTTGAGGGGTTCGTACCGACCGGGGTGTAAGGCTCGAGGGTGCCCGGCGCCGGCAAGACCGCCGAGCACCAGCCACAGGAGGGCCGAGGCGGTGTACATCGCACCCGTCCACCACTGGGTCAAGAAGGCGATGAGGATGCCCACCGTCCCGAGGGAGAGGGCGCCGGGATGGGTCCGCAGGCGCCTGAGCGCCTCCCGGAAGGCGGCAGCGATGAATCCGAGAAAGAGCAGCCCCGCAGGGATGCCGAGGGCGAGAAACACCGTGGCGATGTCGTTCTCGGGTCCGGGCATCCTCTCATCCCCGATCTTTGTCCTGGCGATCGTCCCCTCACTGAGCCCGGATCCGAAGGGGCGCTCGAGGGCCGCGCGGAATGCCTCCGCGATCAGTTCCGCATGCACGGGTAGCGTGCTCGACTGCGGATTGCTGAAACCTGCGATCTGATGCCGGGCGAGCGTCTCGAGGCTCGACGTCCCGGGGTCGAGCCTGGTAGGAGGGCTCTGACCGGGCCGCGCGGTGTGAAAGGTGGCGACCACGACCAGGAAAGCCACCGACGAGAGCCCGATGAGGCGAGTAGCCGACGCCCGCGTCCACAGCAGCATGGTCACAATCAGCATGAGGGCGAAGAAAAGAAAGATGCCCCGGCTGGCCTGGAGGAACAGGGCGACGACGGTGGGCGCGAGCAGAAGGAGCCTGGGAACTCTCCTCCGGCGCTCGGTCAGGATCCTCGACCAGAGGACGGCCGCGCCGAAGGAGAGGAAGAAGCCGTACTCTTGGGGACTGGTGAGGGTCGAGAACGGGCGGATCCTGAAGTTCTGCATGAAGATGGCCTCGCCGAAGCCGCTCACGCCCACCCACGTGTACTCGAACGGGAAGAAGACCCCGAAGCTCTGGATGAGCCCGTGGGCCACCACCGGCACGAGGGCGATGGTGACCACTCCGAATACCCGCTCGAGCTGGCTCGGGGTGAGCGTCCGTCCCACAAAGAACCAGAGAAGGGGCCCGACCCAGAAAAGCGTCGCTAAGATGCCTGAAACAACATCTTCTACAAGGGGGTTAAAGACCTGCGCCGCGACCAGGGCAAGTTGGAGGAGGATCAGCGTGGCAAGAAGGGTCCGCGCTCCCCGCTGCCTGGAGGTGATCCACAGGATCACCGCACATACCGGCCCGAGGAGAAGGAGTGGGTCGAGACCGGGCCAGCCCAGGAACGGGATGAGCGCGCGCCTCACCAGCCCCATGAAGATCAGCCACACGACGACGAGAGCGAGAGCTAGCTTCCTTGTCCGGATCGCCACGAGGAAGTAGCTGCCCATCACCGCCAGCCCGGCCGCTGTGCGCGCCGGGACGGGCGCCTCCACGGCCAGCGCTCCGGCCAGCGCTCCGGCCATCGCGGCGAGAAGGATCGCCGGCGCGGGCTCTCGCCTCCAGCGCCGCATCGCCGGGCCCGGTCGCCGGATGCGGGCTCCCCACCCGGGAGCGTAGCGGACCGCCGGAGCGCTGTTCATACGACGATCCTCCGGTAAAGAGCCTCGAAGCGCCTCGCCATCCGCTCCGCGGAGAATCGCTCGGCCGCCGCCCGGGCCGCGGCCTCTCCTATCTGTCTTCGGCGCTGCGGCGAGGCGGCCAGCCCGGCCATCGCCGCGGCCAGGGCGCCGGCATCGCCCGGAGGGACGAGGAGGCCGGTGCAGCCGTCCTCGATGATCTCCATGGGGCCCCCGGTCCGGGTGGCGATGACCGGCAGGCCGAGCGCCATCGACTCGACCACCACCATGCCGAACGGCTCCGGCCTCAACGAGCAGTGGGCCATCATGTCGCTGCCCGCGGCGAACTCGAGAAGGTCGGACCGGTGGCCGGTGAAGAAAGCCTTTTCTCCCAGCCCGAGCTTCGAGGCCAGGTCCGGGAGCGAGGCCGCGTACTCCCGCTCGCGCCCGTAGAGCGCCCCGCCGGCGACGAGGAACCGCAGCTTTGGAATGTGGGAGGCGAGCCTGGCCGCACGGAGGAACACCTCCGTCCCCTTCCACCGCTGGAGGCGGGCGGCGTGGAGGGCCACCAGGGCGTCCTCGGGCCAGCCGGCATCGGCCTTGATCCTGCCGAGCGTCGTGCTTCGAGCCAGATGCGCCGTAGTGGGAAGATCCCGGAGGGAGACGCCGTGGTGGATGGTCAGAGCCGGAATGCCGTACGCGCGCCGGAACGCTCGGGCCATCCATTCCGAGCAGGCCACGGCGGCGGAGCGGGGCGTGCATGCCATGATCGCCTGAACGAGCCGGGCCGCGGGCGCGCCACCGGGCGCGTCCTGGAGCCAGAAGACACAGGGGCGGCAGGCGGCGCGAGCTGCCCACCCAGCGTAGATCGATACCTTCTCGCCGTTGGCATGGACGACGTCGGCCCCCACCTCCTCGATCGCCTCCCTCAGCGCTCGCACCGCGCCGGGAATCCGGGCGACCTGCCGCAGGCGGCCGGGTGAGGGAAGCGCCAGCACCTCGACGCCCAGGGAAGCCACCTCCTCCGGGAAGGGACCTTCCGCCAGAGAGGCGACGATGGGCTGGAAAGCTCCCCGGTCGAGGGCCTCGAGCAGCGCCAGCAGGACCCGCTCGGCCCCGCCTCGCTCGGCCGCACCCTGCACGTAGAGGACCTTCACCGTCCCCGCCTCACGCGCCCCGACCCCGATCCCGCTCCGGAGCCCGGCGCCAGACCTGCGAGAGCTCGCCGGGGTTGAGCGCGCCGGTTGCCAGCGCCGCAGCGCCGTACACCACGGCGCCCGCGGGCGCCGCCAGAGCCAGGGACGCCGCTCCCGACACCCCTGCGGAGACGAGGCGGGCCACTCCCGCGGCCAACATCCCGCTGGCGAGAGGGGCCACGAGCTGGCGGAACGGGTAGCGCAGCTCCAGTCGCCGGGCGGCCAGGGAGATGAGGCAGGCCACGCCCATGGCCTGGGCCAGAATCGTCGCCGCCGCTCCACCCACGAGCCCCCACCGGGGGATGAAGACGAGGTCCAGCACCAGGTTGACCAGGGCGAGGCCGGCGCCGAGAGGCGCCAGGAGGCCGGCGTGGGGGCTCGACATGAGCGCGGCCGTGACGGGCGCCGCGAGCCCGGTCACCGCGCTCCCGGCCAGCAGGATAGATGCGGCCCCCGCGGCCCCCTCGAACTGCTGACCGTAGACGACGCTCAGGATCAGGTCGGAGACCGCGGCGCCTCCCAAGCCGATGGGCAGGGCGATAAGCGCCGTGAACTTGCAAACCGTCTGGAATGTCGCTCTCATCTCGGCATCCCGCCCGGACCCCAGAAGCCAGGAAAACTCCGGGACGAGAACGCGATGCGCCAGGTACGGAAGGGCAAGTACCAGCGTCGAGAGGCGGAGAGCGGCGCTGTAGAGGCCGACTTCCCCGCTCCCGTGGTACCGGTCCAGGAAGAAGAGCTCGGGCCGGCCCCACACCACCTCGCCGAGGAGTCCCACGAGCCCCATGGTTCCGGCGAATCTGAGCACCCGTACCACCTCGGTGCGGGGCAACGGGACGAGTCGCCAGGCGCGGGTATGCCGGCGAGCGCCTCGGGAGAGGAACAGAACCGCCACCACCATCGTCAGCGCCTGGAAGGCCAGGTATCCCTGCCACCCCACCCCGACGACCGCCGCCGAGACGGCCAGGATCACCTGAGCGACCGCGCTCACGAGGGCCGCGCGGGCCAGGGTGGAGAAGTCCCGGACCCCGCCGAGGACTCCCTCGAGCTGGACCACGGCGAGGGCGAGCGCCGCTGCGATCGAGAGCACGAAGGCGAGGCCCGGTGAGTGCGCCCTCCACAGAACGAAGATCGCCACCGATCCGGCCGCGACCGGCGCGAGCAAGACGTTGGCGCGAATGGCCAGCCTGACCAGGCCCCTGGCGTGCCCCGGGGTCGGGCTGCCCAGGTATTGGGCCACGAACCTGCCCAGCATCGCCTGGAGCCCCAGGGCCAGGACCGTCGAGGAGAGCCGTACCACCCAGGTGAAATACGAGAAGCGTCCCAGCCCTGCCAACCCGAGCGTCCGGCCCACGATGACCGAGACCACGAATGCCCCTCCCGTCCCCGTGAGGACGGAGGCCCAATACCACGCCCCGGAGCGGGCAACCCGGCGCAGGACCGCGGTCTGCGGAGGCCGGGAAGATCCCCGCCCAGCGCCCGGGGTGGCCGGCCGGCTCGGGCTCCTCATGGGGTCTCCACCCGGCGATCCGCGCCAAGCCGGGCGATGAGGGACCTCATCCGGGTCGCGAACCGGCTCTCGTCGAACCGGGAGGCATGCCGGCGAAGCTGGTCGCGGTCCCAGGGGCGCGCCTCCAGCCGGTCCAGCGCATCGTGGAGAGCCCCCTCGGACTGCTCAGCGAACAGGATGCCCGTCCGGCCCTCCACCACCGTATCCGTGGCCCCACCCCGGGCGTAAGCGACAACCGGGCGACCCGCCGCATTGGCCTCCAGGGGGGCGAGCCCGAAGTCCTCCGCGCCGCATTGTATGAGAGCCCGGCAGGCCCGGTACCTCTGCACCAGCTCGGACTCGGATATCCGGCCGGCCATCGTGACCGTCGGCCCCGCGATGCGCTGCAGATGGTCATACGCCGGCCCTTCGCCGACCACCACCAGCGGCACATGCCGGCGCGTGCACACCCTCACGGCCAGGTCGACCCGCTTGTAAGGAAGCAGGCGCGCCACCACCAGGTAGAAGCCCTCGTCTTGCGCCCGGCTCTCGGTCCGAGAAAACCTCTCGACATCCACCGGGGGGTGGACGACCTGGGCCTCGCGCCCGTAGATTTCGAGGATGCGTCGGGCCACTGTCGTGGAGTTCGCGATGTATGCGTCCGGGCGGGTGGCCACGCGGCGGTCCCAGCGCCCGAGAGCGCCGAGCGCCGGAGCGATTGCCACCCGCAGCCACCGGTCCACAGAGCTCCGGGACCCGAGGTAGGCCTGGGCCTGGTAAAGCCACTTGGCCGGCGAGTGGCAATAGCACACGTGGTGGGCGTCGGGGGCCCGCACGGCATGAGCCCATCCGGACGAGCTGGAGATGACCAGATCGTAGCCTCGCAGGCGCAGACCGTCGAAGGCGGTTGCGTAAAGCGGAAGGTAGAGGCGGAAGAGACCGCCACGGTGCGGAAGCCTCTGGATGAAGCTGGTCCTTACATCCGTGTCCCGGAACTGCTCGAAGGTCCCCTCCGGATCGTACAGGCTGGTGTAGATGGGAGCGTCCGGGAACATGCGGTGGAGGGCAAGGACCACGCGCTCGGCGCCTCCATGCTGGGTGAGATAGTCATGGACGATGGCTACCCGCATGCGATGATCTCCGAATAGAGCGCGGTGATGTCTCGCGCCGTCTCCCCGATTGAGAAGCGAGCGGATGCTCTCCGAGCCGCCTCCCCGCACCGGCGACGGGTCTGCGGACTCCGGATCAGGGTCTCCAGGGCGCCGGCGAGGGCCTCGGGGTTCCCGGGGGGGACGAGGGCGCCGGCCTCGTGCGGCACGATCTCCGGACCGGCGCCCACGGCGGTGGTGATCACGGGCTTGCCCGCCGCCATACCCTCCACGAGTACCCGGCCGAAGGGCTCCGGAAGGCGGGAGGCGTGCACCAGGATGTCCAGAGCGCTCATCACCCCCGGCACGTCATCCGACCACCCGAGCCAACGGAGGCGGGTATCGAGGCCGAGGGCATGGGCACGCTCGGTGATCGAGGCGGCGAAGGAAGCCTCGTTCTCCGGGAACAGGCATTCCCCGACGATGACGAAGCGGGCCTCGGGGAAGCTCGCCGCGATCCGGGCCGCGGCGTCCAGGAAGACGTCCTGGCCCTTCCAGCGAGCGATCTGGCCGATCATGCCCACCATCACCTCACCATTCGCAGCTCCCAGCCGGGCACGCCAGTGAGGATGAGGATCCCGGGCAAAGCGCTCCAGCCGGATGCCGTTGTAGACGACGCGCACCTTCGAGCGCGCACGACAGCTCTCGAATTGCTCGGTTGCCGCCGTTGAGAGGCAGACGATCCGGGCAGGGAACAGGCCCCCCGCCATGCGAAGCGCCGAACGTAGCCAACCGTGGGGGAGGATGTCGCGGATGTGCCATACCAGGGGGATCCCGAGGAGGCGAGCCGGGATGGCCGCCACGAAGTGGGCCTTCATCGAGTTGGTGTGGACCACGTCGGGCTCCAGCCGCCGGATCATGGCGCCGAGCTGCACGGCTGCCAGGGCGTAGGACGCCGCGTGGCGCGCCAGGTGCCGGCGCCGGAGGCGCCACCGGCTGAGGCGCCGGAGGGAGGAGGCCATCGGCAGGCGGTGAACGGTTGCGCCGGCGGCCCCGAGCGCACGCTCGAGGGGGCCTTCCCCGGGGAGGGCGACGTGCACGTCCACCCCTGCGGGATCGAGGGCGCTCACCAGATCCACGAGGTCCTGCTGTCCCCCCGAGAGCCTCACCTCGTGGTCGACGAACAGCACCCGGGCCGGATCGGCGGTGCTTCCCCGCTCCGGCCCCTCACCCGGGCGGCGCGTCCGGCCCGCCCCCCCGTGCCTCATGCAGCCCTCCTACCGTTTGGCGTGTCAGGTTGTGGAACTTTGACGAATCAGGAAACAAGAAGCAGCGCGTGTCGTTGCAAATCAAATTTTAGAAGGATTTCTAGCGTTCTCTGGATTGCTATCAGTTTCTCAGGTAGGCGGGCAAGGTCAAGAGGGTTTCTTGCGCCAGTTTTATGGCGTCATTGAGCCAGTTGTTGAACTTCCCTTGAACACGCGCGCGTCTTATGGAGATCTCCAGAGTGAAATGCCATTGACAAATGAAAACGCTGATGGCAATTTGTTTCATAATCGATCCGCCATGCAGTCAAGAGAATCATGACTCACACACGTCTCGTAAGGTATGTTTTGTCGGTAGCAATGTAGGGAGATGAACCGTACGCAATGGAACTCTCGGAGGAATACGACCGGCGGTCGGGTTCGCGATCGGGGGTTGCTCGGCGCATGAGAACTCGGGGAGTCCGGTTTGCCTCAACCTCCGTCGCCGCCGCCCTCCGGGCCCTGGCCGCGCTGGGAGGTGACATCGGGGCGTCCGCCGCGCGCCGCCTCACCGGAGCCGTCCCCCGGGCCTGGGACGGTGACGGGCCGCGACGGGCGAGAAGGAACGGCTTCACCTTCCAGCTCGACCTGAGCGATTACATGCAACGGTATGTCTTTTACGCCGGATGCTACGATCGAAGCTTACGTGACTTCCTGGTCGCCGAAGCCCGCCCGGGTGACGTCTGCGTCGATGTGGGGGCCAACATCGGCGTCTACGCCCTGCCTCTCGCCCGCCGCCTGAAGCGACTGGGGGGCGGGCAGGTCTACGCGTTCGAGCCCGGAATAGCCGCCGCCTCCGCCCTCCGACGCTCGATCGACTCCGCTGCGCTCGAAACCATCGCCTTGGTCCCGTTGGCCCTCGGCTCCCGCCGCTCCCGGATGGCGCTCAGGCAATCTCTCTGGATGGCCGAGAGCGACATCTGCGCCGCCACGCTGTTTGGAGACGGACCGGAAATCTGCGTCGCCGACGTCGTGGCGTACGATCAGTGGAAGTCCGAGAACGGGGTGGAAGCTCTCGACCTGATCAAGATTGACGTCGAGGGCGGCGAGATCGAGGTCCTGCGAGGCATGGGGGCCTCGATCCAAGAGTGTCGACCCCGAGCGATCGTTCTTGAAGTCGATACAGGTCACCTCGAGCGGGCAGGCACGACCGTGGCAGAGCTCCACGCTTTGATCGACGAGCTCGGCTACGAGGCCGAAGGACCGAACCTGAACGACGTGGCCTGCGGGCGATACAGCCGCCTGGGCCCCAATGTGATTCTCAGGCCACGGGAGGGGACCTGTCGCTCCCGCTACCGCCTTCGCCATGGGCGCTGCTTCCAGGCCCTCCGCTCGCAGTACCGGCGCCTGATGGACACTCCTCGCTCGCCCGGCGGTCACCCCCGTCACTCGGACGCCATGAATTTGGCGCAGGCATCCTCTTGACTCGAATGCCCTCTGGGGCAAAGCTAAGGAAAATATCCGGATGACACGAAAGGCGCAACCAAACCGATGACCGCGATGCCGCGCTCCGGGGACCACCCCATGCTCCGCCGACCGGAGCGATCGATCCCGATGCGGCGTGTCGGTGATTCCATTCATGAGGACGGGAGTATGCGCTGGGACTGGATGGCCCTGCGGACGTCGATGACCGACGCGATCCTGAAGAGCGCGACCCCCGAACGTGGGGATCGACTCTTCCCCACCGACCTGCGCCAGCTCCGCCACGGCGGCGGGCTCGGCCTTTCCTATGGGGCGGCCGGGGTTCTCTACGCGCTGGCCACCGCCGGAGCGGGGACCGTGCCCCACCATGTTGACTGGCTCATCCATGCCACCCGTCGGGCCGAGGATCCCCATGCGGGCTTCTATGACGGGTTGCACGGTGTCGCCCACCTCCTGGACTACCTGGGCCGTTGCGGCGAGGCCCGAATGACCCTCGAGCGGGCGATGGAGCTGACGCCTCGAGTTCGTTCCCACGGGCTCTTCGGGGGCCTGGCCGGGATCGGCTTGAACCTGCTGCACTTCGCATGGATCGCTGCGGATCCGTCCCTGCATGACGCCGCCATCCGGCTGGCCGACCGGCTGGCTGGCTCCGTCGGTGGCAGTGACCCGATCTCGGACCTGCCCGCTCGCGCGGGGCTGATGCACGGCTTCTGCGGGCCGGCCCTGTTCTTCGTCCGCCTCTATGAGGATACGGCCGACGACACGTTTCTCGATCTGGCCGCCGCGGCGCTGCGCCGGGATCTCGGGTCCTGCGAGACAACCCGCCATGGGACGGTCCAGGTGCGCCAGGGCGGTCGGTCCCTACCGTCGCTCGCCACGGGGAGCGCGGGGGTGGGCCTGGTCATCCGGGAGTACCTCCGTCACCGTGACGACGAGGGATTGGCGGGCGTCCAGGCGGGTATCCGCCGGGCCTGCCAGGTCGAGTTGGTTGCCCGGCCGGGATTGTTCGAGGGGCGCGCCGGCCTCATGGCCTACTTGAGCCAGGTGACAGAACCGATGCCGGAAACCGGCCCGGACCCCTCCCTGAAGCTGCACCTCCGGCGGCTGATCCCCCACGCCCTCGGCGGTGGGCCCCACGCCGATGGTCCCGGAGACCGGCCGGCGGCGGACTCCATGGACCTGGCGACGGGATCCGCGGGGGTTCTACTCGTGCTCCGCATGGTGCTCGACCGGGGGGCGTTCCTGCCTTTCCTCACTCCCCGATCACCCCTCGAGATGGTTTGGGGGTGCGGGTGGTGGACTTCCGCCGCTCACCGGTATCCCGAAAAGGGCAACCGTGAGCCAGGCGGCAGGGCGGCTCCGTTACCGGAGACCCCCGCTGAACGCTGTCGGTAGCGAGGAAATCGTCCACCCCTGATGTCGAAGGATGGTAAGAGCCCATGGGGGATCAGGAAAACACCATCGAGGTTGATCTCGCCCGGTCGCGGGAGCTACAGCGCAAGCTCGCCGAGGAGCTGGTGGCCAAGGGCGCCATCCGTTCCCCGGAGTGGAGGGCGATCTTCGAGCGAACCCCGCGCCATCCGTTCATCCCCCGGTTCTACCGGCGCGTCGAGAACGATCATCGCACTCCCTATCTTTTCCTGGACGGCGCCCGTCCGGACCTGCGCGACGGGTGGCTGAGAGCCGTCTACGCCGATGAGACCCTCGTGACCCAGCTCGACGGATATATCGCCACAAGCTCCAGCACCATCCCGAGCACCATGGCCCGGATGCTGGAGACGCTTGACTTGAAGGACGGCCAGAGGGTTCTGGAGATCGGCACGGGCACCGGCTACAATGCCGCCCTGCTCTGCGAGCGGCTCGGATCGGAGCGGGTCACCACCATCGACATCGATCCCGGGCTGGTGGCGGTTGCCACCAGGCGGCTGCAGGAGCAGGGATACGTTCCCACTGTGGCCACCGCGGACGGCGCCCAGGGCTACCCTCCGAATGCCCCCTACGACCGGATCATCGCCACCTGTTGCGTCACCCGTATCCCGAATGCCTGGCTGGAGCAGTGCCGGCCGGGGATGATCGTCACCGACTTATGGGGCACCGTTGGACACCGGGGCGCCCTGGTGCGTATCGAGGTCTTCCAAGACGGCTCCGCCCGGGGACGGTTCTTGCCCTACCCGGGGGGTTTCATGGCGCTGCGAGGGACGACCGACACCCATGAGGAGTGGATGGGGCGAGCTCGGGCCGTCCTGGACAAGGGCGGTGACACCAGGCCCACAGCATTGTCCGGAAGGGTTTTGGAGGACGACACTTTTGCGATCTTCGCCGGGCTGTCCATACCATCTGTGTGGAGCATCCGTCGGATACAGCCTCACGGAGAATCGCTCTACCTGGTACATCGAGACAACGCCTCCTGGGCACGGCTGACCGAATCCCCCGACGGCGAGGACCACGCCGTCACCCAGGGCGGCCCGCGCCGGCTGTGTGACGAGCTCGAGCTCGCGCATGACCGGTGGCTGAAACTCGGCCGGCCGACCCGGGATCGCTATGGCGTCAGCGTGAGCTCGCTCGGGCGCCAGAGCGTCTGGATCGACACGCCCGACAGCGAGCATACCTGGGAGCTGCCCGGATAATTACCGGTGGGAGGTCCTGGCCCTCCCGCCGAGCCCCTGAGCCGTCAAATGAGCCCGAGGGAGCCGGAATTGTCATGATATGGACCTGCATTTATATATCTTATCGAATGATCTATTCAGTCGAATAATCGATGGAATGTTTGATTCCGTGACGGGCCAAGAGCTCTCGGAGCTGCGCCAGCTCGGCCCGGAGC
>JBOGWM010000272.1:0-8081 GCA_050693695.1 Actinomycetota bacterium
GTATCACGCCGCCCGTGCGCTACATCCTTGACGTTGGAACACCCGAGCGTTACGAACAAGCCTGCCGTGACGCCTCGGTGATTCATGGGATCTGTGGATACGAGCGAGATGCAGACAAGAGCCATGCCAGGCTCGCTTAGCCCTCAGCAAGTCTGGTTCTTCCGACATACCGGCTACTTGCTGGTCAGCGGATGCATGCCGAAAGAGCGCCTCCTCAAGCTCCACCGACTCATCGACAACCTCTTTCAGCAAGCGCAGGACCCCTGCGAACGCTCGTCCTCTGGCAAAGCGGTGAGGATCTCCGACCTGGCCTCCAGGAGTCGCCACCTACTTCAGGAGTTCTCCTCAGACGAGATTCAGGCGCTGGTTCGCGCACCGCCAGGTCATGTGGAGCGGAGCGGATTCGAACCGCCGGCCTCTACAGTGCGAGTGTAGCGCTCTACCAGCTGAGCTACCGCCCCTTCAGGTCGCCATTGTAGGTGATCGCCCGATCGGTACGGGTTATGGAGATGCGGCGTCGAGCGCTCGGCGGAGCTTGTCCTGGGTGATGGTGGTCGAGACATCGCCTCGAGTCCTCTCGACGATGGAGCGGACGACATCCGCCGTCCGGCGAAGGCCCCCGGTCATGGCGTCGGGATAGTCCATGGAGATGAGGAGGTAGTAGATCTCGTCCATCTGCTCGAGCAGCTCCTCGGATCGCGCTAGCTGGCCGTGGCGCATGAGGTCCAGCAGGTGTCGTCGCATCTCCCCCACGGCCTCGCCCATCCCGTTCAGATACGCCGCCGCCTGGACATCGAGCTCTTCGGAGTCAGGGAACGGAAGCCGGAATACGAGAGCGTGAGTGATGCGGGCCTCGGCATACTCCTTGGCGGCGTCATGGAAGAAACCGGCATACCTGATGTCGGGGTGATCCCCCATCGAGGCCGATGCCTCCCCCAGGCGTATCCGGGCCTCGTCCATGAGTTGCTCGGCCTCCGCTCGCTCATTGCGGTGAATCGCTCGGATGGCGTTGGCCGAGAGCCGAGTCGCCCTCCGACACAGGGGCAAAGCCTTCTCGCGAGCGGCGTTCTTGGATTCGAGGTGGGCGTGAAGGGCCTCACCGATGGTCTTCAGATCCACGAGAGGCAAGACTAGCCGATAGCGGCGAGCAGAGCGCAGCTAGAGCTGACCAACTCTCATATATTCGCCTGCTTGCTCCTGGCTGTCCGGTTGCTCGGTATGCTCGGAGAGACGTTGTCGCTTTGTCTTGAGCAACAACCAGATATAGCCAGCCAGAACGAGGTCGAGGACGAGGTGGATCTTGAGAGCATCGCTCATTCCGGGGAGAAGTCCAAGAACGAGGGTTCCCGCCACCCCGCCCACGAGCGTGCAGAACAGGCGCCTCCGCCGCTCCAAGTGGCGCTTTCTCGGAATGGTCAGGTCGTGGGGATGGGTGGGCAGGAGGATCCAGCGTCCTGCCGGGGTGGCTTTCATCCCGGAGCTCAAGGCCCGCATGTTTCTGCGAAACATGCCGACGGTGACGATAGGTGATCTGTCCTGGCGGGCTCGAAGAATGGCCGGCACAATGACGATGCCCCAAAGTAGGGCGAGCAGAACAATGAGCAATAAGGTCACGGTACCTCCCACCATTTCGCAGAGGCTTACTCTCCTCGGGCCGTGCCGACTTCTTCGAGAGACCCCTGTCCACTGCATGTTGGGCTCCACGGCAACATAGCATGCAACATCTTGGCTCCTCGGATTTCCAGAGGATACGCGGCTCATCGGGGAAGATGGGGAGGTGAAGGCGGGCCGGGGGAAGTCGCCCGAGGGGTCCGGGAGCAGTCTATCCAACAGAGCCCGATAAAAGAAAGGAGACGGAGTTGTTGAAGTTCGAAAGGGTGACCACCACGGCGGGTGCTACCGCCGCCGATGCCGTGGTCGTGGGCGCTACCAAGGGACCGAAGCTCGGCCCCGGAGCGACCGAGGTGGACCAGGCGCTCGGAGGCGCCTTGTCGGCGCACCTCGAGAGGGTCCGCTTCAAGGCGGAGGAGGGCAGCGCCGAGGCGATCCCGACCTTCGGGCGCCTCCCCGCCCATTCGATTCTGATCCTCGGCCTGGGAAGCGAAGATGCGGTCACCCCCGAGCAGATCCGCAGAGCTGCCGGGACGGCCGCCCGCAAGACCGCCGCCTATCGCAGCGTTGCCCTGGATCTCGGCAACGGCATACCGGGAGCTCTTGGGGCGACCGTCGAGGGCTACCTGCTCGGCGCCTATCAGTTCACTCGCTACAAGTCGAATCCGGAGCCTTCCCTGACCGACCGGGTCCTGCTCCTGGGGGAGGGGGACGACGAGGAGGTCCGTCGCAGCGAGGTCACGGCCGAGGCGACCAACTGGGCGCGGGATGTGGTGAACGAGCCGGCGGGGGCCCGGGGGCCTTCCGAGTTCGCCGAGCTCGCTCGCGCCCGGGCCGAAGCTGGCGGAGTGGGAATAGAGGTGCTCGATGAGTCGGCTCTGGCCGAGAGTGGAATGCACGGAATCCTGAGCGTCGGGCAGGGCAGCGTCCGCCCTCCCCGCTTCGTGATCCTCCGCTACGAGCCCGAGAGCGCGACGGGCTTCGTGGGGGCGGTGGGCAAGGGGATCACCTTCGACTCGGGAGGCCTCTCGCTGAAGCCCGCAGACGCCATGGAGACCATGAAGACCGATTGCTCGGGGGCCGCGGCGGTCGTGGCCGCGGTCACCGCCCTTCCCCGGCTCCAACCGAGGATCAGGGTCACCGCAGCCATCCCCCTGGCCGAGAACATGCCGGGCGGCTCGGCGATCAAGCCCGGGGATGTCATCCGCCATTACGGTGGGCACACCTCCGAGGTGCTCAACACCGACGCCGAGGGCCGCCTGGTCCTCGCGGACGCCCTGGCGTGGATGGCGGAGCAGCAACCGGAGGCCATGATCGACTTCGCCACCCTGACCGGAGGGATGGTGGTCGCCCTCGGCAGGAAGGTGTCGGGCTTCTTCGCCAACCGGCCGGAGCTCGCAGGGCAGATCCGCGATGCCGCCCACCGCAGCGGAGAGCGGGTCTGGGAGATGCCGATCATCGACGACCTGCGCCGGGAGATGGACAGCGAGGTCGCGGACATCAAGAACACCGGCCAGCGGGCGGGCTCACCCATCTTCGGGGCGATCTTCTTGGCGGACTTCGTCGGAGACGTTCCCTGGGTCCACGTGGACATCGCCGGTCCGGCACGCTGCGAGGAGGAGGAGCACTACCTGCGCAAGGGGGGAACTGGGGTCGGCACCCGCCTGCTCATCGAGTGGATCGAGCAACGGGCTCGTCTATCCTGAACGAGGAAGTCTGGACACGAAGAGAGCCGAGCGGGGGTCAGCGATGGAACTGGAGGGTCACCCGACCCGCGACATGCTGGAGGAGCTTCAGGCCCGAGGGGCTCTGATATATCCGGGGACGAGCTCTGGCCCCGATCCCGAGCGTCTCCGAATGACCCTTCCCCGGGAGACGGACGAGCAGGGCCTCTGGCTCTTCTTACCCGGACAGGTCTTCAACACGGGCTTCGACGAGCCTCTTGCCTGACAAACTACGAGGAGATGGCGGATATGACCAAGTGGGAATACGCAACCGTACCGATCATCCCGCACGCCGCGGCGGAGATCCTGAGCAACTGGGGAGACGAGGGCTGGGAGCTGGTGTGCGTCTTCAGCCCTCCTGACGTGGGAGGGGTCGTCGCCTATTTCAAGCGCCCGAAGACTTGAGTCTCGGCCTCGAACCGGGGTTCAAGGGGTTTCGGGACCAGGTGCGAGAGCCCGGGCCTGGCCTCCGGCTCCATCAGACGCTGAATCCCTTCACGAAGGCGGCCACGGTCGGCCGGAGGTCGTCGCGCTCCGCGGCCAGGGAGAAGACCGCCTCCAGGTAGCCCCGCTTGTTCCCGGTATCCCAGCGCCGCCCCCCATATCGCTGAGCCAGGAGCTGACCCTCCCCGGCCAGCGCATCCAGGCCATCCGTGAGCTGTATCTCCCCGATGACGCCGGGGTCCAGCTTGGAGAGCAGGTCGAAGATCTTGGGATCCAGCACGTAGCGCCCGACGCAGGCCAGGTTGGAGGGGGCCGAGCCGGGGGGCGGCTTCTCGACGATGGAACGCACTCGCAGGGGATCCTCCGCGGCGTCCTCGGGCTCGATCGCCCCGTAGAGACCGATCTCGTCGCCGGGCACCTCCTGCACGGTGATCACGCTGGTCTCATGCTCATCGAAGGTCTGAATCAACCTCTCGAGGAAGGTTCCCCCGGGATCGAACAGCTCGTCTGGCAAGACGACCACGAAGGGCTCGTCCCCCACATGGTCCCGAGCGGTCCAGACCGCGTGGCCGAGCCCGAGCGGGCGGTGTTGGCGGACGCAGTAGATGCGGGCGAGATCGCTCAGGGCCTCCATCTCCTCCAGGAGCTGCGCCTTGCCGGTGGCTTCCAGGACCGCTTCGAGCTCGGGGGCCGGGGAGAAGTGATCCGCGATGGCGTCCTGGCCGCGGGAGTGGACGATGCAGATATCGGTGACGCCGGCTCGAACCATCTCCTCCACCGCGTACTGGATGACGGGGCGATCGACCACGGGAAGGAGCACCTTGGGGACCGCCTTGGAGGCCGGTAGGAACCGAGTCCCCAGCCCTGCCGCGGGTATGACCCCCTTGCGTACCGGCATCAGCGCACCATCAGGCGTCAGTTTAGCGACCCGAGACCCGGGCCATCTCCGGGCGGGGAGGCCGGTAGAGGACCGCCCGGTTCTTGCCCCCGGCTTTCGCCTCGTACATGGCGAGGTCGGCCGCCCGCAGGAGCGAGGAGCCGTCGGTTCCGTGGATGGGAAAGCTGGCCACCCCGGCCGAGATCGTGACCGCCGACGGCTCCTGACCGAAGGGGGCGGAGGCGATGAGGCGCCGGACCTTCTCGGCCGTCCGCAACCCCCCGTCGGCATCGGTCTCAGGCAGGACCAGCACGAACTCCTCGCCGCCGTAGCGAGCGAAGACATCGATGTCCCGGATGGCGTCTCTCACGCGGCGGGCGAGCTCGGCCAGGACCGCGTCGCCTCGCTGATGGCCGTAGGTGTCATTGAGAGACTTGAAGTCGTCGAGGTCGAACATGACCAGGGAGAAGGGCCGCTTGAAGCGGGTGGCCCGGTCGATCTCCTGCTCGAACTCCCTCTGGAAGTACCGGTAATTCCATATCCCGGTCAGGGCGTCGGTGATGGCGAGTTGCTGGGCCTCCTGGTGAAGCAGCACGTTCTCGATCGCCACGCCCGCCTGGTCGGCCAGAGAGGTTAGGGTGCCGAGGTCGGCCTCGGTGAAGTTGCGACCTCCCTGCTTGTCGAAGAGCGAGAGCACCGCGATCACCCGCTCTTCGGAGAAGATGGGAATCGACAGGGCGGTGCGGAATGGAGGCTCCTGGGGCGCCGGCAGGGGGAGGTCCTTGCCGTCCGGGATCCGAACCCCATCACCGGTGGCGGCCACGTAGCCCGCCACTCCCTCGTCCAGCTTCAGTTCGAAGTCCCTGGAAGTGATCCCGCGGGCCAAGCTGACCACCAGCCCGTCCCGGGAGGCATTCATCAGCATGAGCAGGCCCCGGCGGGCGTGCAGGGTGTCCAGGCTGGTGTCCAGCACCACCTGCAGCATCTTCCGCAGGTCGTGGGTGGAACGCAGGGTCTCCCCAAAGCGCGCCAATGCCCGCTTCAGCTCCTCCCGGGACTTCCCCAGCTCTGCGACATGGACGGCGAGGCGCTCGGCCATCTCATTGAAGGCCCGGGCTAGCTGGCCGACCTCATCCGAGGAGCGTACCCGGATGTGCTGGTCGTAGTTCCCCGCGGCGATGGCGTTCGCTCCCGCCGCCAGCTCTCGCAGGGGCCTGGCGGTTGCCCGAGCCAGCACGAACGCCAGGATCCCGGCCCCAACCGCCGCCACGATCATAAGGATGACAATCGAGAGGTTGACCCTCCTCGCCAGGCTCACCACCCCCGCCTCCGGGCTCGAGGTCACCAGGGCGGCGGCGGAGATCGGAAGGTCTCGGGAGAGGGGGGCCAGCACCGCATAGACCTTCTGGTCGCCCAGGCGGGTCTTCGTCGCCTGGGCGGTCTCCTCCACCGGCATCGGGACCGGTCCCCGCCAGCTCGCGGCGCTCGGGAGGGTGCTGCCCGTGGCCTGGCCCTGGATCAGGATGGTGATGCCCTTCTCGTGCCCCCGGGCCAGCCACCGAGCGAAGTGGGAGCCGAGGTAGTAGCCTCCATAAACCACGGCGATCTCACCGGAGGGCCCGCCCGTCGGAACCGTAGCCACCGTCCTGGTGAGGGGCAGGCTCCCCGCCGCCAGCGTCTGGCCACGCACGATCTCCTCGGCCGTGGGAGCCTTCACCTGCGGCAGAAACCCCGCCCCTTTGAGCATCCGGGCCAAGACGACGCCTCGGGCGTCGGCGACCACCACGAAATCGAGGTCGATCTCGCCAACGAGCAGCCAGCCGAGGATCAAAGGCTCCAGTTCCGCGTACCTCTTCTGAGTGAGGAGCTGGCGAAATTGCGGATCTTGGATCACGAGTGTCACCCGGTCGCGGGCTGCCAGGACCCGTTGCCCATACAGGATGAGCGCCCCTTCACTGGCCAGTCTCAGCTCGGTCGAGGTATCGCGCTCTCGGTCTCGCACGACGAGGCGCTGGACCAAGAACCCGGCGGTCGCCAGCGGGAGCAGGACAATGGCAGTGAAGAGGGAGAACAGCCTGGACTGCAAAGACAAGGCCAACCCCCCGCGCCCCTCGACCATGGTCGCTTCCCTGAGTTCTTTCTCGGAACGCGGACACGAGAACTTTATGGCCCCCGCCTCCGAGAGCCGATCCGAGAGCCGACATGGCGATGGCGGTCCTGCACGTCCGAGGACCGGAGGCTCAGCCTCCAGCCGATCCTGGCTCCAGCGATTCCATCTCTGTCATACTAGAGATCAGTCAAAGTAGCGTTTTCTCAACTCTCGGGAGACATGCCAACCTACGAATACGCCTGTACATCGTGCAGCCACCACATCGAAGTCGTTCAGACCTTCTCCGACCATCCTCTGGAGCTTTGCTTGGCCTGCGGGGGGAGGCTGCGGCGAGTCTTTCACCCGGCCGGGATCCTCTTTAAGGGCTCAGGTTTTTATTCCACCGACAAGCATCGTCACTCCGCTACATCGAAGGCCAAGCCGCCGGACAAGCCTCGGGATAAGACCGATGACATCAAGACCGGTGATGGCAGGGGGGAGAAGGCGGGCGGTTCGGCTCCCGGGGCCGTCGAGAAGTCAGCCTGAGATCATGGCTCGGCCGACGGCGGAGATCGGGCTCTTCGGTGGTTCGGGTTTCTATTCCTTTCTTGGAGACTGCGAGGAGCTCTTCGTCCAGACGCCCTACGGGGCCCCCTCGGATCGGGTGGCGGTCGGCGAGGTCGGAGGCCGGACGGTGGCCTTCCTGGCGCGCCACGGAAAGGGTCACTCCATCCCTCCTCATGGCATCAACTACCGGGCCAACGTCTGGGCGATGCGCGAGCTGGGGGTGACGCGCCTCATCGCCCCCTGTGCCGCGGGTTCGCTCAAGGGGGAGGTCGCCCCCGGCGAGTTCGTCATCTGCGACCAGGTCGTGGACCGGACGGGGGGCCGGGCAGACACCTTCTACGACGGCCCGGTCATCGTGCACGTCGGCTTCGCCGATCCCTATTGCCCGGATCTGCGCGCCCTGGCGATCGAGATCGGTGAGGAGCTCGGCATCCCCATGCGGTCGACCGGGACGGTGGTGGTGATCCAGGGGCCGAGGTTCTCCACTCGTGCGGAGAGCGCCTTCTATGCCCGCCAGGGCTGGGAGGTCATCAACATGACCCAGTATCCCGAGGTGGCCCTGGCGCGAGAGCTGGAGATGTGCTGTCTCAACATCTCCTTGATCACGGACTACGACGTGGGGATCGAGGGGGTTCCGGCGGTGACCGCGGCTGAGGTTGGCCGGGTTTTCATGGACAACAACGAGAAGCTGCGCGGGCTCTTGACCGAGCTCATCCCCCGCATCCCCGAGAAGCGACCCTGCCCGTGCGCCACCTCCCTGGAGGAGGCC
>JBOGWM010000273.1:0-13085 GCA_050693695.1 Actinomycetota bacterium
CCCGGTGGCGGCCCGGGCCAGGCGGAGGGCGCTCATGGTCGCCTCGGTCCCCGAGGAGACCAGGCGGACCATCTCGACCGAGGGAAGCGCGGAGATGATCAGCTCCGCCAGCTCCACCTCCCCGGACGTGGGTGCGCCGAAGGAGGTACCTCGTGCGGCCGCCGAGGCCACCGCCTCGGTCACCGCCCGGTGGGCGTGCCCGAGGATGAGCGGCCCCCAGGATCCCAGGAGGTCGATGTAGGTGCGGCCCTCGACATCGGTCACCCGGGCGCCCGAGCCCGAGACCATGAACCGAGGGGTTCCTCCCACCGCCCGAAAGGCGCGCACGGGGGAGGACACCCCGCCGGGCATCACCGCTCGGGCCCGGTCATACAGCGCCCGGTTTCGAGGGCCCGATCCCTGCGAGTCCGGATCGCCTTCCATCAGTGCTCCTGGAGCCAGCGGGCGGCCTCCAGGGCGTGATAGGTGCAGACGAAGTCCGCTCCGGCCCGCACGATGGCGGTGAGGATCTCGAGGATCGCTCGCTGCTCGTCGACCCAGCCCCGCTCCGCAGCCGCCTTCACCATGGCGAACTCCCCGCTCACGTTGTAGGCCGCGAGCGGAGCGTCGAAGCGCTCCCGGGCGGCGTGGATGAGGTCCAGGTACGCCAGGGCGGGCTTGACCATCACGATGTCGGCCCCCTCGGCGAGATCACGCTCGATGCTGGCCAGGCCCTGGCGCTGATCGGGAGGGTCGATCTGATATCCCCGGCGGTCCCCGAACTGAGGCGCGCAGTCGGCCACCTCCCGGAATGGGCCGTAGAAGGCGGAAGCGAACTTGGTCGAGTACGCCATGATCCCGCAGCTCGGATACCCGGTGTCGTCGAGGGCCTGGCGGATCACGCCCACCCTCGCGTCCATCATGTCGGAGGGCGAGACGAAGTCCGCCCCCGCCTCCGCCTGGGAGACGGCGACGGTGGCCAGGATCTCCGTCGTGGCGTCGTTTTCCACCTCGCCGTCGGTTATCACCCCGCAGTGACCGTGGCTGGTGTAGCCGCAGAGGCAGGTGTCCGCGAGGACGACCAGGCCCGGAGCGGCGGCCTTCGCCTCGGCGATGGCTCGCTGGGCCGGTCCGTCGGGGGCGGAGGCGCGCGATCCCCGCTCGTCCTTGACGGAGGTCACCCCGAAGATGAGCAGCCCGGGCACCCCGAGGGACTCGGCCTCCTTCGCCACCACGCTCACCCGCTCCGGCGGCCAGTGGTGGTGGCCGGGCAGGGAAGCGAGCGGCTCCTCCTCGGCCAGGCCCTCCGCGACGAAGATGGGCAGCACGAAGCGGTCCGGGGAGAGGCGCGTCTCGGCGACGAGGCGCCGTATCCCCTCGGTGCGCCGTAGGCGCCGAAGCCGGCGACGATGATCGGTCATGGGTCCTCCTGTCCGTGGTTGTCCACTCTCTATCGCCCCCATTCTCCCAGGCCGGGGGCTCCGGAGTGCGGCAGCACTCAGGCGGAGCCGAAGGCTCGCGCCAGCCGGGGGATCCGCCTCAGCACCAGCCAGTCGAGCGACAGTACCGCCAGCATGGTGATCCCGCCCAGAGGAAACAGGATTCCGATGGGAAACATCACCACCCAGAAGAGTCGCCGCCTCGTCTTGGGATCGTTTGAACGCCGTGGCGGCGCGAAGGCTCCCTTCGGGCGCCGTTTCCACCACATCATCGGGCCGGTCACGGCCAGGAAGATCACTCCGGCGACGATCAGGAAGTTGAACCACAGGTTCCCCGCGCCGAAGCGCCGACCCTCGTGCAGCGCGATGCCGTCCGATATGGCTTTGCCGAGTGGCCCGTAGTCCCCAAAGGTGACCGAGGAGAGAACCTTGCCCGAATACTGGTCGATGCCCAGGGTGTGGTCGGCGTGGGGGTTGTTGGGCTGGGTGTTATTCGTGGTGTACACGCCCGTCTCTCCTTCAGGCATGAGCACCGTGACGCCGTGCTTCGGCGAGCTACGCGCCTCGGCGATTGCGATCACCCGGTCGATGCCGATCGCCTGCGGCTTGGACGCGGGGGACGTATCGCTCGGGGCCGCACCCGTCTCGCCATGGTGGGGCTGGCCGCTGGAGTCCGAAGAGGGGACCTCAAGCAGCTCGGTGGCCCAGGGAAGGCCATTGTTCCCGCCCGCCAGGTCCTTGTTCAGGACCGGGGGCTTCGAGGTGGTGGCGTCCTCGGCGAGCTCGGGACTGTCGGTGCCGGTTGTGGTGGCGATCTTCCCGATCCCGTTCCCCCAGAAGCTCGACCAGGGCAGGCCCGAGACGATGAAGAATGCCAGGAACCCACCGGCCAGCGCGCCGATGAGGGCGTGGCGGTTACGGGTCAGGGACCGCCCGTGCAGCGGGCCGGAGGCGCGCTGAGCCTTCCGGGGCTTCCGGCCGCGCCACCAGAGATAGAAGCCGCTCGCCACCAGGATCACGCCCCAGGAAGCGATGAGCTCGACGATCCAATCACCGATTCCTTCCTGGCCGCCGACCATCAGGTTTCCGTGGAGCTCCCGGACATCGGCCATAAAGGTATCGGCTGCGTTGAGGTCGCCGAGCACGGCCCCCGTGTAGGGGTTGACGAAGACGAACTTGTCAACGCCCGTCCACTGGTCCGCGCCTTCCTCGCCCTTTCTCGTGACGTTCACCTGGGTGCTGCGGGTTGGATAGGTGGGTGTCTGGACGCTGACGACCCGGTATCGGGGGTAGGCTTTCTCCACCGCCGCGACCTGGTCCCCGTACGGCACGGGTCTGGTCCCTTCCGCCGGCAGCGCCACCCGCATCTTGTCGCGGTAGAGCATGGGCTCGACCTGGGGCTTGAACAGGTAGATCATCCCGGTCACCGCGAGGACCAACAGGACCGGGATCACGAACAGACCGGCGTAGAAGTGCCAGCGCCACGCCGCCCGGTACAGCCCCGACATGGAAGGCGACGGGACTCTCTTGCCATCGAGCTGCTCTTCGGAGGACTCGATCTCTTGAGGGTCATCCCTCAAAGACGTCGGCCTGTCCAGGGTCTTAGCCATGCCCGAACCCCCTTTTCGTCTCAAGCGTAGAAGGTTAGTGGAGGCTGCGTGCCCGGGAGTTCCCCTGCTGATCCATGTTTTTCCAGGGTGGGTAAGCGAATCACCGCGGGCGGGCCTCATATGGATCTGCGCCCCTCGCTTTGTCCTCTTGACTCCGTATCCTTATCATTGGGCGGGTATTCGAGATCGAGGCGGTGAGTGATCACAGCTCCGCAAGCTACCTCCTGAACATGCGTCGAACCTCGAGATGGAGATTGATCGCGGGGGTGGGCCTGGCCGGGGCCGCTTTCTCCCGAGCGCGCCGTGGCGGCGCCGGCGCCAGGCAGCCGGGTGAGCGGCGGGGACAGGAAGGCTGGCGCAAGCGCATCAACAGCCACGAGGCCTTCCTCCACGACAGCATCGACAGCCTCGGCTATGACTGGGGGAGGATCGCGGATCCCTCGGTCCGGCCCGGGTTCCCCCTCAAGATCTACCTCCCCCGCACCACCGATGACATCGTGGCCGCGGTCGCGGAGGCGAAGGCGCTGGGCCAGCCCCTCGCCATCCGGGCGAAGGGCCACTCGAGCAATGACCTGGTGGTGTCCGAGGGAGGAAGCATCCTTCTGACCGAGAAGCTCAATTCGATCCTCGAGATCGACGACCGAGCCATGACGGTGACCGTGCAGCCGGGCTTGGCGTCGGCGGACGTCGACGATGTCCTCGCGCAGCGGGGCCTGGGCCTACCGGTCATCGGCGACCATGCCCACGTCACGGTAGGGGGCTTCTGCTCGGTGGGTGGCATCACCGCCTCCTCATTCCGCTATGGGCTCTTCGTGGATGTGGTGGAGCGCATCGAGTACGTCGACTGGGACGGGAACGTGATCGTCTGCAGCCGGACCGAGCGCCCCGATGACTTTTACAAGGTGCTCCTGGGTCTCGGCCGCCATGGGGTGATCGCCGCCGTCACGGTGAGAATCGTCCGCATCGAGAAGTATTCCACGATCTGGCGCAACCAGCGTACCCTCTACCGGAGCCTGGACGCCTGGCTGGATGCCTCCCGGCGATACCTGGCGCAGCCTCCCCCCGACGCCCGGTTCATGCGAGGCGCCTGGACCGACCTCGGGCGCGTGGGTCTCGGCCAGTTCTCCGCTTACCGGGACTGCGAGCAGACCACCACCGCCCGCTGGCGCAACGAGGTGGTCTATGGCTTCCTCCATGGCCTGGGCTACACGGCCGGCCGACTCCCCACCTCCATCGACCGAGCGCTCAAGTATGTGGGCCTGGCCGGGGTCCTTTTCAGTCCCCGGTACGCCACGATCAAGAACGCCGAGTCGTTCTCCGACAAGATCCTCGACGCCGGCGTCGGTGACCCCACCCGGTACCTCGTCGCCATCGCCAGGATGTCGGCGTACGAAGCGGTCTGCCGTCGGCTCCTCGCGCTCCTGCGCGCCTATCGCGAGCGGCATGGCTGCTTCAGCGCCATCACCCTCTACGTCAAGGGAATCACCTCGGCGTATCTATCGAGAGGCGACGCGGATGACCAGCAGTGGGTCGAGGTGTTGTTCTACGTGGCCATCCGTCCGGAGCGGATGAGCCCGGAGCTGCTTGATCGGCTGACCGCGGAGTTCGACGATATCTGCATCGCGACGGACTCCTACCGCTATATGCACTCTAAAACTTCGAAAGACTCAAGGCGCCGAGCCAGCATCGATCCCAACGAGTTCTATTCGAGTCGGGCGGCGGCCCCGGCAACGGACGTGCGCCATGCAACGTGAGAGGGAGCGGCCGTGCCGGCTCCGGGCCCTTAGGGAACCTCAGGGCCCTCAGGGATCCCACCCAGATGTTCCGAGATCGCGGCCACCAGCCCCGCCACGGTGTGCTCACGAGCTACGCCTCCCACGGGGAGGCCGACCTCCCGGCAGGCGGCCGCCGTAGCGGGGCCGATGCAGTAGAGAACCGCTCCCCGAAGATCGGCCGGGCTTCCGAGGGCGGCGGCAAAGGCCCGAGTGATCGAGGCGCTGGTGAGGGCCACCGCGTCGATGCCGAGGGCGAGGGCGGCTCGGATCTCGTCCGGATCGGCGGCCCGGGTGCGGTAGGCGTCGAGGCGTGCGACCTTGAAGCCCCGGGCGCGAAGCTCCTCGTCCAGCTCCGGGCCGGCGATCTCGGCCCGGATCAGACACACCCGTGCGGGGGCTCCGGGAAGTTCCCGGGCGAGCGCCCGGGTGGTATAGGAGGTGGGGATGAAGCCGACGGGGAATCCCCGACTCTCCACGGCTCTCGCGGTGGCCGGCCCGATGGCCGCGATGCGCCCCGTTCGCCGGTGGGGCGCCCGATCCCGGATTCGATCCAGCACCGCCGCGCCGTTGACCGAGGTGAACACCAGCCAATCAAAGGCGCCCGTCTCGGAGAGGGCCCGGTCGATCGGGTCCCAGTTGCTCGGCGGCAGGATGCGGATCGCGGGCGCCACGACCGGCTCGGCTCCCTCGGCGGCGAGGGCTTGGATGAACTTGCCCGTCTGAGCTTTGGGGCGCAGGACCAGGACTCGCCTGCCGGCCAATCTCCCTTCGGGGCGCGGCGTCAATCGTCGCCGCGCAGGAGCTCGAGGGCGCCCATCTGAAGGAGGCGCTCAGCCGCCCGAGCGGCCACCTCCAGGGGCTCGAGCGCCTCCCCGACCTCGAGAACCCGAACCTGGCGGGCCCCGTCGGAGGAGGTCACCGCGGCCTGGATGCTGAGCGCACCCGCATCGACCTCGGCGTACGCGGCCACCGGCAGCATGCATCCTCCCCCCGTCTCTCTCAGAACCGCCCGCTCGGCGGTCACCGCCGCCCGGGTCGCGAAGTCGTCGAGGCCCGCCACGAGCTGGAGCAACTCCTCATCTTCCAGCCTCGCCTGGACCGCCAGGGCCCCCTGCCCGGGTGCCGGAATCATCACGTCGGGGGCGAAGAGCTCGTCGGGCGTCAGATCCAGGCGCGCCAGCCCCGCGGCGGCCAGCATCACCGCATCCACCTCTCCGGAGCGGGCCTTCTCGACCCGGGTGGGGACGTTTCCCCGTATGGGGAGGACCTCCAGGTCAGGGCGGAGGTGCCGGAGCTGGGCCTGACGGCGAGGGCTGCCGGTCCCCACGCGGGCTCCCGGATGAAGGGACTCGAGCCTGGCTCCCACGAGAGCGTCCCGGGGGTCGGCTCGGAGCGGGATCGCCGCCAGGGTCAGCCCCTTGATGCTCTCGGTGGGGAGGTCCTTCAGGGAATGGACTGCGAGGTCGATGCGACCGTCGAGGAGCTCGTGCTCGATCTCCTGCACGAAGACGCCGGTTCCCAGTTCAGCCGTCATGCTCCGGTCGCCGGTCGTGGTGATGATGGCCGGCTCCCATCCGACGTCGGCAGCCAGTCCGCGGAGGCGCCGGATGACCCATTCGGTCTGGATCAGGGCGAGGCGGCTGCCCCGGGTTCCGATGCGCACGGTTTGGCGGGCGGTGATGGCCATGTGACCCAAGTCCGGATCAGCCGAGCCCGAAGATCCGGCGGATGAGGGCCCGGGTCTCGTCATCCGCCTCTCTCAGCGCGGTCGTCGGCCCGTGGAGCAGCTTCTTGGCGATCCTCATGCCCAGGATGGTCATTCGCTTCTCGGCCTCGGTCGGGAGGTTCAGACCCGAGGTCGCCCTGGCCACCTCGGCCTGGACCAGGCCGAGGGCCCGAGCCCTGAGGTCCCGGATGGCGGTCCCCGAGGCCCGGGTACCCAGCCAGCGCTCGAGGCGGGCCAGCTCCGCGAGGACCAAGGGCTCGGTCTCCGCCACGAATACCTCCATCTCGGGGCCTGGACGTCCGGGGATCTCCTCCAGGCTCTGAAGCTCGACATCGGTCCGCCCATCGATCTCGACTGCCCGGGGAACGGACAGGTCGAGTACCAGGAAGGGATGTTCCGGGCTGCGCCGGGGAAGATCCTCCACCCGCACCAGGATCCCGCTCGAGACCGCCACCACGGCGAACTCGCTTCTGGAGAGCACCTCGGGGAGATCTTTCAATAGATGGCCGGTGGCGTCGACCTCTCCTGCGAGCCGGGCGGCGGAGGGACGGTTTCGGCTGACGACCGCCAGGCGCGCACCGCAGCGAAAGAGGGAACGGGCGGCATCGGTCGCCGCCTCCCCGGCCCCCACGACACACCCGGATCGGCCCGCGAGCCCACCCAGGCGCAGGGCCAGATGCTCGGCGGCGATGGAGCCGATGCTATGGACCCTTTCCTCGGACGAGATCCCGTTCCGGACTTGTTTTCCCAGCCGGATGGCGCGCCCGAAGAGGTTGGACAGCGTGGCGCCAGCCGCTGCCTCCTCCCGAGCCAGCGCGTAGGCTCGACGGATCTGTCCCAGGACCTGGGGCTCCCCGATCACCAGCGAGTCGAGTCCACAGGCGACCCGGAACAGGTGCTCGACCGCCTCCAGGCCCTTCATCAAGCGGAGGTCGTGGTGGTCGGTGGGAAGCAGGCCGGGAAGGGTCGCCGCTACGGTGTGGATGGCCTCTGACTCGTCGCCCTCCGAAGTGAAGTAGGCCTCCGTCCGGTGGCAGGTGCATACCAGCGCCAGCTCGCCCACGCCCGGGCGAGGCGCCCGCAGCACCTCGCGCCGGGTGGCCTCGACGTACGCCAGTCGGGCTCGCAGCTCGGAGGGCGAGTCTCGCCCGGCGCTCAGAGCAAGGATCATGCGGATCTCATCGATAGACGGGATATCCGTGAAGATTGATCGAACAGATGAATTGCCATACTCCCTATAGCAGCCTACCGCTTCCTCGGAAAGCGTTTCGGGGTCTGGGCAGGCTACGGCAGGATCTGCACCGGGGTGCCCAGCGGGACGCTGGACAGGAGCTTTTGGAAGTCCTGGGGAGCCATGCGCAGGCATCCGTTCGAGGCCCGTTTGCCGATCACCCGGGAGTCCTGCCAGCCATGGATGCCCGCCCGTCCCCCGCCCGGCCAATTGGTCAGCACCGGCGAGAAGCCCGACAGGGCGAAGATCCCGGGGTCGTAGGGAGGATGACGGTATTCCTGGGTGGCCCAGACGTAGAAGAGCCCGGTGGGCGTGGGGGTGGAGGGCTTCCCGGTGGCCACCCGGAATGCCTGGTGTAGCTGTCCATCGACATAGTGTTCCAGGCGGAATTGCCCGAGACGGGCGATCAGGGCGTGTTTGACCTCCCGGGGGGCCACTTGCTGGGCGGAGAGCCAACCCGTGGAGCGGTTGGGCCGCGCCGGAAGCACCACCCGGTACCAGCCCGGCGTCTCGTCGAGGACGAGGAAGGGGACGGCCTGATCAACGGGGTTTCGCCCGGGAAGCTGCTGGGTGGGGCTGCCCCCCGGCTCGGCGAAGACGTCCACCTTGCTCCGACGGGCATCGACCACGAGGTAGCTGCCCTTTAGCTCGAATGCGAGCTCGGGCAGCTCGCCCGGCGGGCGGGGCGGCGGCGGGGGAGGAGGCGCCCGCCTGGGGGCCGGAAGGTCGATGACCTGCGCGGCCTCGGCGAGAACCGCCCGGGATGAGGGGGCGGCGCGGTCGAGGTCTGGTGGCCGGAGCGCGGCGACGCCTCCCCAGGTGATCCCGAGGGTAAGGACAAGGACGAGGATCAGTCGGCGAAACATTTTTCCGTTTTCTTTATCGGGCGAATGCTTTCTCGGGTGAAGCACCCTTTGTCCAGTGTAATCTTTTCATGGTACTTGGTGTGTGGCTACGGGGGGTCACATGCGCTGGTCCACGTGCGGGACGCAGGACGACGCCGGCGGCAAGTTCTGTCGCGAGTGCGGCGCTCTGCTCCCCCGGTCCTGTCCCTCCTGCGGCTCGGAGAGCGATCCCCGGTCCAAGTTCTGCGGCGAGTGCGGCGCGGGCCTGCGCCCTGCGCCGATGGGGCGCCCGGCCGCCGGGTCCCGGCAGCCGCCGCCGATGGGGCTGCCCCGACCATCGAGCGACGCATGGTTTCGGTCCTGTTCGCGGATCTCGAGGGCTTCACCACGCTCTCCGAGCATCGCGATCCGGAAGAGGTGCGAGAGCTTCTGACCCGATACATCGACACCTGCCGCCCGCTGATCGAGCGCTACGGCGGGGCGGTGGAGAAGTTCATCGGCGACGCCGTGGTGGCGGTGTGGGGCGCTCCCTCGGCGCGCGAGGACGACGCGGAGCGGGCGGTGCGCGCCGCCCTGGACCTCGCCGCCGCGGTCAGCACCCTCGGCCAGGAGGTGGGGATCCCGGAGCTCAGCGCCCGGGTGGGGGTGGCGACCGGGAAGGCGGCGGTGACCATCGGGGCCAGCGGACAGGGGATGGTGGCGGGAGACCTCGTCAATACCACCTCCCGGATCCAGGTGAGCGCCCCTGCGGGATCGGTCTATGTCCTGGACGCCACGAGGCGGGCCACCGACGCCGCCATCGTCTATGAGGATGCCGGGGTTCATCACCTCAAGGGCAGGACCCACCCCGTACGCCTGTGGCATGCGCTTCGGGTGATCGGGCTGAGGAAGGGCAAGCTCAAGTCCTCGCGTCTGGAGTCCCCCTTCGTCGGACGCGACCGCGAGCTCCGCCTGATCAAGGAGCTCTTCGACTGCTCGATGGAGGAGGGAAGAACCCGCGTGGTCTCGGTGATCGGCCACGCGGGGATGGGAAAGTCCAGGCTCTCCTGGGAGCTGCGCAAGTACACCGACGCGCTGGCCAACGAGACGCTGTGGCACGTGGGGCGGTGTCCCTCCTACGGGGAAGGGGTCACCTACTGGGCGCTGGCGGCTATGGTGAGGCGGCGCACCGGGATCACCGAGGGCGAGGACCCCGTCACCGCCCTGCCCAAGCTGCAGAGGACTCTCCAGGACTGGTTCCCCGACGAGGAGGAGCGCCGCTGGGTCGAGCCCCGCCTGGCGCACCTGGTCGGCCTGGAGGAGCGGACGGCCAGGGATCCTCAGGACCTCTTCGGGGCCTGGAGGCGGTTCTTCGAGCGGATGGCTCCGAGCGGCGCCCCACGGTGATGGTCTTCGAGGACTTCCATTGGGCGGAGGCCGGCCTGCTCGATTTCATCCAGTATCTGATGGGGGGATCTCGAAATCACGCTCTGTACATCCTGACACTCGCCCGCCCCGAGATCATCCAGCGCCACCCGCAGTGGGGAGCGGTCAGGAGCGGCTTCACCCAGCTCTACCTCGATCCGCTCTCTCGCAGCGCCATGGAGCAACTGCTCTCCGGTGCTCTCCGGGCTGGTGCCGGGGCTTCCGGCCGAGCTGGGCTCCGAGATCCTCGAGCGGGCGGAGGGGGTCCCCCTCTATGCCATGGAGACGGTGCGCATGCTGCTCGACCGGGGACTGCTCGTCCAGGAGGAGAGCTCCTACCGTCCGGCCGGACCGATCGAGGCCCTGGAGGTGCCGGAGTCCCTCCAGGCGCTGATCGCCGAGCGGCTCGACGGCCTCGCGTCCGAGGAGCGGCGGCTCCTGCTGGACGCCTCGGTCCTGGGCAGGAGGTTCTCGGTGGGCGCCCTCTCGGCGCTGACGGGAGCCGGCGAGGCCGATCTTCGAGCGATGCTCGACACCCTGGTCCGCAAGGAGATCCTTTTGTTCCAGACCGACCCCCACTCCCCGGCGCGCGGCCAGTACATCTTTCTGCAGCAGATGGTGAGCAAGGTGGCCTACGACCGGCTCTCCAATGTTGACCGCAAGGCGCGCCACCTCGCCGCAGCGTCTCACCTCAGCAAGCACTGGAGGGGGGGCGAGGAGGACGAGACCGTGGAGGTGATGGCCTCTCATTACCTCCACGCCTACCGGATGGCGCCCCGGGCGCCCGACGCGGCCGAGATCAAGACCAAAGCGGGACAGATGCTGATCCTGGCAGCTCATCGGGCCGCCTCCCTGGGCGCCAGCCAGCAGGCGCAGGCCTACTTCGACCGGGCGGCCGAGCTGGCCGACGACGCTCTCACGAAGGCCGGCATCCTGGAACAGGCCGGGAAGATGGCCTGGCGCGGCGGCCGGGGCCCTGACGCCGAGGTCCGTTTCGAGCATGCCGGCTCCTTGTTCGAGGCGGCGGGTCGGCCCGGCCCCGCGGCCCGGGTGTCCGCCCACCGCGCCGAGGTCGAGTGGGAGACCGGGCGGCTTGAGGAGGCCATCGGGCGCATGGAGGAGGCGTTCCGGGTGCTGGCCGAGGAGCACCCGGATGAGGACCTGGCCTGGGTCGCCGCCCAGCTCGGCCGGTTCTACTTCCACAGGGGGGAGATGGATCCGGCGCAAGAGCATGTCGAGACCTCGCTTCGCATCGCGGGGAGGTTGATGGCAGCCGAGGTCCTCTCCCAGGCCCTGGTCAACAAGAGCCTCATCCTGAATGCCCGCGGACGGCCGGACGAAGCCCTCGGATTGATGCAGCACGCTCTCGAGGTGGCGATCAAAAACGATCTTTCCCCTGCGATCCTGCGCGCCACCCGCACCCTCGCCCATCTCTGCTACGCGCACGATCGCTACGAGGAAGCTCTCAGCTACAGCAGGGACGCCCTGGACCGCGCCCGCCAGCTCGGCGACCAGCGCCAGGAGTGGCGGATACTCTCCGAGATGACCTCCCCGTTCTGTTCGATGGGACAGTGGGACGAGGCGCTCCAGCATGCCTCCCGGATTCCCGGGGAGGACGGCTCGGGAACGTCTCTGTGCATGGCCGCGGGCTCCATGGTCGAGATCCATGTGGCCCGGGGGGAGCTGGGGCGGGTCGAGGAGGTCCTCGCCCTCGCGGAGCGCTGCGCCTCCTCGGCCGACATCGAGGAGCGCTGCGTCCACCTGATCAGCCGGACGAGGATCCTGCGGGCGGCGGGCCGGGAGGCCGAGGCCCTCTCCCTGGCCGAGGAGGCGGTGGAAGCTCGCAGAGCGCTGGGGATGAACCCTCTCGGGGAGACGCCATTCTGGCGGGCCGTCACCCTCCTCGAGCACGCGGAGTGGCTCTCGGCCCGGAAGGATCGGACCAACGGCGAGGCTCTGATGGCGGAGGCGCAGGACGTCTTCCGGCAACTCCGAGCGAAGCCCTTCCTCGAGAGGCTCCGTCGCGCGGGCTCTTCCGGAGCCGGGTGATCTCGCCCCTACCGGTTCTCGAGCACGAGGCCGGCGAGCACCGCGATCAGGCGCGGGTCGTCGTTGGGGGAGGGGATGCGGCGCAGCTCCAGGCCGAGCTCCCGGGCCAACTCCCGACACTCCAGGTCGATGTCGTAGAGGATCTCGAGGTGGTCCGCCGTGAAGCCGATGGGCGCGACCAGCGCCCGGCGCCCACCTCGCGCTCCGAATGCCTCGAGGCTCTCCAGGATGTCGGGGCCGAGCCAGGGCTCCCCGGTCTGGCTGGCGCTCTGAAAGGCAAACTCCCACCGGGGGAGCCCGGCCGCCTCGGCGATCAGGCGGGAGGAGTCGAGGAGTTGCTCGCGGTAGGGGTCGCCAGCCGCCAGGATGCGCTCCGGAAGGCTGTGGGCGGTGAAGAAGACCGCGGTGGCGGCGTCTGCCGGGCCCCAGTCGCCGAGAGTTGTCCGGAGGTTTGCCGCGACCAGATCCACGAAACCCGGCTCCGCGTACCAGGAGGGGATGACGGTCGCCTCGAAGTCCGCTCCGAGATCGCTGCGAGCCTTGAGCAAGCGGTCCTCGTATCCGCCGATGCTCATCTTGGAGTAGTGGGGGGCGAGCACGATGCCCACCACGCGCTCGACGCCCCCGGCCACCATCTCCCCGACGGCCTCTCGGATATGGGGATGCCAATGCTTCATCCCGAGATAGATCCGGTAGCCTCCCGGTGCCTGGCGGTCGAGCCGCTCCTGGAGGGCGGCAGCCTGGCGGTGGGTGATCTCTTCGAGAGGGGTGCGTCCACCGACCTTGCGGTAGTGGCTCTTCAGCTCCTCCAGGGCCTCGGGGCTCGGCGGCCTTCCGCCCCGGATGTCGGTGTAGTAGGGCGCCACCTCCTCTAGCGAGCGGGGGCTCCCATAGCTCATCAGGAGGACCCCGACCGTCATGACCCCGGCCGGTAGGAGTGGACGGTGTCGATCAGGAGCTGGAGGTTCTCTACCGGGGTGGCGGGGAGGACGCCGTGGCCGAGGTTGAAGATGTGACCGGGACGTCC
>JBOGWM010000274.1:0-7079 GCA_050693695.1 Actinomycetota bacterium
CGGGGGAGGCCTCGAAGATGCCTCCCCCGGGATATCCAAGGACAGCGCCGGTCTGGCCTCGGCGAGCGATGCTGCGTACGAGCGGCAACGGACGGCCGGCGAGCCCGCTCGCCCGAAGGATCGCCAGATCCGTCTCGGGGTCGAAGTAGACCGGCGTGGCGCGGTGACGCCCGCGGCTGTCTTCGACGAAGGGTCTATCGATCCCGGCCACGACATGCGCGTTGGTCACCACGGTCCCCGCCCCGACGACGAAGCCGGATCCGCTCTTGACCCCTCCACAGCCGATCCCGCTCACCCGCACCGTGGATTCCCGGGCTGCGGCGACCGCCGCCTCCACCTCCGGAGCGGAGGGAAGAGGTACAGGACGAGCCGGGGTCGGCTCCAGCTCCACGAAGGGGGGCGGAAGACCGGACGGGTACAGCAGCCGGGCGATGCGGGAGAAGACCGGCGGCGGGGAAGACAGGGTGCCGTAGAGACCCCGGATGACGACCGAGCTCTGGATGGTGGAGGAGATGGCCGGAACGCCGGTGTACTTGAACATATCGGCGATCAGCCATACGGCGAGGAGGGTGGCCAGCGTCGCGATCCCCGCCCCGAGCGCGGCATCCGCGGCCCCGAGGCGCAGGCGACGCAGCGCACCCCACACCCTGACGCCCAGGTATCTCCCGGCCCCCCCCAGCAGCCCGGCAAGGCCAAACACCGTCACCACCGAGGCCATCACCCGGGAGAGATCGTCGTTGAACCCCCGGGTGATCGCGGGGGCGATCAGCGCTCCCAACACCAGGCCGATTCCGAAACCCCCGAAGGAGAACAACTGGACCGCCGCTCCCTGGAGCAGGCCGTGAGCCGCCGAGGCGAAGACGGCAACCACGATGATCAGATCCACCCAATTCATGAAGGGTTCCATTCTCCATGGGACCGCTGACATTCGCGCTGGAATACCGGCGTCATTTCGGGTCGCGCCCTTCTTCGAGCTCGGGGTTCGCACCGACCGGCGTAAAGAGACCTTGCCCCACGGCCGTGGCGCCACCCCCCGGGTCTCCATCTTGGTGAGATCCGGCCGCTGAGGCGGATGGCTTGCTATATTTGGCCACGCAAACACCCCGATTCATGTGGGGACCACGGACTTCGAACCATCACGACTCGAGCCAGTGCGAGTGAAAACGATACGGATGATCGCGCTTGTGGGGGCATGCGCGCTTGGTGTCGCCCTGACGATTCCCGTCGCGGCCGCTGCGCCCCTCCAGCTCATCACGCCGTATCCCTCGGTGAGCGTGGAAGCCGGGAAGAGCGTCACCTTCAACCTCGAGGTTAGGACCCCGGCTCGACAGCGAGTGACGCTGGAGGTCCTCCAGGCCCCTCCGGGCTGGCAGGCGACCCTGCGGGGTGGAGGCTTCGTCATCCAGGGCGTATACGGGGCCCCCGAGGATCCTCCCCAGGTGCAACTCGACGTGAAGGTGCCTCCCGACGCCGCCAAGGGCGATTACCAGGTGGTGACCCGGGCAACCTCGGGGGGCGCGTCCGACACCCTGGCCCTCAATCTCCGGGTGGCCGAAGTCGTGGCGGGAGCGGTGACGCTCACGGCCGAGTTCCCCAGCCTGCGCGCACCCTCGGACACCACCTTCCGCTACAACCTCACCCTCACCAACAATACGCCGGAGACAACCACCTTCAACCTGATCGCGAGGGGGCCCGAGGGCTGGAACGTCCAGGCTCGCCCCAGCACCCAGACCCAGGCCGCCACCCTCAAGGTGGACGGCGGCGCATCGGGTCCCATCGAGGTGGAGGCCGACCCGCCGCAGGACGTCTCGGCGGGCACCTTCGAGATCGGGGTCCGGGCCGACGGCGGGGCCTCCAAGCAGGCCGAAGTCGTCCTGACCGCCGAGATCACCGGGACATCGAAGCTCACGCTCACCACGCCCACCGAGCGGCTCAACGCCAAAGCGGTGGCCGGGCGGGCGAGCGAGCTGGCCCTGGTGGTGCGCAACGAGGGCACGACCGCCGTGAAGGGGATCCGACTCTCGGCGACGCCTCCCGCGGGCTGGCGGGTGACCTTCCGACCATCCACGATCCCCAACATCGCCCCCAAGCGGACCGGAAAGGTCACGGCGATCATCACTCCGAGCGGCGAGGCGGTGGCCGGGGATTACGTCGTGACCTTGACCTCCTCCGCCGAGCAGTCCACCAGCAATGCCGATATCCGGGTGAGCGTGTCGCCCTCCCGACTGTTCGGGTTCCTCGGCCTGGTGATCATCGTCGGTGCGGCCTACGCTCTGTTCTGGGTATTCCGCCGCTACGGACGCCGGTAGCGCCGGTGCCCAGCCCCGGAGTCGAAGCTACGATCCTCGCCCGCGGTCTCACCAAGCGCTACGAGGACTTCACCGCCGTGGACCGGCTCGACCTGGAGGTCGCTGCGGGGGAGATCTTCGGGCTGCTCGGGCCAAACGGAGCCGGAAAGACCACGACGATCCTCATGCTCCTCGGTCTCTCGGAGCCAAGCGAGGGAGAGGCCCGGGTGATGGGTCTCGATCCCACCCGCCATCCTCTCCAGGTGAAGCGGGTGTTGGGCTATGTCCCTGACAACGTCGGTTTCTATCCGGACCTGACGGGGCGCCAGAACCTCGGCTACACCGCCAAGCTGAACCTCATCCCCGAGCCGGAGGCCACCAGACGTATCGAATCTCTCCTCGAGCGGGTGGGGCTTGCCTCCGCCGCCGACTCGCCGGTGGGAACGTACTCGAGAGGGATGCGCCAACGCCTCGGTATCGCTGACGCCCTCGTCAAGGAGCCGAAGGTGCTCATCTTGGACGAGCCCACGGTGGGGATCGACCCCCAGGGGGTCCGGGACATCCTCGATCTCATCGAGAGCCTCAGCCACCAACATGGTATGACCGTGCTGTTGTCTTCTCACCTCCTCCACCAGGTACAGGCGATCTGCAACCGGGTCGGGATCTTCGTCAAGGCCAGGTTGGTAGCCGTCGGCCCGGTGGCCGAGCTCGCGGCTCGTCTGGCGGGCGACGAGGTCACCGTCGAGATCCAGGTCGCCGACTGGGAGCGGGCCGGCGAGGTCTTAGGGGGCATCGAAGGGGTTCGAGGTATCGAGCGGGAGGACCAGTTCTGGGTCGTCACCGCCGAAAGAGACATCCGTCCCGAGCTCGTGAGGTCGTTCGAGCAACGAGACATCTCCCTCCTGCATCTACGGCGACGAGAGGAGAGCCTAGACGAGATCTATGCTCGCTACTTCCGGGAAGGCGAGAGCGATGGGGAGACGTAGCCTCAAAGACCTCCAGCGTGGATCCTCGCGGAGAGACCGGATCCGCTCGCGCCCGCAGGGCGCCCGAGACACCGGAGGGGGCGCCGGCTGGCGGATCGTGGCCGCCAAGGAGCTTGCGGATCATCTCCTCTCCTTGCGCTTCACCATCCTGGCCCTGCTGATCGGAGCCGCAGCCATCCTCTCGGTGTCGGCCGCGGCCGGGGGGATCAGGGATGCGGCCGAGGCCGTGGCCGAGCCCTCCTCGCAGGTCCCGGCCCTGTTCCTCAAGCTCTTCACCGTCGCCCCGGACCGCATCCCGCCCTTCTTCTTCATGGTCGCCCTGCTCGCTCCCCTCCTGGGCATCGCCTTTGGATTCGACGCGGTCAACGGTGAACGATCTCAGGGGACCCTTCCCCGGCTGCTCTCCCAGCCGGTCTACCGGGACGACGTGATCAACGGGAAGTTCGTGGCCGGGCTCTCGGTCATCTCCCTGGTCCTCGGGGCTCTCACCCTGATCGTGGCGGGAGTGGGGATGCTGCGGATCGGGGTGGTGCCCTCGGGAGCCCAGATCGCGCGGCTCACCCTCTTTTTACTCCTGACCATCATCTATGCCGGCTTCTGGCTGGCCCTGGCCACATTCTTCTCCGTGGTGCTGCGAGGAGCCGCCACCTCCGCCATCGCGGCGATCGGGTCCTGGCTGCTGGCCACCCTCTTCGCCCAGCTCCTCGTCGGCATCCTGGCCAACGCAATCGCTCCCGTGCCCCCCCAGGCCAGCCCCCTGGAGGAGATCCGCAACGCCCGGATGGAGCAGAACCTGGCCAGGGTCTTTCCCGGAACCCTCTACGGGGAGGCGACGGTGGTCCTGCTCACCCCGGAGCAACGCTCCCTCGATCCCCTGCTCGGAAGCCCCCTCCTGTATCGTCTCCAGCCTGGGGCGATCCCGAGCGAGCTGCGCCTGGACCAGAGCCTGCTGATCGTCTGGCCTCAGATCACCGGGATCGTCGCCCTCACCGTCCTGTGCTTCGCGGCCGCCTACCTCAGCTTCATGAGACAGGAGATCCGGGCATAAGGTGGTTGACGCCGAAGAGTTCCGGCGGTGGAGGGCCGAGGCGGAGCGTGCCATGGAGTCCGCCCGGCTCCAGGCCTCGGCCGGCATTCACAACTGGGCCTGCTTCGCGGCTGAGCAGGCCTCCCAGCTCGCCGTGAAAGGACTGCTCCACGGCATCGGGAAGGCCCCCTGGGGCCACGATCTGGTACGGCTCATGGCCACGCTGGGGGAGGAGGTCGGAGAGGTTGGTGTCCAGCTTCCCGAAGCAGCGGCCCGAAGGCTCTCGAGGCATTACATCCCCGCCAGGTACCCCGACGCCCATCCTCAAGGAGCGCCGGGGGTGCATTATGGGCCCGAAGACGCCGAGGAGGCTCTCCGGGACGCGGAGGACATCATCGAGGCCGTCGATCGGCTGTGGGAGGATGTTTCGGGATGATAGAGGGGGCCCATCCGAAGGCCAAATGGCCGGGCGCGGTTCTCGCTCGTCGCCGAGGCGAAAGGGAAGCGCTTCTGGATCTGGCTCGGGGCTATGTCGATACATTGCCGCAGTCCCTCGGCGTGGCGGCCGTGGTGGTGGTCGGATCGGTGGCTCGGGGAGACTTCAACGTCTGGAGCGATGTGGACGTCCTCGTCCTCGCCCGCCATCTACCCGAGCGGGAATTGGACAGGCTGAAGCTCCTGGTGGAAGTTGCACCTGCCGGCGTACAGCCCGTGGGCTGGACCCCCGATGAGTTCCGGGTGGAGCTGGCACGCGGCAATCCGATAGCCAAGGAGGCGCTGCAGGCAGGTGTTGTGCTCCGTGGATCACTGAGGGTCGGGGTCGAGGCGTAAGCTAGGATCATCTCCGGGAGCACGTAGAGAGAGGTCGGCGATGAGCTCGCTCTGGGTGGTCATCATTGGCGTTGTCGTCGCGTACCTGGCCTACCGGCTCTACGCCAAGCGCATCGATCGCAACGTCATCCAGGCGGACGGGGAGAGGCCGACCCCGGCCAGGGTGTACATGGACGGCGTCGACTTCGTGCCCACCAGCCGCTATGTCCTTTACGGGTACCACTTCAAGTCCATCGCCGCCGCGGGTCCCATCGTGGGAGTGATCACCGCCGCCAATATCTGGGGATGGCTGCCTTCCATCCTCTGGCTCATGATCGGGGTGAGCTTCATCGGATGGGTGAGCGACTACAGCGCCATCATGATGACCGTCCGCAACGAGGGTCACTCGTTGAGCGCCATCGCCCACCGGCTCATCTCGCCTCGGGCCCGTAGGATCCTGTTCCTCTTCATCTTTTTCTACCTGCTCCTCGTCGGGGGGGCCTTCCTGGGGATCATGGCCGGTGTCCTGGATGCCCGCCCGGACGTGCCCTTCGGCATCCTGGTGCTGGCGTTCATGGGGCTGGTGGCCGGGCACCTGATCTACAAGCGAAGGGTCAGCGTCGTGGGAGTCACGATCGCGGTGGTCCTGGCCACCCTCCTGGCGATGGCTCTGGGGCCGCTCGGAAACGATCTGACCAGGGCCCCCGTGGACTGGACCAAGGGCCGGATCAGCGGCGCGACCGAGGCGCTGACCGCGCGGCTCAACGCCGGGGGCCCGCTCTACGGGGTGGCCGATCCCACCAACGCCGATCCCCGAGTGCCCCCGGCCGATCCCGAGACGGGCCGGCGTCCCAAGACCCCCACCTACGATCCGGCCACCGGCACGATCAGCGTGTTCCCCAGCTTCCTGGGCTGGGCGATCTTCCTCCTCATCTTCAGCTACCTGGGGACCAACCTGCCCGTCTGGCGCTTCGCCCAGCCGGTCAACTACATCGGCTTCTGGGTCACCTCGCTCACCGTGGCCTTCAGCGCCCTGGGGGCGGTCATCGCGCCCTTCCTCGACCCCGAGGTGGCCGCCTTCAAGCTGGCGGCCTTCAAGGGGTTCGCTCCCCCGCTCGCCACGGGGGCCGCCCAACCGTTGTGGCCGATGCTGTTCGTGACGATTGCCTGCGGCGCCATCTCCGGCTGGCACGCGCTCTTCGGGTCGGTCGGCACCGCCCGCCAGCTCGAGTACGAGACCGACGCCCTGCCCGTCGGGGGCGGGGGGATGTTCTCGGAGAACGCTCTCGGCCTGCTCTCGCTGACCGCGGTGGCGATCACGGCGGGGCTGGCGGGCCCGGCGGGTTTCGCCTCCGGCGTGGGAAGCCTCCTCCACGTGGCGACCCTGCGAGCCCTCCCCATTCCCTACGGGACCGCCCTGGGGTTCGGAGTGTTCGTGGTGATCGTGTTGACCGTCGTGCAGCTCATCTTCCGGGTGATGCGAGTCACCCTCGCCGAGTGGCTGGGGAGCGCCTGGGTGGGATTCAGGAACCAGCACATCGCCACCTTCATATCGATGCTGGCGGTCACGCTGCTGGTGCTCTCGGGGACCTGGGTCTACCTCTGGCAGCTCTTCGGGGCCGCCAACCAGCTCCTGGCCGCGATGAGCCTGCTCCTGGTCACCGTATGGCTGGCCTCGACCCGGCGCAACCCGGCCTACGCCGGGATTCCCATGGTGTTCATGTACGTCACCACCATCGCCGCTTCCCTGGTGACGGCTCTGAACCTGTACAGGACCATCGTGGTCCGCCCGGGGGTAGCGGCGATCTCCCTCTACGGGGCATGGGCGATGATCGGGGTGGCACTCCTGCTGGTCCTGGCGGCTCTGGTCATCGCCCGGGACGGCTGGCGAGCCTGGAACCGCTATCGCGCTGAACCCGGTGGAGACCGTCCCGGCGCCCATCGGGTAGGGATCGCACGGGTTAGCTA
>JBOGWM010000275.1:0-12482 GCA_050693695.1 Actinomycetota bacterium
CTTCGGCGCCGCATCTGGCGCCGCCGCCGGTCCGCCTCCGCCCTGGCCCGGCGGGCCGCCTCTCGCCGGACCCTCTTGGTCTCGCGTGCCATGGGTCCGAATGCTAGCCGATGCGTCGCTCGGGCTAACGGAAGAGGTCGTCGGTGGGGTGGCGTACGAGTGCTCGGGCATGCCCCCTTCCCTTGCGGTAGCGGACGCCTCGTGCCAGCGCCGCGGGCACGCCGTCGGCCTTGCCCATCACCAGCTCCGCCGCCGAGGCCAGCTCGTCGGCGATGGCGATCTGGGTGACCTTGAGGGGGACCCCGAAGTGGTCCCGCTCTCCCCGGTAGTCGATCACCGGCAGCATCCCGGCCACGCCGATGGCCAGGTTGACCTGGCCCAGGCGCCAGGGACGTCCGAAGGTATCGGAGATGATCACGGCCGGGTGGTTTCCGGTGAGCTGGCGGATGCGATACCTGAGCCGTCGGGCCGACTTGTCCGGGTCGACGGGCAGCAGCGTCACCTGGCCCGGCTCCAGATTCGAGGTGTCCACCCCCGCGTTGGCGCAGATGAAGCCGTGACGCGTCTCGGCGATGATGAGGTCGCCCCGGCGTCGGACGATCCGGGCGGCCTCCATCTCGACGATCATCAGCCGGGCCTCCAGGTCGTAGGGATGGACCTCCTTGATCCGGCCCTCGGCCTTCGAGATGATCTTCTGGGTCACCACCAGGACGTCGTCGTCGACGATCTCCACCGCCGAGCCGATCGCCGCCTCGACGATCATCTCCGCCAGGTCCGCTCCGGGCGCCACCTCCGGGATGCCGACGATGGGGATGAGCGTCACCGGGATGGCCGGGGCCCCGTAGACGGGTCGGGGCTGCCCTGAGGCGCTCAAAGGGCCAAAAGCTCCTTGGCCAGCACCTCGGCCACCTCCGGGGTCTGCATGATCGTCTCCAGGAGGATCGCTCGCATCCCCAGGGCCTCGACCTTGGCGCGCTGGTCGGCGTCCCGGCGGTCCAGGATGAAGGCGCCGCAGAAATCGGCGTAGAGGGCGGCCACCCCCGAGGCGCTCGGCTCTGCTCCGGTGGCCTCGAGCAGCTCCACGGCCGGCCCCTTCAGGGCTGCCCCCTCGATGATCGGTGAGATGGCGAAGACGTCCCGACGCCGGCTCCGGAGGACCTCCCGGAGCCCGGGGACGGCCAGGATGGGCCCGATCGAGACCACGGGATTGGAAGGGCAGACGATCACCCGATCCGCGATCGCCAGAGCCTCCAGGACGCCGGGGGCCGGGGCCGCCTCCGAGATGCCCTGAAAGAACACCGCGGCCACCTGCTCCCGGTGACGCAAGCGCACGAAGTACTCCTGGAAATCCCGCAGGATCCCCCCCGCGGTCACGATCTTGGTCCGGATGGGGTCGTCGCTCATGGGCAGGATCCGCACCTTCACCCCCAGGGCGCTTCGGATGCGGTCGGTCACCTCCGACAGGGAGGCGCCCTCGTTCAGCCACGTGGTCCGGGCGAGGTGGGTGCCGAGATCCCGGTCGCCCAGCCTAAACCAGGCGTCGATCGTGAGCCGAGCCATCTGCTCCAGGGCCGCGGTGGTGTCCGAGCGCAGGCCCCAGCCCCGCTCCTCGTCCACCAATCCCGCCAGGGTATAGGTGACGATGTCGAGGTCGGGGCTCACGTGCAGGCCGTGGAAGACGGCGTCATCGCCCGTGTTGCCGATGACCGTGATCTCCTCGGGGTCGATCGCTCGGACCAGCCCTCGCAAGAGCTTGGCCGCCCCCACGCCCCCTGCCAGCGCAACGATGCTCACGATGCTCGCAGACTACCTCGGGCGGTGCGGCCAACACTCACGTAGCATATTCGGGAACGAGAAGTTGAATCCCTCCGCCCTCCGGGCGAGCTTCAGGTCCGAGCGATAGGGTCGAGAACGTGGATGAGATGACGAAGGCCGAAGTCCGGGAGGTGACCGGGCGCCTTTGCGCCGGAGCTCCTCCTCGGGACCTCCTGGAAGCGGCTGCTCGTCTTCGGGATCTCGGACAGGGCAACGTCGTCACCTACTCGCCCAAGGTCTTCATCCCCCTGACCGTGCTGTGCCGGGATGTCTGCCATTACTGCACGTTCTCCCGCCCGCCGCAACGACACCAGCGAGCCTACCTGAGCGTAGAGGAGGTGCTGGCGATCGCTCGGGCCGGAGCCTCTGCGGGGTGCAGGGAGGCTCTCTTCACCCTCGGGGACAAGCCGGAGCTTCGCTATCGCAGGGCCCGAGAGGAGCTGGAGGTGATGGGGCACGGGACGACCCTTCAGTATCTGGCGGCAGCCGCGAAGGTCGTCTTGGAGGAGGTGGGACTTCTTCCCCACCTCAATCCCGGGGTGATGACCGCCTCCGATCTCGCGATGCTGCGTCAGGTCGCCCCTTCGATGGGGATCATGTTGGAGTCAACCTCGCAGCGACTCCTCGAGCGGGGTCAAGCCCATCACGGTTCCCCGGACAAGCACCCGGCCCTCCGGCTCGCCACCCTGGAGGAGGCGGGGCGCCAGAGGATCCCCTTCACCACCGGCTTGCTGATCGGCATCGGCGAGACCTGGGCGGAGCGGGCCGAGACGCTGCTGGCCATCAGGGCGTCCCATGACCGCTGGGGCCATATCCAGGAGGTCATCGTCCAGAACTTCCGGGCGAAGCGGGGGACTCCGATGCATGACCATCCGGAACCTTCCGTTGACGAGATGGTCGGTACCGTCGTCCTGGCGCGACTCATCCTCGGTCCCTCCATGAGCATCCAGGCGCCTCCCAATCTGGCCGGGTCCACCGAGGAGCTCCATCGTTACCTCGAAGCCGGGATCAACGATTGGGGAGGGGTGTCGCCGGTGACCATCGACCACGTCAATCCCGAGGCCCCCTGGCCGGAGATCGACCGGCTGCGGGCGGTCACCGAGGCGGCCGGATTCCTCCTGGCGCCCCGGCTCACCGTCTATCCCCGCTACGCCAATGACGCGGACTGGGTCGCGAAGCAGGTGAGGCCCAAGGTGCTGGCTCTGGCCGACGGGGCGGGTCTGGCTCGGGATGAGACCTGGTATGCCGGCGCCTCTCTGCCGCCGCCGCCGCCGCTGCCGGGCAGACCGCTGCCCGCAGCCGGCTGGAGCGGCAGCCGGGCGGTCCGGTGCCGGCCTGGCGTCGAGCGCGCTCTGGAGAAGGCCCGCTGCGGAGCGGACCTCGACGAGGACGAGCTGACGCTCCTGTTCTCGGCCAGAGGACCGGAGCTTGCCGCTCTCACCGCCACCGCGGACGCGCAACGCCGGGAGGCGGTGGGGGAGGTGGTCACCTTCGTCATCACCCGCAACATCAACTACACCAACATGTGCTACTTTCGGTGCGGGTTCTGCGCCTTCTCCAAGGGTCCCAAGTCGCTGAACCTCCGGGGCGAGCCGTATCTCATCTCCCACGAGGAGATCGCGAGGCGCACGGTGGAGGCCCACGAGCGAGGGGCCACCGAGGTCTGCATGCAGGGAGGCATCCATCCCTCCTTCACGGGTGACTACTACCTTGGGGTCCTCCGGGCCGTGAAGGCGGCGGTCCCCTCCATCCATGTCCATGCCTTCAGTCCGCTGGAGGTATGGCAGGGGGCGGCCACGAAGCAGCGCTCGGTGCGGGACTTCCTCTGGGAGCTCAAGGACAACGGGCTCGCGACGCTGCCGGGGACCGCGGCCGAGATCCTGGACGATCGGGTGCGAGCGGTGATCTGCCCGGACAAGATCTCGACGCGGCAATGGGCGCTCGTGGCGAGGACCGCGCACTCCCTCGGCCTCCCGATGACCTCCACCATCATGTTCGGCCACGCGGACGACTACCGCTCCTGGGCGCGCCATCTCATCGTCCTGCGAGAGATCCAGAAAGAGACGGGAGGCTTCACCGAGTTCGTACCCCTTCCCTTCGTCCACATGGCGACGCCGATCTTCCTCAAGGGAAAGGCCCGGAGGGGACCCAGCTTCGACGAGGCGATCAAGGTCCATGCCGTGGGTCGGCTCGCGCTCGCCCCCTGGATCACCAATATCCAGGTGTCGTGGGTGAAGATGGGGCTGGAGGGGGCCCGGATGGCCTTGAATGCCGGTTGTAACGACCTCGGGGGCACCCTCATGAACGAGAGCATCTCCCGGGCCGCGGGGGCCTCCCATGGGCAGGAGGTGACCCCGGAGGAGATGAAGAGGCTGGCGTCCGAGGCCGGGCGCCCCTGGGCTCGCCGGAACACCGTCTACCAGGTTCTCGAGTCCGCCTGAGGGCACTTGCTTTCATCGAGAGGAAGCCAAAGCCCCCGCCGAGGGAGGACGGGGGCTTTGGGGGGGCGGGAGGGAGATGGGAAGAATCCTGCTATGAACTCTCCTGATTCTGGGAGGGTTGCGTCGCCGACTGGCTCGGGTCGGGCGTCGGAGTCGGGTCGGACGTCGGCGTGGGTGTCGGCGTCGGCGTCGGGTCGGGCGTCGGCGTAGGTGTCGGGTCGGGCGTCGGAGTCGGGTCGGACGTCGGCGTGGGTGTCGGCGTGGGTGTCGGAGTCGGAGGGGGCGATGCAGACGGGGCCGGTGAGGGCTCTCCGGATGCTTGGGTCCTGTCGCTTCCCGATGGTTCAAACGCCTGAAGGGATTGCTGATTGTTCTCTTTCGCCACCTCCAGGACCGGGCACTGAGAGTTGGGAGATGAGGTGTCGCTCACGACGCACTCCCATCTGGAGAACAGCGTATTCAACATCATCGCGTTACGTGAGAGAACCTTCGTGGCGCGCTTCTCCAGCGAGGGCGGCGCCTCTCCTTTGGCCTCGAGAGCCTTGAACTGCTTGGCGGCGTTCTGCTCGTGGGAGCTTAGGTTTTCCAAGGCGACCGCCACCTCGGGCCCGCCCCTTCCCTCGGCCGCCAGCTTGTCGAGCTCCTCCATTCGCTCCTTGGCGAAGTGAAGGTGGAGGCGGGCATCTTCGGCGGGGTCCCGCTCGATGGCTAGCTGTATGTGCTCGATTGCCAGCTTTGTTTCATAGAGAGCGTTACCGGGCAGGGCGTTCTGGGCGGCGAAGGCGACGGTGACCGGCCCGACCACCAAGAACGCCGCGGCCAGCGCCATCGCCGGACGAAGCAAGAAGCGAGGGAGCCGTCGCCTTGCCGGTTTGAGCGCTCGGACGGCTCTCCCGGCCGGCTTGGCGGCCTCTTCCGCAAGCCTGCGGAGGTGGCGTTGTTGGGCGGCCGGGGACGGAGTCATCGAAAGCGCATCCCGGATCTGTTGCGCCGCGGACAGAAAACGCTGAAGCTCGGGGTCGGCAGGCTGGGACGGAGCCTGGCCCCCGAGGGGATCGTGCGAGGCTGCGGAGTCGCCCAGCAGAGCGCTCAGCGCTTCGTCCAGCTCATTTTCCATACGGGGGTCTTGTTCCATCACGATAGGGAAAGCGCCGGGGAAAGGAAATGGTTACGGACGGATGCGTCCTCCAAGTGGGGGATTTTCTGGTTGACAAGCGGGGGAGCTTCCGACCGGGCGTCAAAGCTGGTGGTGGCCGGCATCTAACGCTCCTCGTCCCCGAGCATCTTTGCCAGCGTCCCCAACGCCCGGTGTTGAAGGGCTTTCACCGCGCCCACACTCTTTCTGATGATCGCGGCGATCTCCGGCGAGCTCAGCCCGCCCGTCAGCCGGAGCAGCACGACCTCCTTCTGGTCCGGGGACAGGCGCTCCACCGCGTCCCATACCCGCTGGCGGTCGAGATGAACGATCGCGATCTCCTCGGGGTCTTCGGAGGGGACGACCCTCGCGAGCAGGGCCGGGTCCGCGTCCTCGATGGTTTCCAGCGTCGCTCGCCCCTGCCGCCGGCGATGGTCGATGAGGTTGTTGCGCCCGATCCGAAAGAGCCACGATCTCAGATCGGCGAAGCTTCCGTGGAAACGATCGACGGCTCTCATGGCCTCGAGGAAGACCTCTTCGGTCATGTCCTCGGAGAGCTCGCGGTGGTGGAGCTGATGGAAGAACCAACCGTAGATGGGTCCCGAGAAGTGGTGGTAGATCTCCGTCCAGGCTTGCTGGTCTCGGCGCCGGGCACGCTCGATCAACTCGTCGCGCCCGGGAGGCTCCGAGCCCGTCTCGCTCATGGTGGCCGAGCGGCGAAATGGACGTATCACCACGGAGGCTCGTGGCGCAGGAAACGGAATAATCCCCCCCAGGCGAACATCGATGTGAATACGATAACCGGTAGAGTGGGGGTATGAGCCAGATGGGTAGATCGCTGCCGAGGCTCGAGATTATTTGAGCGACCGGAAGCGTTGAGGCTTTCCCCCCTTTCAGAATTAGAGGAAAATATTCAACCATGGGAACGGCTCCGGCTCGCCATCGTGGCCTCGTTCGGTGGATCATCGCGGTCTCGGTCTTGGCGTTGCTCCTCGGCGCCGTGGCGGCCACAGCCGCGCGGCGCTTCGATTCCTCGCATCGCCAGGAGCTGCTCTCGGGTATCGAGATCGGCGGGGTGCCCGTGGGAGGTCTGCGGATCGAGACCGCCCGGGCCCGGCTCGAGGAGGCTTTCGAGCGCCCGCTGGACCGCTCGATCGCCGTGGAGGTGGACGGCAAGGGGTTTGCCATCACCCCGAGAGCCCTCGATGTGCGAAGCGACGCCCTCGAGCGTTTGGAGGAGGTCATCGCTGCTCAGGCCGGGATGCCCTTCGGGCAGCGGGTCTGGCGTCGCTTGAGCGGTGCGCCTCTCGGCCGGAATGTGAAGGTGAGCACGACCGTATCCGAGCCCCCCCTGACCGCCTTCGTGAGCTCGATCGCCGAGGAGGTGAGCCGCCGGCCGGAGAACGCCTCCGTCCGCTTCATCGGAGATCAGGTTCAGATCGCAGAGGAGACCCCGGGTTATGCCCTCGACGCCAAGACCGGTGTGGAGCAGCTACGCGCCGCCATCGCCTCGGGCGCCCGGAAGCTGCACCTCGAGGGCAGCGTGGTGGAGCCGAGCCTGCATCGTCGCGACATCACCGACGTGCTCGTCATCAAGGTGGGTCAAAACAAGCTCCTGCACTTCCGGGCGCAACAGCTCTTGAAGGAGTACGACGTGGCGACCGGAGTGAAGAGATTTCCGACCCCCCTCGGGCAGTTCCGGGTGGTCAACAAGCGCCGGAGCCCGACCTGGGTGAACCCCGCGAAGTTTCCCGGCGGGTGGGGAGAGAGCTTGCCGGCGAAGATCGGGCCCGGGCCTAAAAACCCGCTCGGGACGAGGGCCCTGGACCTGAACGCGGCGGGTATTCGCATCCACGGCACCTCGGCGGCTCATTCGATCGGTTACAACGCCTCCCATGGTTGCATCCGTATGCGCATCCCCGAATCGGAGGAGCTGTTCGAGCAGGTCGCGGTGGGCACTCCGGTGGTCATCGTGGCCTCCGGCGAGTATCGATCGGTTCCGAAGGAGCCGTCCACCGGGAATGCGCCAACCGCGCCCGAGCCCACCGCGGAGTCAGATGCCACCCGGATCCCCGGCCAGCCCGGCGGGCCCTCGGGCAGGTAGGCGCCGCGCCCGGAGGGCGCCCGCCCCGCCGCAAAGAAAGATTCCTGAGGACGCAAGTTTTTTCTTGCGCGATCGGATGGGTCAATGCTAGAATTAAAAAGTTCCGCAGAAGCCAGAAGGGTGACCGGACGGCTACTGCGGAACACTTTTTTTTCCTCCCATCCTCGCGAAATGGTGCATTCGCGCTATTGGGTCCGAGGAGCTGGCGCCCGATCTATCGATCTGTGGCGGCAACGAGCAGACGAGGAGGCGGCGGATGAGTTGCGATCGGTGCGGGTCGAGAGGAGTGCTTGCAATCTGCGTACGGCTTGGCGACGGCAGCGAGGTGGAGTTCTCCTCCTGTCACCGCTGTGAGACCAGGGTCTGGCGCTCGGAGGAGGGACCCGTCTCCCTGAAGCAGGTCCTGGAGCTGACGTCGGCCAACCGCCCCACCAGGTAGAGGGTCCCTGCCCGGGCTTTTAGTGGGCTATGACCCAGCGGGTTCCGGCCGGGGTGTCGATGAGCTCGATTCCCAGCTCGGCCAGCTCCGAGCGGATCCGATCGGCGCCATCCCAGTCTCTTGCCTTCCTGGCCGCCTCCCGGGCCTCGATCTTCTCGGCGACTCCCGGAGGAAGCTGCTCTTTAGCCGAGATCTCGCGGGTGAGCTCCAGACCGAGGACCGAGTCCCAGCGCGCCAGCAGGTGGAACTTCTCCCCGGGGTCGATGGGGGCCGCGGCGAGCTCGGAGACCGCCACCAGCGCCTGCGGGGTGTCGAGGTCGTCCGAGATCGCCTCGCAGAACCGGCGATCGAGCGCCCGGGCCTGCTCCGAGGAATGGTTCGCCGGTCCGGCGGACCATTCCACCATCTGCTTGCGGAGCTTCTCGAGGCCTCGCTCCGCCGCCTGGAGCGACTCCCACGTGAAGTTCATCTGGGCGCGGTAGCGAGTCTGCAGGGCGAGGTAGCGGAAGGCGAGCGGGTCGATGCCTCGCGCCGTCACATCCTCGAGGGTGTAGTAGTTGCGGGCCGACTTGGCCATCTTCTTGCCCTCCGAGAGCAGGTGATGGCCGTGAGACCAGTATCGGATCACCTCGTGTCCCACCGCCCCTTCCGACTGGGCGATCTCGTCCTCGTGGTGGGGGAAGACCAGGTCCTGGCCCCCGGTGTGGATGTCGAAGGTCTCACCCAGGTGGCGGATGCTCATGGCCGAGCACTCGATGTGCCAGCCCGGGTATCCCAACCCCCAGGGGCTTTCCCACTTCATGAGACGCCGGGGTGAGGCTGCTCGCCAGAGGGTGAAGTCGTAGTGCTTCTTCTTGTTGGGGTCCACGGTCTCCAGCCGATGGCCCGCCACGAGCTGGTCGATGGTGTTGTGGGAGAGCTTGCCGTATCCGGGAAAGGTGTCCACCTCGTAGTAGACGGTTCCGTCCACGACGTACGCGTGGCCCCGACGGATCAGGCGCTCGTTCAGGCCGATCATGTCCTCGATGTGCTCGGTGGCCTTGGGATACAGGGCGGCCTTGCGAATATTGACCCCGGCGGTGTCTCTCAGGAATGCTTCGGTGTACTTGTCGGCGATCTCTTCCGGCGTCAGCCCCTCATCTTCGACCGCCAGGAGCATCCGGTCCTGCCCACCCTCGGCCACGTCATCGGTCATGTGCCCGACATCGGTGATGTTGGTCACCTGCCTGACCTGGAGACCTTCGAATTCCAGCCCCCGGCGTAACAGGTCGGCGGCGATGAAGGTGCGCAGGTTGCCGATGTGCGTGTAGCGATATACGGTCGGTCCGCAGGTGTAGATTGTCGCCCGCCCCGACTCTTGGGGAACGAAGTCGGTCACCGACCTGGTGAGGGTATCGTAGAAGCGCATCGCTGCTTCAGCCTATGACATGAGGGGCTGAGGCGCTCTCTCTCCGGGAGGAAGCCTCCCGGCTGAGCTCAGCTCGCGCGCCGCCTCAGCAGCGCCCGGCGCTCGAGCTCGGTCATCCCGCCCCAGATCCCGTAGGGCTCCCGATTCTCGAGTGCATACTCCAGGCACTCCTGGCGGACCGAGCAGTTGGCGCAGATCTCTTTGGCCGCCTCTTCCCGGTCCCGCTTCTCCTTCACGGTCTCGGCGTGCTCGGGACCGAAGAAAAGCGTGGGGTCCATCCCCTTGCAGGCCGAGAAATCCTGCCAGCGGGCTTCCACTTCCAGGGAGGCCAGCTTCGAGGCCACGGTTTTCGCGGTCTTCTTCTTGGAAGGATGCTCTGGTGTCATAGTCTTGCTCCCTCATCCAGGTTATTCGACGCCGGCTCCCGCCCGGATGGCTTCCTGCAATCCGGGCAGATACTCCGGAAAATAACCTCTACGCCTAGAATATCGAATCCCATGAGCCCTTTGGATGGCATCTCGGGCCGGAACCTGTCCAGTTCCACGTCCACTACCCGCTGGCAGCTCTCGCAAACCAGGTGATGATGGGCCGGGTTCGAGATCAGATCGAACCGGAGCCTTCCCAAGACCGGTAATGCGCACAGCTCGCCCACTCGCCGCAGCTCTCCCAGAGCTTTATACACCGTTGCCAGGGAGATATTCGGCAGCTCCTGTCGGACCTGCTCGAACACCTCCTCGGCGCTCAGATGCTCTCGGCTGGCCGAGAGGACGCCCAGTACCGCAACGCGCTGAGGGGTGACTCTCAGGCCTTTCGCCTGCAGCAGCGAGGCGATCTCTCCGGACTCCAACAACGATCCCTTCCTTTCAGAGAATCATTATCAACCTGGAAGAGCCAAGTCAAGGACTTTTCTCTCGAGATTTGCGAGATGTTGAGGTTCTCGGGTGCAGGCCGGCCGATGAAACGATTACATTGCGCCTGTGGATCTGCGTCCCATCTTCAAGGCCTATGACGTCCGGGGTGTCTACCCCGACGAGATCAACGAAGACGCCTCCCGTGCGATCGGGGCGGCCTTTGCCTCCTTCGGGCGGAGCTCGAGAGTGATCGTCGGCCGGGACGTGCGGCTGTCCTCCGGGCCGCTTGCGGAGGCCTTCACGGCCGGGGTGCTGTCCCAGGGGATGGGCGTGATCGACGTCGGAGAGGTCTCGACCGACGCCCTCTACTTCGCGTCGGGCCACCTCCGTCTGCCGGCGGCGATGTTCACGGCCTCCCACAATCCGGGCAACTACAACGGGATCAAGATGTGTTTGGCGGGGGCCGCTCCCGTCGGCCGGGAGACCGGGTTGGAGGAGATACGTGGCCTGGCCGAGGCCGGCCTCCCGGGCGCGCCGGGGCCGGGGAGGGTTGAGGTTCAAGACATCCTCGGAAAGTTCGTGGATCATGTCCTCGGCTTCGTCGCTCCCGACCGCATGGGACGGCTCACCGTCGTGGTCGACGCCGCGAACGGGATGGCGGGCAAGGTGGTCTCCCCGGTCTTCGCCCGGCTGCCCCTGCGGCTCGTCCCTCTCTACTTCGATCCCGACGGGACGTTCCCGAACCACCCGGCGGATCCGATCCAGATCGAGAATCTCGCCGACCTTCGAGCCACGGTGCTCGAGGTGGGCGCGGATCTGGGCCTGGCTTTTGACGGGGACGCGGATCGGGTGTTCGTGGTGGACGAGGCGGCGCAGCCCGTGTCCGGAAGCCTCACCACCGCGCTCGTCGCCTCCGGCATCCTGGCGAAGGAGCCCGGAGCCGCGATTGTTTATAACCTGATCTGCTCCCGGGTGGTCCCCGAGACCATCCGCTCCCTCGGGGGCACGCCCATTCGCACCCGGGTCGGGCACTCGTTCATCAAGCAGGTGATGGCCGAGACCGGGGCGGCCTTCGGCGGGGAGCACTCGGGCCACTATTACTTTCGGGATAACTTTCGGGCCGATTCCGGGTTGATCTGCTCGCTTCTCGTTCTGGAGGCTCTGAGCGCGCAGGGCCGGCCCCCGAGCGAGGTGATCGCCCCGTTCCGCCGCTACTGGAACTCGGGTGAGATCAACTCCAGGCTGCGGGATCCGTCCGCGAAGCTCGACGAGTTGGCGAAACGGTATGGAGACGGGCGGATCGACCTTACCGACGGTCTCACTGTCGATTACCCGGAGTGGTGGTTCAACTGTCGCCCTTCCAACACCGAGCCATTGCTCCGTCTCAACCTCGAGGCGACGAGCGCCGAGCTCGGGGAGGAGAAAACGGCGGAGATACTCGCCGTGATCCGGGGAAGCCATGGCGCCGAGCTGGAGACGAAGCCGAGATGATGGGAGGAAGGATGATCGGCGAAGAGTTGCTTGTGATCCTGCCGGAACTGCGCTTGGTCTGCCCCAACTGCCGAGGAGACCTCGAGTACCGGGAAGCCGATCAGGTGGTCGCCTGCATCGGCGCCTGTAAGTACGAGTATCCTGTGGTGGACGGCAGGCCGCACATGCTGATCGACGAAGCTCGCAAGCCTTGAGCGCCATCCCGGGCGGCGGGGTCTAGGGGGGGCGTCGTGCTGCTGTATGAAGTTAAAGACCTCGGGCTCGCCGAGGCCGGGAAGCGCAGGATCGAGTGGGCCGAGGCCCAGATGCCGGTGTTGAGGCGCATTCGCCAGCGGATGGAGGCGGAGCGGCCCTTCGAGGACATCCGCATCGCGGCCTGCCTGCATGTCACCACCGAGACCGCCACCCTGGTGCGTACGCTAGCTGCGGGCGGGGCGGAGATCTCGCTTTGCGCCTCCAACCCCCTCTCGACCCAGGACGACGTCGCGGCGGCTCTGGTCAGTCACTTCGGGCAGTCGGTCTTCGCCGTTCGGGGAATCGAGAACGAGGGGTACTACTGGCATATCCAACAGGCCCTCGCCCTGCGCCCGCATCTCACCGTCGATGACGGCGCGGATCTGGTCTCAACCCTGCATGCCGAGCGGGAGGACCTCATCGGGGAGGTCATCGGAGGAACCGAGGAGACGACCACGGGAGTGCTGCGCCTGCGTTCGATGGCAGCCGAAGGGGCGCTGCGCTACCCCATCGTGAGCGTGAACGACGCCGACACCAAGCACCTGTTCGACAATCGCTATGGGA
>JBOGWM010000276.1:0-3345 GCA_050693695.1 Actinomycetota bacterium
GGGTCCGCCGTCGTTGGGCATCTTCAGTGAGCTGATCGTGTCGTTGCCCACCCCGTTGTTGACCATCAGATCCCCTATGTCGTAGCTCGCGTCTTTGCCGGCCGGCAATTTTTGGCTGGCACCCTTGAAGTCGCGCTCAGCGAACACCTCCAGGCAGTCACGGCGCTCGGGTAGCATCCCAGCGAGGGTCTTAAGGCGTTCCGGGTTAATTACTGGCTGAAGCGGCTCGGCTGTCATGAACGCTGGTCTCCTCTCGGTTGTCCTCCCCGCTGCCGCGCGCGCGGTGGTCGTTGCGCGCGGTGGTCGCTCTCCCAGGGGCCCGTGGCCCAGTCTCCTACCCGACGAATTGAGTGTATTCCTCGTAGGTGATCTTCCCGTCCTCGTTGTCGTCAGCCATCGCTACGATGGTGTCGATGTTTGCCTGAGAGACGTTGGGGATGTCAGCGAGAGAATTCTTCAGTTCTCCGGCAGTGATGAAGCCGTCACCATCAGTGTCGATTGCATCAAACTTTTCCCGGCTCACCTTGGCACTCCTGTCTGTTGGCTTAACCCGATCCGATCTCTCGATGCTGTCGCCTACCTTACCTGGAACCCTGTCTTGCTTGCTGGGTGCCAAAGCGGGGAATTCCACCCATCGACGGCCACCGGGACCATCCTCGACGATGCCATCGGGAGCCTCCTGTCCCGGGTGGAGCGCGCCTCGCAGGCCAAGCGATAGCCGAGCAGTTCCTCCAGTGGGCCCATTTCTGCCCTATAGTGCAGACTCCTTGCTGTTCTTTGTACCATACCCGCGGAACTACCCGGGTCAAGGGTTCCAAAAGGATTTCCTTTGGGAACGACCGTTCACATGGCCCCGGAGCGCTCGCCGGTGCCCTCGTTTTCCGTACCCCCTTTTGGGAACGACGCCAGCGCCTCGATCAGGACCGCCTTGCGCACGTGGAGCTTCTTGGCGGCTTCGGCCCGGTTGATGTGGCCGCCCTCCAGCGCCTGCACCACCTTCGGCCAGGCTGGGTGCTCGGTCACTGGTCGCGTGCGGGGCGGCCGGCCGAGGTTCTTGCCCTCGGCCCGGGCACGTTCCATGCCCGCCTTGACCCGCTCGGTGAGCTGGCGCTTCTCGAGTTGGGCCCAGGCGATGGTGATGTGGTACATCGCTTCCCCGATCGGCGCCGTGGTGTCAATCCAGGGCTCCTGCAACGACCGGATCCACACCCTGATGACCGCAGCGTCTGCAGCGTGGTGGCGCCGTCGACCACTGACCGGAAGGCCCGGTCGAGGCGCCAGACCACGATCAGGTCGACGTTGCGCTTCAGGGCCAGCTCGAGGAGTCGCCGCCATGCCCGACGCCCCCGCAGATCATCGGCGCTTGCCTTGTCGATGAACTCGCCGACGACCACGTCCGACAGCGCCTTCACATGCTCACGGAGAGGACGCAGCTGCGTCTCAGGGTTCTGGTCTTTATCGTTCGTCGACACCCGGGCGTAGAGGGCGACGTTCATATGTCACTCCTCCTCGTCCTCGTCATCAGGGGCTTGGGGGTCACGGAGCTCACGCAACCCACCCGGCATTTCAGGAAGGAAGAAGAAGTAGTGGCCCTGCACGTTCAGGTGCCTGGACACGAAGGGGGACAGCCGCGCCACGTCTTCATCCCGGACCTCGTACCCGCTGGCGCGCAGCTTCTCGAGAGCGGCGTTCATGTAGAAGGTGTTCCACAGGATGACGCAGTTGAGGACCAAGCCGAGAGCGCCCAGCTGGTCCTCCATGCCCTCGTAGTACCGCTTGTGGAGCCGTCCCTTGCGGCCGTGGAAGATCTTCTCTGCGAGCCCATGCCGGCCCTCCTGGAGGTTTCGGATGCCCTTGATGTTGCGGCGGTAGGTCTCATCATCGATGTAGGCGAGGATGTGCAGGGACTTGAAGATGCGCCCGTAGGCGGCGATCGCCTCCCCCAAGGGGGTGGGGTGCCCGTCTCGCTGGAGCATCCTCACCACGTCGACAGCGCGGATCGAGCCGGTGTAGATGGAGCCGACCACCCGCAGGATGTCGGGCCAGTGCCGGCGGATCTTCTCCAGATCGATCTTGCCCCGGGCGGCGACGTTGAGCTGGCCGTAGTCCGCACCGGCGTCGATGCGCCACAGCCGCTGGTCGGGGAGGTCGGCCAGGGCGGAGCGCTGCGTGATGGCAAGGTCACCGACCAGGCTCAAGAGCCTATCGTTACTCTTCGTTCCATTGCTGCTCGAAGGGCTGTCACCCCCCCTCCCTATCATGGCTCGTGTCATGGCTTGTTCCGCGAGAAACACGAGCACGGGTAGGCTGGGGTCGTGAACCGCGCTTCGATCCTGGTCCTGGCGGCGTTGTCCGGGGAAGGAGGCGGCGCCGTCGTGCAGCCCGACCTGGTCTCCGCCCGGATGCAGATGGCCCTCTCACTCGGCTGGCACATCGTGATCGCCTGCTTCGGGGTGGGCTTCCCGCTGATCATCCTGGCCGCGGAGTGGCGCTCCCTGCGCACCGGGAACCCTCTCTATCGGACGCTGGCGCGCCGGTGGGCGGCGGTCCTGGCGGTGCTCTTCGCGGTCGGGGCGGTGTCGGGCACGATCCTCTCCTTCGAGATGGGCATCCTGTGGCCCGGCCTCATGGAGCGCTTCGGCGAGGTGTTCGGGCTCCCCTTCGCCATCGAAGGCATCGCCTTTTTGATCGAGGCGATCTTCATCGGGATCTACCTGTACGGCTGGGACCGCCTGTCTCCCCGCGCGCATCTCCTGAGCGGCGTCCCCATCGTCGTGAGCGGCGTGGCGTCGGCCTGGTTCGTGGTCACCGCCAATGCCTGGATGAACCAGCCCGTCGGCTTCGACCTCGTGGGCGGCGCGGTGCGCAATGTCGACCCATGGGCGGCGATGTTCAATCCCGCCACCCCCGTGCAGACCACTCACATGATCCTTGCCGCCCTGATGGTCGCCGGCTTCGGGGTGGCGAGCGTGTACGCCTGGGCCCTGCTCAAGGGGAAGCGGGACCCCTACCATCGACTGGGCTTCACGATCCCATTCGTGATCGCCGCGGCCATCACCCCCGCTCAGATCGTGGTCGGTGACTGGGCGGCCCGCTTCCTGGCCGAGCGCCAGCCGATCAAGCTGGCGGCGATCGAGGGTCTGGTACGCACCCAGCGCGGGGCGGCGCTCTCAATCGGCGGCATCCCGGTGGACGGGGAGTTTCGCTATGCGGTCCGGATCCCCAAGGGGTTGTCTCTTCTGGCCAAACACGACCCCAACGCTCAGGTGAAGGGACTCGAGGAGGTCCCCGCTTCCGATCGGCCTCCGGTCGTCCCGGTGCGCATCGCGTTCCAGATCATGGTGG
>JBOGWM010000277.1:0-1774 GCA_050693695.1 Actinomycetota bacterium
GACCCAGAGGGCCTCCGGGGACAGCCATCGGTAGGCACGGGAGGAGGCGAGCCACCTGACGTACGGAAGGAGGACCTGCGCTCTTCCCGCGAGCGCCGCCGCCACCTCCAGGGCGACGAGAAGACCGGTCGCCGCAAGGACCAGCCCGAAGAGGGCGGCCAGGAGCCGATTGCCGATTCTCATTCCGAATCTCCTCGCACGGCCCCCGGCACTCAGCGCCGAGCCGTCCGGCCGCCGAGATACCGGTTCAGGTCGATCTCACCCCGGCTTACCTTCACCGTCATGTAGCCGAGCGATCCGAAGAAGGCCACGACCAACATGGCTCCGAAGCCTTTGAAGACCAACACTGCCCCGAGCAACAATCCAACGAAGATTCCAACGGTTGAGGGTCCCACCATCTTCTCCTTTTACTCCCACCGTTTCGTTCAACCCGGCGACGGCAGCGATCCGTGCCCGCCGCCGCCGCCACTGCTCGACGATCTCCGCCAGCCCCCGGCGGCGCCGGTAGGCGAACATCCCGCCCGTCGTAGGGCCAACTTCGGAGAGCGTGCGAAACGCCTCTAGAAGCTCCCTGACGGCATCGGGGTCGCCGCCCCGGTCGGGGTGATGAAGCATCAGACCTCTACGAAAGGCTGCCTTCACCTCCTCCGGGACGGCCCCGGGGCCGAGCCCCAGAACCTCACGCGCTCTTTGCCGATCCACCTCTGCGTCTCTCGTTGGGACCGCGGGGAGTCTCCACATCGTCGACGTAGACCGACACCGGGAGTCCGCCCACGACCGGGGCAACCGATCTCCTCACTTCCTCGGCCACCCGAGGCAGCGCTGTGGCCCAGCGGGCCACGACGTGGACCTCGACCTCCCCCTCGCGCACCCTCACGCCCGGAACGCGCTTTCCCGGCAGGTAGGTCGCGACCTCCACGGCGTCTCCGGGGAACAGCCCCGAAACCGAGGGGCTCCGCAGTGCGGCAGCCGCCACGGCCTCCGGATCCACCCTCGTGGGCCGTGGCTCTCGCCGGGTCTCGGAATCAAGGGGGATCGTGACTGGAGGAGCCATCACGCCACTCGTGGCTCCTCTTCGGCCTTCTCCTCGCCGGTCCAGATGTCGTCGACGAAGACGTTCACCTCCTTGACTTCCAGACCGGTCATCCCCTCGATCCGGTCGATGACGTTGCTGCGGACCCCCTGGGAGACATCGACGATCGACATCCCGTATTCCACGACCAAGTCGATGTCGATGGCGGCCTGGCGCTCTCCCACCTCGACCTTGACCCCTTGGGTGAGTCCCTGGCCGCCCATGGGAATGCGTTCCCGGAGGACGCCGAAGGCGCGGGCGGCGCCGCTGCCCATCGCGTACACGCCCGGGATCTCCCGGGCCGCTATCCCGGCGATCTTGGCCACCACCGAATCGGCGATGGCGGTCTTGCCCTGCTCGCTCGTGAGCTCGCTCGTGCCCCGTCTCTGGAGCTTACCGGCCTCCCGCTCCCTGCCACTGCCACCATCGGTCAAGGCGGGGGCCTTCATGCCTTCGGCTGTCTGAGCCATTGCCTTTCCTCTCCTTTTCTCTCCCTCCCGGCCGGCCTCTTCTTCGTGAGCCGGACTCTTTTCTCCTACCCCCTCGCCGGCCGATTATGCGTGCGGAAGGACGATCAAATGGGATTCAGCCACCCGACGTTGTGACAAGTTTCATGCGAAGCATCCAAGGCCAGAGTGAGTTGAAGAGGGCCGGCTATGCCGGCCCGTTCAGCCTCGATCGGCCACGGCTGAGTTTGGGAGG
>JBOGWM010000278.1:0-3292 GCA_050693695.1 Actinomycetota bacterium
CACCACCGCAGCCTTGGGGCTGCGGCCGGCGGCGAAGGCGTTGGGAAGGTCGCTCCGGGCGATCGCCACCCGGGGCTTCTCCATGTCGGCGAGGGCGCACAGCCGCTCGATCGTCCCATGAAGCTCGGGGGCCTGCTGGGCGGAGACCTCTCGCGCTCCCATCGCGAAGAGTGAGATCCGGTCAGAGAAGAAGTACTGGGCAAACAGCAACCCTCCGGCCATCAGGAGCACGAAGGCCCCGTTCACCCGAGCCGCCAGCAGGGCCGCGATGAACGCCACATAGAGCAGGCCCAGCAGGAACATCGTCAGGACCATGCGGGCCGAGAGCCCGCGGTCGGGGGGGAATCCACGAAGCCGGCGCCCCGCCATCAGCCCGGGATGAGGCCTTCGTCGCCCAACAGCTCGCGGACCTCCGCGATCGTGGCCCCGGTCCTCGGCAGCACCAGGTCGGAGGGCCCCAGGTAGTCCTCGGGGACCGGCGCGCCATGCTCTCTCACCCAGGCCGCCATGGCCGCAAGAGCGTACTGAAAGGATGCTTCATCCCCAGCTTCGATCTGAGCGACCAAGCGCTCGTCAAGCTCGTTGAGAGCGGAGATCTCCTCGTCCGAGACCTCGAATTGCCCCTCCCCCAGGATGCGCAGGATCATCTCGCCTCCTCTGCGGGACTTGAGGCCCCGATCGCCTTCGGAGCTTCTCCGGGACCCATCTCGGCTCGTAGGCGGGAGAGCTCCGCCTCCACCTCCAGATCCGCCGAGCCCCGGGCGAGCTCGGCCTGGAGGTAATCGCTCGGCTGCGTCAGATCGTCCAGCGTGCCCGAGGCCATGAGCTCATCCACGGCGCTCGCCCGGGCCACCATCTGGGCGGTCTTGTCTTCGGCCCGCTGGACGGCCATGCCCACGTCTCCCATCTCCTCGGAGATGCCCGAGATCGCCTCGTTGATCCGGGTCTGCGCCTCGGCGGCGGTATAGGTGGCCTTGATGGTCTCCTTGCGAGTCCGGAAGCTCTCCACCTTGGCCTGGAGCCGCTGCGAGGCGGCCATGAGCTGGCCCTCCTGGGCGTCGAGCTGCTCGTGCTGGGCCTTAAGCTCCTCGAGCTGGCTGACGATGCCCCCCCGGCGAGAGAGGGCCTCTCGGGCAAGATCCTCCCGGTTCTGGGTCACCGCCTGCCGCGCCTGATCCTCGAGCTTCTTGCCGGCTCGCTGGAGCTGTCCCGCTTGCAGCTCCAGACGCTTGCGCGAGGTGGCCACATCCGCCACGCCACGGCGGACCTGCTGGAGCTGCTCCTGCATCCTCTGGTAGGAGTAATCGAGCGCCTCTCGAGGATCCTCCGCACGATCCATTACCTTGGAGGCTTTCGCCTTGAACATCGAGGACAGTCGCTTGGTCAGACTCATCTTCTCTCCCTTCGGCTCACCAGCCATCTTCCCACGCGGCTCGCGTGAGATCGCCTGAAAGCCTTACCGGAAGCCTGCCCGGGCCGCCTGCTCCCACTCGGGGAAGTAGCGGGCGATCAAGCCGACCTCGAACTGCCTCAGAATGGATTCCTTGGGCTCCCGCTCGAGCAGGAACTCGAACGAGCAGCGGATTAGGTCGTCGGGGGCCCCGCTCCAGCCCACCTGCTCCAGCGTCTGCGGGCTGACGCTCACCTCATGGATCGACGACGACGGGCCCTCTCGCACCTCGACCCGGAACGCTGCCCCCTCAAGAGGGGTGATGTTGATATCCGCCATGCCGCAAGTATCCCGCGGCCCGGCTGGGGAAGCTAGCCGGTGGTCGCAGCGGCGAGGTGCGGCTTGATCTCGTCGAGAATGGCGTCCCTGCGGCGCACTCCCACGATCCGGGCTCTCTCCTCCCCGTCGACGAAAAGGATCAGAGTCGGAATCGACCAAACCTGTAACTCTCCGGGAGTCTTCGGGTTATCGTCGATGTTGAGCTTTCCGATTCGAAGATGCTCGGACTGCTCGACGGCCAGCGCCTCGAGCTCGGGGGCGATCATGTGGCATGGATGGCACCACTCCGCCCAGAAATCCACCAGAATCGGAACCTCGGAGCTCGTTACCTCTGCGCTGAAGTTTTCGTCGTTGATCTTGGCGATTGCGGCCATCTTCTCTCTCGGGTCGCTTGCTGGCATGGCGGGCTGGCGACCCTTCCTCCTTCCAAATTCTAGGCTCTGTCCGCTGAAACCCCGCGTTGCGAGGCATTATTCCCATCCGGTCGCGGCCTCCAGGTCCCTTCGCCCGACGCCACGCTCCTGAACGGTCCTGCATCGATAGTATCGGCAACGGGGAAGGGTGAGAGACGAGCTGGAGTTCGCGCGAGAGCTGGCCGACATCGCAGACGAGATCGCGATGCGCCACTTCTCCCATGATCCGGCAACCTCCATCAAGGCCGATGGCACGCTGGTCACCGTTGCCGATCGAGAGATCGAACGGGCCCTGCGGGAAGCCATCCGGGCCCGCTTTCCCGCCCATGCCATCCTGGGAGAGGAAGGAGGGCTCCACGGCGATTCCTCGGCCCCGGCCTGGGTGATCGATCCCATCGACGGAACCAACAACTTCGCCTGGGGCATCCCCATCTTCGGCACCCTCATCGGCCTGCGGATCGCGGAGCGGATGGAGATCGGCATGGTGAGCGCTCCGGCCCTGGGCGAGCGGTATGAGGCGGGACGAGGCGACGGGGCCCGGATGAACGGGTCCACCATCCACGTCTCCGAGGTGAGCAGCCTGAGCGAGGCCCGGATCTGCTACGGAGGATGGTCCTACTGGGCGGAAGGGGGACTCGAAGAACGGTGGGCGGCCACCCTCCGCCAATGCCGGCGCTCGCGGGGCTTCGGCGACTTCTGGGGCCACATGCTGGTTGCCCGGGGGGCTGCTGAAGTGATGGCCGAACCCGACCTGCAGCTCTGGGACGTCGCGGGCTTCGAGCTGATCGTCGAGGAGGCCGGGGGCCGGGTCACCGACTTCGAGGGAAGGACCTTCACCCGCCGGGGAAGCTGCCTGACCACCAATGGACTGTTCCACGAAGAGATCCTGGCCCGGCTCTCGGGGCACAGGGCGCAAACCCCGCTCGGTCGTTCATACTGATGGCGTCGGCGGCCCCCATCGACTAGCGGCCAAGGTCGTCACCCTTTCAAGGTGAAAGCACGGGTTCGAATCCCGTTGGGGGCACCAAACACTCCACATTCGAACCCTGTCCTCGCAAGTAAACAGTGCCGGTGTTCTTTTCGTCTCTCCCATTGCTATCAGCCTCAAAGCCTGCTGCCCATCCCTCAGGCGCCTTGCCCTGGGTGACGG
>JBOGWM010000279.1:0-1525 GCA_050693695.1 Actinomycetota bacterium
GCCGAGAACACCCTCGAGTACATGCGGACTGAGCGGGAGATCCTGCTGGAGGCGATGCATCTCCCGCAGACGCGGACCGAGCTTGCCGGCCGACACGTCCTCGTGGTGGTGCGGGGCTACGGGTACAAGAGCGACCTGGCCTCGCTGCGGGGTTACATCCGGGATTTTCGGCCGATCAGGGTGGGGGTGGACGGGGGGGCGGATGCGCTGCTGGAGTTGGGACTGCGCCCCGACATCATCATCGGGGACATGGATTCGGTCACCACCCGGGCGCTGCGCTCGGGGGCGGAGCTCATCCTCCACGCGTATACCGATGGGCAAGCGCCCGGCAGGGAGCGCCTGGAGGCTCTCGGGCTCCCCCACGCCACCTTCGAGGCGCCGGGCACCAGCGAGGACATCGCCCTCCTCTTGGCTCACGAGAAGGGGGCGGAGCTGATCGTGGAGGTGGGCGCTCGGGCCAGCCTCATCGAGCTGCTGGACAAGGGTCGCAAGGGCATGGCCTCCACCTTCTTGGTGCGCCTCCGGGTGGGTCCCAAGCTGGTCGACGCCAAGGGGGTGAGCCGGCTTCACCGCTCGGGACCAACCCGGTCCGAGCTGATCGCCCTGGTCGGGGCGGCGGTGGCGACCATGACCATCCTCGCGGTGGTAGCGGCGGAGCCCAGCCTCGTCCAGCTCGTGGGCCAGAGCATCGCTCTGTGGCTGAAGAACCTCGTCTTCGCGATCCGCCAGGCGATCACCTGAGACGCCCTTGATCACCTTGCGGCATCACCTCCTCAGCCTGATCGCGGTCTTCCTCGCGCTGGGGATCGGGGTGGTGACGGGAACCTCTTTCGTCTCGCCGGGCACCATCACCGCTCTGGAAGGGTCGCTGCGCAAGCTCGGAGATCTCAACGGGGACCTTCGCCGGGAAGTCGCCGACCTCAGGAGGCGCAACGAGCTCCTCGGCCAGTTTGCGACGGCAAGCAAGGAGATGCTCATCCGGGACGTTCTGGCGGATCAGCCCCTCGTGATGGTCTCATTCGAGAGCACTTCAACCAAGACACGCGACGAGCTCTCCCAGACGTTGCTCCAGGCCGGCAGCCGCGTGGAAGGGTCGGTCGTGCTGCCGGGAACGATGGATTTCGAGAGCGGAGATCGCCGGGAGCAGGTGGCCGCGGTCCTGGAGGCTGCGTCTCCCGACCCCGATTCGCTCCGGACCGCCCTGGTGAGCCAGCTTGCGGCGGCCCTGAGCGGGCGGGAGCCCGGGACCCTCCAGCGCCTGGTGGATGTGGGGCTGGTGGGAATGACGGAGGCGCCGGGAGGGAAGGGAAAGCCCCCGTCGCAACTGGTGGCGGCGGGAAGCGCCCTGGTCGTGCTCGCTCCGGCGCAGCGCCCCAGGCCCGACTCCCACCTCGGGGATCAGTTCCTGGTGCCGTTGGTGCGTTTCCTCGTCTCCTCGTCGGTTCTGGTGGCGGTCGCCGAGGACGGCGCCGGTCCGCTGCCGACGCTCGCCCCGCTCAGGGGGGAATCGGGGCTGCGGGTGATC
>JBOGWM010000280.1:0-1699 GCA_050693695.1 Actinomycetota bacterium
ACTTCATCTCGCGGCTGAAGGAGAACGCCAACCCGGAGATCACCGCCACCCTGAGACCGTGGCGGGGTCGCAGCGTCCCTCTGGTCGGGCCGCGGCTGCGCGACGTGATTGCGCGTCGGCGACGCGAGGTCCTGGATGTCGAGGTTGCGTTCCGGCATCGGGCGTATGGGGGGCGTCAATCCGGAGCCCGCCGGTCCCTGCGCCTGGTGGGCGTCAGGAACGACGACACCGGACGCTACCATCTGTACCTGACCAACATCCCGCCCGACCGGCTGACGGCGGAGCAGGTGGCGCGGGTGTACGCCGGCCGCTGGCAGATCGGCGCGTCCAGACAAGGACGCATAACCCAGTCGGTGAAAGACCGACCGAGGCTTACAGACTCGAAGCCTCGTAGCACGGGAGGGGCCGTGGCGCGAAAGCAAGACGGTCAAGCCCTCCGACAACACTCTCGGAAAGGAGGGTGCGCGACGCTCCAGGTTGCAATGTGAAGTGAACGCGGAGGTAGCCTCGTCACACGGAAACTCCGGTGGCCGAGACGGTCGATAACGCGCGAAGGCAGCAAGGGCCGGCAGCAGACGAGTCGGAAAACGTCGGTCCTCACCGGCGGGGTATCAGCGGCGACATGGAGCGAAGGGGTATGCGGAAACTGGAGAAGTCCTCGGTGCCCGGCGAAGAAACCTCGCCGAGAAGGCTCGGCCTATAACCGTGAGTGGGAAGTGGCGGAGACGGCACCAGGATGGCGGATCGGGTCGTAGTACCGCAGATCCGCGTGCAGCAAAACACGCGGGGAGGGAAGGGCCCGAACCGGTGGACGATCCGCTGGGCAAGGCGAGGCAGGGGTGAGATGACAAACACACCCATCGGTCTGCAGGAGCTGCGACGACGGATCTACCGGAAGGCGAAGTCTGAGAAAGCGCATCGCTTTTGGGGGAGCTTCGTGCATATCGCGAAGATCGACACCCTGGCGGAGGCGTACCGGCAGGCCAGGAGGAACGGCGGGGCCCCGGGCATCGATGGCCAGACGTTCGAGGACATCGAGGCTGGGGGCGCGGGCCGGTTCCTGCAGGCCATCAGGGACGACCTTCTCGCAGGAACGTATGAACCCAGGGCGAACCGCCCGGTCGAGATCCCGAAGGGTAATGGCAAGGTCCGAGTGCTTCAGATCCCGTGCATCCGCGATCGGGTGGTTCAAGGGGCCGTGAAGCTCATCCTCGAAGCGATCCTCGAGGCGGACTTCTGCCCGAACTCCTACGGATTTCGGCCGAAGCGGTCGCCACACCGGGCGCTGGCAGAAGTCCGGCGCAATCTCCTGAGGCGGATGAGCACGGTCATCGATGTCGATCTGTCTCGATACTTCGACACGATCCGGCACGCCGTCCTGCTGGAGAAGATAGCCCGGCGCGTCCAAGACCCGGCCGTGTTGCGCCTCGTGAGGCAGATCTTGAAGGCAGCGGGCCCGATCGGCGCTCCCCAAGGAGGGCCGTTCAGCCCGCTGGCGGCCAACATCTACCTCAACGAGGTGGACTGGGCCTTCGACGCGATCCGCCAGAAGACGGCGCAGGGACCTTACGAGGCCGTGAACTATCATCGGTTCGCCGATGATATCGTCATCACCGTCAGCGGGCATCACAGCAAGCGGGGCTGGGCCCAGCGGGCCCTGCAACGGCTCCACGAGCACCTCGCGCCCTTGGGCGTCGAG
>JBOGWM010000281.1:0-26504 GCA_050693695.1 Actinomycetota bacterium
ATCCAAGATGCTGGCGGTGAGTGGTTGATGTTCTATCACGCCTATCCAAAATTCATCGATGCCAATCCCAGTGATCCGGACATTGACCTCGCTCGATACCTCATGATGGATGTCGTCTATTGGGATAGGCCGGACGGATGGCCACGTATCCACAACGGTACACCCAGCAACTGACGCTCACGAAAGAGCGAAACCCGCGCGTGACCTGGACGAGCCTAAACCTAAAGTACCTTCTTCACTAACTTAAAGCTCTCTACTCCTCGAGCGAGGGCAACTCGGGGCCGCGGGGCACTCTCACCCCGATGGACAGGGCCCATCCTCCGAACAGAAGGGCGCCGGCAGCCAGGACCGTCACCTCGGCCCGCCCGGCCGGGGTACTGCGGCCCAGATGCGGCGCATCCGAGGCAGGATTCCGGTACTGGTCCCATGCTCGAAAGGCGAGAAGCCCGAGGGCGACGCTGATCGCCGCCAGCGTCATCTGCAACACCCGCAGCGCCTTGCGCTGGCGCGCCAACGGAGGAGCGCCTCGCCGGGTCTTGCCCGACATCCCTCGCTTCATCGGGCTCACGATAACCCGGAAGCATGGGAGGCGCCCTTCGAGGCCCCCTCCGGCCCCCCTCCGGGCCGCCTCTCGACTAAACTCCGCATGCGACGAGGAGGAAAGGAATGGGCAACGACATGGGCACGAGAGCGGAGCATCTCCAGCGCCCGGGAGCGGATCCGGGACCGGACGGGCGCCCTCCGGGCGCGCCGGTCGAGCGCTCCGGGGCGCAGAAGAGCTGGGGCCGGCTGGCCAGGCAGGTGGCGACCGGGAGCGGCGTCGGAGGAACCGTGCTCTGGGCTATGGCTCGAAGGATCCGCCGCAAGAGGAGGGAGCGCCACGAGCCGGAACCGGCAGCGGGGTCGGCCACCGTGGTGCAGCTCATTCCCGACCGCTGGGCGCTGGCCCTCAGCGACGGGAGATGGAAGGGTCCTGCGGCCGGACTGGGCGCTGCGTGGCTCCTCCTGCGCTGGACCGAGCTGCGACGGCTCAAGCGACTCACCCGAGCCCTGATCAAGTCCCGTTAGCCGGGGGGCGGTCTTGAGAGAGTCGCGGTCCTTTGTGATCGTCGGCGCGAATCTCGCAGGAGCCAGCGCGGCCGCGACGCTGAGGGACGAGAGCTTCGAGGGCAAGCTGATCCTCATCGGGGAGGAACCTCACCCCCCCTACGAGCGGCCGCCGCTGTCGAAGGACTACCTGCGCTCCAAGACCTCGTTCGACCAGGCCCTCGTCCGGCCTCCTCACTACTACGAGAGCCACGACATCGAGACCCTCTTCGGCGTGCGGGCGAGCCGGATCGACGCCGCCAGCCGGGTCGTCGAGCTGGACGACGGAGGCCGGGTGCCCTACGACAAGGTGCTGGTGGCCACCGGAGGGATCACCCGGCGGCTCCCGCTGCCGGGGTGGGATCTGGAGGGGATCCATGACCTTCGGACCGTGGCCGACGCCGACCGGATCCGGGCCGAGATCGGCGGGGGGGCCAGGGCGGTGGTGGTGGGGATGGGGTTCATCGGGGCCGAGGTGGCGGCCTCCCTGCGGTTGTCAGGGCTGGAGGTGACGGTCATCGAGGCCTTCCCGAGCCCTCTCTTCGCCTCGCTGGGCGAGCGGGTCGGACGGGTGATGGAGGGGATTCACCGCGACCGGGGAGTCGTGATGCATTTCGGCGACCCGGTGGCGAGCTTCGAGGGAACGGGCCGGGTCGAGCGGGTGACCACCAGATCGGGACGCCGCATCGACTGCGACTTCGTCGTGGTGGGCGTGGGCATCGTCCCGGCGACAGATCTGCTCGCCAGCTCGGGGGTCGAGCTCGACAACGGCGTGGTCGTGGACGAATACTGCCGGACCCGGGTGCCCGGCATCTATGCCGCCGGCGATGTCACCAATCATTACCACCCGCTCGCAGGGGAACGGATGCGGGTGGAACACTGGCAGAACGCGCTCCGCCAGGGAGCCGCGGCCGCCAGGAGCATGCTGGGCAAGGGAGAGCCCTACGGGGAAGTTCACTGGTTCTGGTCGGATCAGTACGACCACAACCTGCAGTACGCGGGTTTCCACCTCCAGCCCGACACCTTCGTGGTCCGGGGAAGTCTCGAGGAACGCGGCTTTGTCGGTTTTTACCTGAAGGACGGCCGCCTGGTGGCCGCGGTGGGGCTCGACCGGACCAAAGAGCTGCGGCGCTCGATGCTGCTGATCAAAAACGGCTCCCCGGTGGACCCCGCCAAGCTTGAAGACCCCCAGGTGGACGTGCGGGCCGCCGTTGCAACCCGGTGAGCCGAGTTCGTTCTTCGGAGCTATCCCAGGTATTTGAAGGGCCTCTCCTCGGGCGGGGAGGTCATGGGGGCCTTCGAGTCGTCTGCAGAGTCGGCCCTCGGATCCGGCTCGGCTTTCGCCGACGACTCGGGCCGGTTCTGAGGGGCCGGGCGCCCTCCGGTTGCGGCCCCCCTCTTGCCGGGCGAGGTGGTCTTGGCCGTCGTTCTGAGCTTCGTGGCGGGCCTGGTCGCGATCGTCGGTCTGGTCCTCACCGCCGGAACGGGTTTGCCGGTCACGCCCGCCCGAGAGGCCTCCGTGGCCGGCGCCGCGCTGGTGGCTGCGTCCTCGATGATAGCCGGAAGCGGGGTGCCGGCCTCGCCCTCGATGGCCGGGGGCGGGGCGGCTGATGACGAGGAAAGTTTGGATAGAGCTTGCGGTGTGGACGTGGGGGCCTTGGCCGCGGGCTTGGCCTTGGGGCGTTTGCTCGCCGGCTTCGTCCGCCGCTTGGGCGCCGGAACCAGCCGGATGGTGATCTCGGGCGGCTGGGCGCGCTCGGCGGGAGTCGCCGAGACATCTTCGGACACCTTCGGGGCAGGTTGGCTCGAATCCCGGGGACCTTCAGCGGGCCGGGCACTCTTTGGCTTCGGCGCCGGCGAGCCTCCGGCCCGCCCGTGCTCGCGGGTGGCTCCAGCGTTTCCCTGGTCGGTCTCCCACCAGTAGACAAGCTTGCCCGAGGCCTTCCGTCGAGACAGCGCCTCCTTCGAAGGCAAGGGCCGCCGGCCGTCGCCTCGCCGGTCGTCTCCCGGACCACCGGAACGCCCTTCGGAGGCGCTCGGCGCCTCGGGCTCGGCAAACCCCTCCTCGGGCCCCTCCTCGGATGAAGGCAGGTAACGAAACCCCCATGCCTCGGACACCGGCGTCTTTGGCGCGCCATCGCCCCCCCCATCGCCGTTGAGAGAGACATCTTTCCCGGGCTCGTGAGGGGCATCGAGTGGGGACTCCGACGGCTCCCAAGCGGTCTCCTCCGGGCGCCGCTGCGGCGGCGGAGAGGCCTCCTCCTCGATCGCCTCGACCCGAAACGCCTCCGTCTCGGCGGCCACGACCTCGGGATCGGCGGGGCCATCGGAGGCAGGGGACTCTCCGGTCTCCGGAGGCAAGATCTGAACCGTAGCTTCGGGCTCGCCCAACATCTCGGGGTTCTCGTGCGCCGATAGGCTTCGCTCGAGATCGGGAACCTCCCCGGTGTCGTGCTCGAAGTGGAGAGGCTTCACGGAAGGACCGGCCGGGTACGGCCCGGTGAAGGGGTAGGAGCCGGGATATCCGTCGGAGGGGACCGTGGGGTGGAACGCGCTGGCTCCGTATCCGGCAGCGGAGGGGTGCAGGGTACTCTCCGGGCGCCCCGCGACGGAGGACGATTGCCCTCCGGACTTCTTTCGCTTAGCAGAGCGATCGCGGACCATGGAGACGATCAAGAGCAACAGAGCGCCGGCACTCAACCCGATAGAGGCGAGGATGGGCTCGTTGAGATGCAAACGCCAGCCAGCGGCAAGCGAGACGCCGGCCAGTACCACCAGAGTCAGCGACCATATCGTCAAGGCAAATCACTCCCCGAGGATCTCCGGAAGGGCAAGTGTACCCTCCCCCTTGTGCTTCACTGCAATTCTTGCTGCGGTGCGACCGCTCCCTGCTTCTCCGAGCCAGAGACATCTCCCGCACCCGTCTCCGTCCCCTCCGACTCCGCGGTCGGCCCTTCTCCTGCATCCGTCTCGGCGACCACCCCAAGCCCGGCGTCCTCCGCCTCCACCGGCTCGAGCGCCACCTCCATGTCCGAGTGGACCTCCTCCACTTCCATGTCTGATTCCATGGCCGCGTGGATCCGCTCCGCGGTCGGAGCCTCTTCGGAGCGAAGCTCGACGAGCTTCTGAGGGACGGACAGGCCTCCATCTGAGCGTGGATGGGCGCCGGTCGCGCCAGGGCGTCGCTGCGAATGGATGGCCCGGCCCGAGAGGGCCCGAAGCTGGGAGTCGAGGAAGGCCCGGAGTTGGGCCCGATAGTCGTGCTCGAAGCGGCGAAGCTCGTCGGCCCGCTCTTCGAGCTCCCGTACCTCGGACTGGGCCCTCTCCACAATCCCCTGCGTGCGACGCTTGGCGTCCGTCACGATCTCGTTCGCCTTCCGCTCCGACTCGGCCACGATCTTGCCGCTGGTTGCCCGCGCCTGACGGATCGCCTCCTCCGCAGCCTGGTTGGCGTGAAGCAACGTGCGCTTGAGGATCTCCTCGGTCGATCGAGCCCGCTCGAGGTCGCTTTCGAGCTCCTGGATCCGAAACCGGCACTCGTCGCGCTCCTTGTAGGCTGCCGCAAACGCTTCGGCCACCTCGTCCAGGAACCGGTCCACCTCTTCGTGGTTGTAACCACGAAAGGCATCATGGAACTGCTTCTCCTGGACGTGCTGCGGGGTCAGCCCCATCTCTAACCTTCCCATCGAATCACCTCCCAACCCCCCATCCGATCAGAACAACCGTGCCGAGCAGATAATGCTCCGGAGGGCGCCGACAATGAGGAACAGCACCAAGAAGGCGAGATCGATGGGAAGGCCATAGGGCTGGGGGATCACTCGCCGGAGAGCATTCACGGGCGGGTCCGTGATCCCGTAGATGAGATCGAGCACCGGGCGCAGAGCTGTTGGAGGGGTCCAGGTGGGTCGGAACATGACCACGAACGACAGGATCACCCGAGCGAAGAGCACGTAGACGTAAAGTCGGACGAGCAGGCAGAGGAATCCGACGACCATGGGTCCCCCGGTCAAAACCCATTGAAGAACCCGCGCTCCATCAAGCGCCGTCGGTCCTCCGCTGAGACCTCGATGCCGGACGGAGTCACGAGATAGATCCTGGGGGCCAGCCGCTGGAGGTTGCCTTCCAGTCCGTAGGCCAACCCCGCCGCAAAGGCGGTGAGGCGCTTGTAGAGATCATCCTCGATTCCCTGGAGATTCATGATCACGGGCACCGAGGCCCGCAGCTTGTCGCCGATCTCCTGGGCGTCGTCATAGGCCCGAGGCTCGGCCAGGTGTACCCGCCCGAGAGGAAGGGAGGCCGGGCGCCCCGGGTGCCCCGGGTGCCCGCTTGCGGGCGCGGGCGCGGGCGCGGGGGTCGGGGTCGGGTGGGCTCTGGGCGCGGGGACCACCGGCGGGACCAGGGCGCGCTCCTCCCGGGGGATCTTGCGAATCGTGGAAGTCGACGGAGGAGATTCCCGATAGGAGGCGATCTCTTCCTCCAGCTCGTCTTCCTCGACGAGCCCCAAGTACAGGAGCGTCTTCTTCCAGAGACCCATCGAATTCACCTTCCCACTCGATTCGCTAGGGCAGCCTCCACGGCCGCGGGCCTGCATCCCGACGACTGATCCGACTTCGGGGGTTCGCAGCCTCCGGCGTATGAAGCTCCGTGCGGTACCGGGCGCCCACTTGTGGGCGCGGTGCCACCCCCCGAACCCCAGGACGGGGGCGGGGTCCGAAGATCGCTTCTCCGATCCTCACCAGGGTCGCGCCCTCCTCGACAGCCACGACGTAATCTTGGCTCATTCCCATCGACAGGTGCCGGATATCGAATTGAGGAAACCGCTGCCTTGCCTCCTCACGAAGAGCCGCGAGACGGCGGAAATAGGGACGAGCGTCTTCGGGGGAGGCAACGACGGGGGCCATGGTCGCCAGACCCGTGACCGTCACGTGCCCGAGGGAGGAGAACACCTCGATCAGGGAAGGGAGTCGATCTGCCGACACCCCTCCCTTGGCAGCTTCTCCAGACGTGTTGACCTCCACCAGCACCTCCATCAATCCGGAAGTCTTTCTTTCGATCTCCGCTACAAGCTCCATCCGATCCACCGAGTGGATGAGATCCACGAATTCGGTCAAGAATCTCACTTTATTTCGCTGTAGACGACCCACGAAATGCCAGTGGACCTCACTGCCAATCTCCCTGTACTTTGCGACTGCCTCCTGAACCCGGTTTTCCCCAAAATCACGCTGCCCCGCAGCCATCGCCTCGCGCATTCTGGCTGGCGAAACCATCTTGCTCACCGCCACCAGCCGGACCTCTCTCGGATCCCGTCCGGCCCGCTCCGCTGCTGCGGCGATCTCTTCTCGGACCCGGCGGAGGGCGGTCCCGATGTCGCTCATTCACTCCACCCCCGGAACCGCAGGCGCCCCCAACATCACTCGAGAAGCCTAGCAAGAGGCTGGTGTCCCCGACACCCCTTACTCGAGCTACGCGACGTCGCCTAGGGCCTCCGCAAGAAGCTGGGGATGTCGAGGTCTTCGTCTTCTCCATTGGAATCGAAGAGGTAACTGTGCTGCGGGTTGCGGACAAAGGGCTTCGGCTGGACGGGAGCCGGAGCCGGTTGTCCCATGGAGGCGGTCTCCACCGTCTTTTCGGGAATCCGCACGGGAGGCTCCAGCGGCTCCTTGCCCCACCGGTCGAAGCCGGAGGCGATCACGGTGACCCGTACTTCGTCTCCCAGGCGGTCATCCACCACCGCACCGAAGATGATGTTGGCATCGGGGTGGGCCGCGTTGGAGATGATCTCCGCCGCCTCATGCACCTCGAAGAGGCCGAGGTCGCTGCCGCCGCAGATATTGAGCAAGACCCCCCGGGCCCCATCGATCGACGACTCCAGGAGCGGAGAAGAGATGGCCGCTTTCGCCGACTCCACGGCCCGGTTCTCCCCCCGCCCGGTGCCGATGCCCATGAGGGACGATCCGGCGTTGGTCATGATGGTCTTCACGTCCGCGAAATCCAGGTTGATGAGCCCGGGGACGGTGATCAGCTCGGTGATTCCCTGGACACCGTGCAGCAGCACCTCGTCGGCCATGCGGAAGGCCTCCAGCACGGAAGTGGTCTCATCGCAGACCTGGAGGAGCCGGTCGTTGGGAATGGTGATCAGCGTGTCCACCTTGCCCTTGAGATCGATGATCCCCTGTTCGGCCTGCACCGCCCGGCGGCGACCCTCGAACGCGAAGGGACGGGTGACCACCCCGATGGTGAGAGCGCCCATGGACTTCGCCCTCTCGGCCACAACCGGAGCCCCACCCGTGCCCGTGCCACCGCCTTCGCCGCAAGTGATGAAGACCATGTCCGCCCCCCGCAGCACCTCCTCGATCTCGTCGCGGTGGTCATCCGCCGCTTGGTGCCCGACCTCCGGATCGGCCCCGGCGCCAAGGCCCCGGGTGAGGTTGCGTCCGATGTCAAGCTTCACGTCCGCATCGGAGAGCAGCAGCGCCTGGGAGTCGGTGTTGACGGCGATGAACTCCACGTTCTTGAGGCCACCCTCAATCATCCGGTTCACCGCGTTGACGCCGCCGCCCCCAATGCCCACAACTTTGATCACGGCCAGATAGTTCTGAAGGCCCATCGCCATATTCACCTCCAAAATCGCGAAAAAAACTATAACTCTAGACCAAAGGTTTATACTGAGGAATCTCAGGGTGAATCTCTAGTGGAGCAATATATTCGCGGCAGGTGCGCGAGTCAACTTTTCAAAGAAAGTCTTCGGGCAGATCTAAACCAGCACACTGGAGGGAATACCCAGAAGTTAGCAGCTACCCGATACGCTTTTGCGTCTCCGAAGTACGCGAAAAATTGAGCCTCTACGAGCCTCAATTGGACCCCAAGAAGTCAGGGACCGGGAAAACCTACGTGCGCAATCGGACGGAGGGGCGGCTTGGCACGCGGACGTCGATCGATGTGGCGGGAAGACCGCTCTGGATGAGGGCCACGAGCGCGTAGTTCTTCTCCTCCAGAAGCTCCGCCGGTCCATACAGAACCGCCAACCCCTCGGCCAGCTCGAGCGTGATCCCGTTGGGCGTCGGCGCCACGACGCTGCGGAGCCGGCTGCGAACCGAAGGCGCCAGGGAATCGACGATACGAAGCGCTTCGTGGAATTGAGATGGCCCAATCCTCTCCCCTTCATTCGGCGCCTCCAGAGGAAGCCCCGCGATCGTGGGATAGGGACCGGAGCCTTCCTCCAGAATGATTCCCTCGCGATCGGCCAGATAGGTGACCCCTGCGGCGGTCACCATCGCCGCAGGCACCCGTTCCATGACGTTGATCCGCACTTTCGAGGGAAGGACGCGCTCCACTCGCGCGGTGCGCACCCAGGGGACCGCCTCCACCCGGTGTTGCACCCGAAGGGGGGGGACGGCGCTCAGACGAGCTCCCGGGGCGAGCCCACTGGCCGCAACGACCTCGGCGGTCAGGGCATGATGGTTTCCCGAGACCTCGATCGTGCGCAGCATGACCCACGGGGAGCTCCAGAGCGCGCCGGCCAGCCCGATCACGCCCGCCATCAACGCGGCGACGAGCAGTTTGCGGATCGCCCTCATGGGGCCCGGCCCGCCAATCGAAGTGGGATGGCGGGTTGGAATGATCCTGCGATCCGGACCTCGGGGAGGAGAAGGACGCCGCTCGCCTCGGCCACCCGGGCCTGGACATCGGCCATGAGATCGTAAACATCCTGCGCCGTGGCGCCGGGGTGAGCAAGGAAGAAGTTCGCATGCTTGACCGAGACCTCCGCCCCACCCACCCGATGCCCTTTGAGCCCGGCCTCTTCGATGAGGCGCCCCGCGGACCCGCCCGGGGGATTCTTGAAGATCGATCCCGCATTCGGGGCGTGCGAAGGCTGGGTCCGGGCCCGGTGCCGGCGGAACTGCTCCATCTTTTCCGCGATCTCCTTGCGTTCCCCGATCGCCAGCCTCAGGCGGGCGGAGCAGACGAGATCGCCCTCGGCGAGCGCGCTCTCCCGGTACCGCATGCCGAGATCGCCTCCTCGTCGCACCGCCAGCCCGTCCCACGGGTCCCTCGCATCCCTCACATTGGGGAGGTTCCCCCGGTCCTCGGGCAGGAGCCGGTAGATGGTGACCTCCTCCAGGACCTCCGACAGGCAAGAGCTGTGAGCCCCGGCGTTCATCCAGACTCCTCCGCCGACGGTAGCCGGGATAGCGAGTGCAAACTCCAGCCCGGTCAGGGAGCGCCGGGCCGCCCAGTTGGCCACCCGCGGGAGCTGAGCGGCCCCTCCCGCCTCGATCGAGGTCGCCGGGCGTCGTGAGGGGACTCGGGAGCTCGACCGGATCCACTCGAAGCCCTTTCCCAACCGCAGGACAACCCCCTCGAAACCTCGGTCCGAGACGAGAAGATTCGTTCCTCGGCCCACCACCAGTACGGGAAGGAGGTGCTGCGCCAGGAGATCCGAGGTCCTCCGCAGGTCCTCCATCTCCTGGACCTCGACGAAGATCGCGGCCGGCCCGCCCAGGCGCAAGGAGGTGAAGGGGGCGATGGACAGCCCCGTCCTCACCTTCGAAGGCAGGCTTGTTCGAAACGCCGAGGCGGCATCCTCGAGTTGAGAGGAAGAAGCGCGGGCCTGGCTCGGGGTCATCACCCGCCATTCTCCTTCGCCTCCATCCTCATCAAAGCGTCGGTCAGCGTGGTGATGTCTCCCGCTCCCAGAGTGAGCAGGAGGTCTCCGGGCTCGAGCTGAGAACGCACGAATCTGGTCGCCTCCTCCAACCGGGGCAGGTAGGCAACCCGGCGTCCCGGAGCGGCTTCGCACACCGCGCGGACGATGAGCATCCCGCTCACTCCCGGCACGGGGGCCTCCCGGGCCGGGTACACGTCAGTGATCACCACCACATCCGCCTGGGCCAGCGCGGCGCCAAACTCCCTCCAGAGGGCCTGCGTCCTGGAATAGAGGTGGGGCTGGAACACGGCGACCACCCTGGTCCAGGGCCCCCAGCGGGCCGCCTCGATGGTGGCGGCGATCTCGGTGGGATGGTGCGCGTAGTCATCCACCACATCCGCGCCCGCCACCTTCCCCCGATACTCGAATCGGCGCCTGGCGCCGGCATAGGCGCCGAGCCCCTCCGCGATCGCCTCGGGCGCAAGGCCGAGAGCGGTGCAGGCCGCCACAGCTCCGAGGGCATTCTGCACGTTATGCCGCCCGGCGATCCGAAGCTCGATCCGGCCGGCACGCCGTCCCTGGAGCGCCAGCTCGAAGCGGGAGCCGGACGCGGAGCCTTCCATGCTCTCGGCTCGCACCATCGCTTCCTCGGCGAAACCGTAAGTGAGATCGCCGGACACGAGGCTCCTCAGGGAAGCCACCCGCTCATCGTCCAGGCAAAGCACTCGCGGACCTTTCGTCTGGGAAAGGAACCGGACAAACGCCGCCTCGAGCGCCTCCATGGAGCCGTAGTGGTCGAGGTGGTCCTCTTCGATGTTCGTGATCACCGCGAGATGAGGGTGCAGCCACAGAAAGGAGCCGTAGGCCTCGTCCGCCTCGACCACCGCGAGGTCACCTCCCAGCTTGCCACCGGGGCCTCCCCCGATGAGATCGGCGCCGATGAGCCAGGTCGGGTTCCAGCCGGCGACCTCGAGAACGGTGGCGATCATCCCCGAGGTGGTGGTCTTGCCGTGGGTACCGGCCACCCCGATCAGGCGATGGTCCTCCACCAGGCGCGCCAGGGCCTCGCCTCGATGAAGGATCGGGATACGTGCGTCTCGCGCGGCGAGGAGCTCCACGTTGTCCGCCGGCACCGCCGTGGAGGCCACCACCAGGGCTGCCCCCGCCACGTGGACGGGATGATGGCCGATCTCCACCGGGACCTGGAGCGCTCGAAGACTCTCCAGGACGCTCGAATCTCTGAGATCAGAACCGCTCACCCTTCCCCCGGCCTCCTTGAGCACGCGGGCGATCGCGCTCATCCCCGCTCCTCCGATGCCCACCATGTGGACCCTTCCCTGCAGCGCCGCGCTGAGCAGACCCGCATCGAGGGCGGGCGCGAGGGCGGGAGCGATCTCCATCACGGCCTCCGACGGGGGCGTGAGGGGGCCAGCTCGCTTCGAGCACGCCCGCCCCCGAGCTCGGGGAATCTCAGTTGCGAGCGCCGGCGCCCGGCCATCTCGACCACCAGCGACGCCAGGCGCTCTCGGGCATCCGGCACCGAGAGGCGGGCCGCCGCCTCCGCCATCCGGCCCAGCCGGGACCGGTCGAAGACCAGCTCCCCCACCGCGCCGGCGAAGGCTGCCTCGTCCAGATCGCCGTCCCCGACGATCGTGGCCCCTCCGGTCGCCGCCAGCGCCCGGGCATTGGCCAGTTGATGATTACCGGTTGCGTGCGGATAGGGGACCAGGATGGCGGGAAGACCCGACCCGGCGAGCTCGGCGATCGTCGTCGCGCCGGACCGGCAGAGGGCAAGGTCGGCTGCGGCGTAGGCGAGGTGCATGGAGTCGGTGTAACCCACGAGTCGCCATAGGACCCGGTCCTCGCAACGTTGCACCTGCGCGAGACGCCGCTGCGCATCCTCGAGCGCCCGGGCGCCGGTGAGGTGCAGGACCTGGAGGCGGTCGGAGTCTCGAAAGCGCCCGTAGGCCGACAGCGCCGCCTGATTGATGCGCATCGCTCCCTGACTCCCGCCGAAGATCAAGAGCGTTCGCCGTCCCCCCTCGAGCTCGAAATGCCGGATCGCCGCTTCCCGAAGCGTCGTACGATTGAAGGCCGCGATCTCGGGGCGGACCGGATTGCCGGTGAGCCGGGCACGGGCGCCGAAGCGGCCCCCGCTTCCCGGGAACGAGACCGCCACCGCGTCCGCGAAGCGTCCCGCGACTGCGTTGGCCAGGCCGGGTATGGCATTCTGCTCGTGAACGATGAGGGGGATCCGGCGCATGCCGGCTGCCAGGGCCACAGGCAGGCTCACGTATCCTCCGGTCCCCACCACCACATCGGGCTGAAACCTTCGCAGGAACGCCAGAGCCCTCCCCGTCCCGGTCGTGAGCTTGGCGAGCGCGACCAGGTTGCGAGGGGTGAGGGTCCGCTCCAGCCCGATGACGTCGACCGGCTGGAAGGCGAGGCCCGCCGCGACGGCCACCCGGGCCTCGGGGCCGGTGGGCGATCCCATGAAGACGATGTTTCCCCCTCGTTCGGCAAGGGCCTCCGCCAAGACCACCCCGGGATAGACGTGGCCGCCCGTCCCCCCTCCGGCGATGACCACCTTCATCCGGCCGCCTCCTCCCGAATCACCCGGCGGAACAGAGTCGCGGCTCATGCTCGACTCCGTCTCGCGATGGACAGGAGGATCCCGATCCCGGCAAGGGTGAAGAGCAGCGATGATCCCCCGAACGAGAGTAACGGCAGAGGCACCCCGGTGATGGGGAGCATGCCGGTGACCGCTCCCATGTTGATCAGGGCCTGCACGCCGATCCACGCGGTGAGCCCTCCCGCGAGCAGGAAGCCGAAGCGGTCCGGCGCACGGCGGGCGATCCTCACTCCGGAGGCGACCAGAGCCACGAATAGGAAGAGAACCGCCAGGGTTCCCACCAGCCCCAGCTCCTCACCCAGGATGGCGAAGATGAAGTCGGTGTGCGCGTTGGGAAGGTAGGACCACTTCTGCCGGCTCGCTCCCAGACCGACGCCGAGCCACCCTCCGCTTCCCAGAGCGATCTGGCCCTGGATGATCTGATAGCCGGTGTTCAACGGATCCGCCCATGGATCGAGAAACGAGAACAGGCGGGCCCTCCGATAGCCCTCGCCCAAGATGGCGACGATGGCAGCCACCCCTCCCAAGAGAAGGATCATCCCCAGGTGACGGCTGCGGGCGCCGGCCAGGAACATCACCATCATGACCGAGAAGGCGCAGATGATGGCCGTTCCAAGATCGGGCTGGGCGAGGACCAGAAGCGACACCAATCCGGTCATCGGCAGGAGAGGGACGGTGAGCTGCCGGCGGTCGGCGATCCTGGCCCCCTTCTTCGCCAGGATGTGAGCGGAGACCAGGATCAATGAGATCTTGGCCAGCTCCGACGGCTGAAGGTTGAACGGCCCGACGGCAAGCCAGCGGCTGGAGCCGCCGCGCGTGACCCCGACCCAGGGAATGAGAACCGCCGTCAACAGGACGAGCACCACGGCGAACAGCGGCCTCGCGAGGCGCCTCAGCCGGCGGTAATCGATGGCGGCGAGGCCCAGCATCAGGGCCAGCCCGAGCACCGTACCCACGAGCTGGCGTTTGAAGAACAGGAAGGACGAGCCATAGAGCTTGAAGGCCTCGACGGAGGAGGCGGACAGGATCATCACCAACCCGCCCGCAAGCAGGGCGAGGGTGGTCGCCAGGAGCAGGTGCCGTGGATGAGCGAGCCGGCGCTGGGGGGGCGAGGCCGTCTCGAGGCTCATCGCGCGGCTCCTTCGGGGGGTTCGGGGGATAGAGCCGCTGTCGGGCGCGATCGAGCTTCATTCGCCGGAAGGTGCGGATCCGCCCGGTCAAGAGCTCGCACCGCGGCGATGAATCGGGCTCCCCGCTCGGCATAGCTCGAGTACTGATCCCAGCTTGCGCAGGCAGGGGAGAGCAGCACCGTGTCACCGGGCGAGGCGAGCGAGCGGGCGAGGGTGACCGCATCCTCAACCGTCGCCGCGTGGCGCACGGGGACCAGATCGGAGAAGATCGCCTGGATCTCGGAAGCCGCCTCCCCCATCACCACCATCGCCTTGATCCGCTCCGCTCCCTGTCTCAGCACGGCGAGATCGAGTCCCTTCGCCCGTCCCCCGGCGAGCAGCACCACGCGGTCGAAGGAGTCGAGGGCTCGAAGGGTGGCGTGCGGGTTGGTGGCCTTCGAGTCGTCGATGTATCGCACTCCCTCCACCTCCGCGACGGGGGTCGTCCTGTGCGCCAGCCCCTCGAATGCGCCCACCGCTCGAGCTATCGCCTCCGCCGGCACTCCCCACTCGAGGGTCGCAAGGGTTGCCGCGAGCACATTTTCCAGGTTGTGAGGGCCCAGCAGCCGGATATCTGCAATGTCCATCACCGAAATTCGTCCGCCACCGGTCCTCGCCGCCACCAATCTCTCGCCTTCGACTCCGGCGGCCGCCCATACATCCCGGCTCAGCTCCCCCGCCGCCTCCGCCAGCACCCGATCGAGAGGGGCGCAACCGAAGACTCCCAGGCGAGCCTCCGATCCTCGGGCGATGGCGGTGGCTCCCGGGTCCCCCGAAGCCACGATGAGCAGGTCTTGGGGACCCTGGGCATGCGTGATGCGCGCCTTGGCTCGGACGTAGTCCTCGTAGCCCGCGTGCCAGTCGTAGTGGTCGTGGGCAACGTTCAATACCAGCGCCACCTCGGGACGGAAGCGGTCCGTGAACGCAAGCTGGAAGCTGGAGACCTCACACACGATGACGCCCTCGCGAGCCGAGCGAACCGCCTTGGAGAGCGGAAGTCCGATGTTCCCGGCCGCCAGGGCGCCAACCCCTGCGGCTCGCAGGATATCCGCTACGAGCAGGGTGGTGGTCGTCTTCCCGTTGGTGCCGGTGACGGCGATCACGGGCGCCTCCCCCCGGCGCCAGGCCAGCTCCACCTCGCTCCACACCGGGACCCCCCGCTCCAGCGCCCCGCGTATCAAGGGGTTCGAGGGGGGGATGCCGGGAGAGGGCACTACCAGCTCCGCCCAGTCCGCCCAAGCCGGGTTGTGGCCCCCCACCTCCACCCGGGCGCCGCGATCTTGAAGCGAGGCGGCGAGGGCGCCCACGGCCGGATGCGCCGCGGCCTCGCTGACCCGGACCTCGGCCCCCTCCTCGAGGAGAAGGTCAGCCGCGGCGGCGCCGCTCGCCCCCAGGCCGACGACCAACACCCGCCGGGAGGCCAGAGAGAGCTCATCCATCTACCCGACCCCGCCGCGGGCGATGAAGTCCGCGTAGAACAGGCCCAGCCCGAAGGCGACGGACAGCCCGGTGAGAATCCAGAAGCGGATGATCACGGTGAACTCCGGCCAATCGAGCAGCTCGAAATGATGATGGAGGGGCGCCATGAGCAAGGCCCGGCGGCCAAAGATCCGGAAGGAAACGATCTGGAGAATCACCGAGGTCACCTCGACCACATACAGGCCGCCGAGAACGATCAGCAGGAGCTGGGTGTTGGTGAGCATGGCGAGCACCCCCATCGAGCCTCCGAGCGCCAGGGATCCGGTATCTCCCATGAAGATCTTCGCCGGCGCGGCGTTCCACCACAAGAAGCCCGCCGTCGCCCCCAGCAGGCCGGCCGCGACCACGGCCAGGTCCAGGGCATGAGGAGCCGCATAGCAGGCGGGGACCGCACCGCTGTCGCAGACGTGACGGAACTGCCAGAAAGCGACCACCACGTAGGCGCCCATCACCATCGCCGCCGAGCCACAGGCCAGTCCATCCAGCCCATCCGCAAGGTTTACCCCGTTCGAGGATGCCGCCAGGATGGCGAAGGACCAGAGATAGAAAAGCGTCCCCAACTCCACGCCCACGGGGCGCACGAAAGAAACCTCCGTCGAGGCCTGACTGTGGTGCTGGGCCAGCCAGGCGAAACCGACCGCGACCGCCGCCTGCCCCACCAGCTTGGCGGTCTTGTTCAGGCCGAGGGAACGCCGTTTGCGGACCTTGGTGTAATCATCGAGGAAGCCGAGGATCGCCATGGCGGCGATGGTCCCCATGGCGATCAGCCCGCTGGCAGTGAAAGGAACCGGACCGCGAGGCCGCAGGTGCGCCAGCAGGTAAGCGACCAACGCGGAGGCGATGATCACCACCCCGCCCATGGTGGGGGTGCCCCGCTTGACGAAGTGAGCCCGCGGCCCGTCCTCTCGGATGAGCTGGCCGATCCCCTTTCGGCGAAATATTCGGATGGCCAGAGGAGTTCCGAAGAGCGAGAGGAGCAGGGCGAGGCCCGCCGCGATCATGAGGCTGGTCAAGAGTGGCCTTTGTCAGATATAAAGATAAGGTTTAGATAGATAGTTTCTTTGCTTCTCGACCGCGATATTAGTCGTATGCACCCGGTCTTACCCGTCTTCTCATCTAAGGGTCAACCTTTCCTTTAGGTGCCCGACGAGGCCTTCGAGGGCGGCCACGCGCGAGCCCTTGAACAGCACCACGTCACCGGGGCGCAGATCCTCGAGCTCGTCCAGGGCGGCGCCGGCATCGGGCGCCATCCGAACGTCGTCCGCTCCGGCGCCGCGCGCCCCGAGCCCGAGAGCGACCGCTCGCTTGCCGACCACGATCAGCCTGGTGACACACGAGGCGGCCATCGCGCCCACCCGTCGGTGCTCGGCGGCTTCGATCTCTCCGAGCTCCGCCATGGCGCCCAGAACCGCGATCAGCCGGCCATCGGGGGGGACCATGGCCGAGCAGGTCTCAAGAGCCGAGATCACTGAAGCGGGATTCGCGTTGTAGGCGTCGTTGATCAACATCACCCCCTTCACCTCTTCGACCTCCATCCGCCAGGGGGAAAGGGTCGCGGCCATCAGGGCGTCCCGGCATTCCCCCAGAGACAGACCCAGTGCCAGGGCGGCCCCGCATGCCGCGAGGGCATTGGCGACCTGGCTCGCTCCGCTCACTCCCAACTCCACATGCACGGCCTCATATCCCCACACCATGCGAAAGCGCGCCCGGCCCCGGCCGTCGAGCTCGACTCGCTCGGCCCGCAACAACGCCTCCCGGGAAGCGCCGAAGGTCACCACCTCGGCCGCGGTCTCCGACACCATGGCAGCCACGAGGGGGTCATCGACGTTCAGGATCGCGGTCCCCGCCTCCGGCAGCGATCTCGGGAGCTCGGCCTTGGCCTCCGCGATGGTCGCCTGCGAGCCGAACTGCTCGTAGTGAGCAACGCCAACGTTCGTGACGATCCCAACCTGGGGGCGCACGTATTGGCAAAGGTCCGAGATCTGGCCCCGGCCCCGGGCTCCCAGTTCGCACACGACCACCTCGGTATCCGCTCCCATGCCGAGAAGAGTGAGGGGAACGCCCATCTCGTTGTTGTAGGAACCTCGCGCGGCGACGGTCCGGAACTTGGGCGCCACGATCGAGGTCAGAAGATCCTTCGTGCTGGTCTTCCCGGTGGATCCCGTGATCCCGACCACCAGGGGATCGATGACGTCGCGAACCCAACCGGCGAGACGGGCCAGCGCTCGCAGCGGTTCCTCGACGATGATGAGGGGGCCCGTCGCCTCGGGTACCGGTCGAGACACCAGGGCCGCCGCCGCTCCCGCCGCCAGGGCCTCCGCCACGAAGTCGTGCCCGTCGTGCCGGTCCCCGGTGAGGGCCACGAACAGGTCTCCCGGGCCGACCTGGCGAGAGTCGATCGACACTCCCCCGATCTCCCGCTCCTTGCCGACGCCGTCGCCGAGCTGTCCATCGACGAGGCGGGCCGCCTGGATCAACGAGAGCCTCATGGCCGCTCCCCCGTTACCATCTCGAGGTAGCGCTCCGCCACGAGCCGGTCGTCGAAGGCGATGCTACGTCCTGCGATCTCCTGATAGGTCTCATGCCCCTTGCCGGCGATCACCACGACGTCCCCGGGGCCCGCCTCGAAGACCGCCCGGCGGATCGCCTCCTCCCGGTCGGGCACCTTGTGGTATCCAAGGGGTGGAGGCGCGCTCGCCAAGCCCTCTTCGATCTCGGCGATGATCTCGAGCGGGGACTCGCTGCGCGGGTTGTCGGATGTGATGAAGACCAGGTCCGCATGGCGACCCGCGGCCTCCCCCATGAGCGGACGCTTCCCTCGGTCGCGATCCCCTCCACAACCGAAGACCACCAGGATCCGGCTGGACGAGGAGGTGATGGAGGGACGGGGACCCCCGGCCATCTCTGCGGCAGCCGAGAGCACCCGGGCGAGGCCGTCCGGCGTATGGGCATAGTCCACGATCACCGGGAAGGGTTGACCGTTGCCCACCACCTGGAAGCGACCGGGTACCACCTCGACCGCTTCGAGTCCACGGACAATCGCGTCCTGCGGCACCCGCAGGAGGGCCGCCGCTCCCGCCGCCACCAGGGCATTCGCCAGGTTGAACCTTCCGGGCAGGTGGATCCGAAGATGGCGATCCAGCCCCATCCCAACCGCCCGGAAGGAGGACCCTCCTCGCCCACTTCTGACGTCGTGCGCCTCTATATCGGCGGAGGAGTCGATGCCGAAGGTGACCGAGGGCACCTCGACCTCCCCGGCGAGGCGCCGGCCATTGGGATCATCGACATTTATCAAGGCACATTTGCACATATCGGAAGTAAAGAGCGAGCGCTTGGCCTGGTAGTAACGTTCGATATCGTGGTGGTAGTCGAGATGATCCTGCGTGAGATTCGTGAACGCCGCCACTTGAAAGTATGTCCCCTCGACTCGCCCCTGGGCCAGACCGATGGAGGTGACCTCCAGGGCGGAGGAGGTGACACCGGCATCCACCATCCGTGCCAGCAACCGCTGAAGGTCGACGGACTCCGGGGTCGTGCGTCGCGCCCGGGGACCCGGCGTCACCTCCCCTGCCACTCTGGCCTCGATCGTGCCGATCAGACCGGCCCGCTCCCCTGCGGCCCGCAAGATCGATTCCAGAAGGTAGACGCTCGTGGTCTTGCCGTTCGTGCCGGTGACCCCGACCAGGCGGATCCGGCGGCTGGGGCGGCCGAAGAAGGGAGAGGCAAGACGATTCATCGCCGCTCGGGCGTGGGGGACGATCAGTTGTGGGACGCCTGCGAGGACCGGGCGCTCGCACACCAGGGCCACCGCTCCGCCAGCCACCGCCTGCTCCGCATACCGGTGACCGTCATCGCGCGAACCGGGGAGGCAGAAAAAGAGGCTGCCCGTCGTCGCCTCACGGGAATCGTAAGCGAGATCGGCCACCCGGGGGAGGCCGCCCCCCGACTCGGTCGCTGTCCGTAGCTCCACCCCGCCCAGCAGGGTGACGATCTCTTCCAGTCTCATATGAGCCCAAAGCATCGCGCACGGCGACCCGCCTTCGGCCCGGCGGGCGAGCCGTTATTCCGTGGCATCGGGGGCGGCCGGTTCCCCCGGAACGTAGGGAGCGGCGCCTCCGGAACGGCCCAGGGCCGGGAGGGGCGTTCCTCCGGGACGCAGGACCGGCCCCGGACCGATCCCGAGATGCCGCAGGGAGAACTGCATGACCTCCTTGAAGGTGTGGGCGGCCGTGACGCCCCCCCAGATCGGGCGGGGCTCGTCCAGGATGACACCCACCACCAGTTTCGGATCGGCCGCCGGGGCGAACCCGATGAACGAGCCGACATAGCCCGAATAGCCACGCCCCCCCGGGATGGGTTTCTGAGCGGTACCCGTCTTGCCGGCGACCTGATATCCGGGAATGGCGGCCTTCTCCCCCGTGCCGTGCTCGCCTTCCACCACCCTCACGAGCATCCCGGCCACCGTGGAGGCCGTCTCTTCCATGATCACTCGACGAGTCGGTGGCGCCGGGGCCGGACGGCCCCTGCCCCCCGGCCCGATCATGCCCGAGGCCAGGCTGGGCTGGACCCACACGCCGCCGTTGGCCACCGTGGCATAGACGGACATGATCTGAAGCGGCGTGACGGCCACACTCTGCCCGATTGCCGCGGTCCCGAGCTGAGTCGGCCACCACCGGTCCGGTGGGGTCAGAAGGCCCGGGGACTCGCCGGGGAAGGCGATCCCCGTGACGGCCCCGTACCCAAACCTTGCCAGGTACTCGTGCAGCCGCTCCTTGCCCAGGCGCAAGGCGACCTTGATGGTGCCGATGTTGGACGACTGCTCGATCACCTCGGGAAAGGTCAGCCGGAGCACCGGGTGAGGGTGAGAGTCATGAAAGGTCTTGTTGGCCACCCGCAGGTTGTCGGGGACGGCCAGCACCTCGCTCGTCCCGATGGTCCCGGACTCCAGGGCCGCGGCGGCGGTGATCACCTTGTTGGCCGAACCCGGCTCGTAGACCTCGATCAAGGCCCGATTCCGCCGGTCCCGGCCGGAAGCGGCGCCGAAGTCGTTCGGATCGAAGGTGGGGAGATTGGCGATGGCCAGGATCTCGCCCGTGTCCGGACGCATCACCAGGACGGATCCTCCTTGCGCCCTGAAGGTTTCCACCGCCTTGGCGAGGGCGGCCTCGGCCGCATACTGGATGTCCGAGTCGATCGTGAGGACCAGATCATCGCCGCGGGAGGGAGGGATCAACCTTGACTTGCCCGAGGGGATGGAACGGCCCTGCGGATCGCGCTCGATCACCATCTCCCCGGGCCGGCCGGCGAGATGGCGGTCGTAATAGCTCTCCAACCCCGCCAGACCGGCATTGTCCGTCCCCACGAACCCCAGCACGTGGGCGGCGAGCTGTCCCGCCGGGTAGAGCCGTTTGGGCTCGCGCATGGCGTCGACCCCCGGAATCCCGAGAGCCTTTACCCGAGAGGCGGTCTCGTCGTCCACCTTTCGGGCGAGGTACACGAAGCCTCGCTTGCCTCCCAGCTTCTGAGCCAGCTCCTCGGGCGGCCGGCCCAGCACCGGGGCAAGGCGCGCCGCGGCTGTCCGAGCGTCGGGCACGAACCTGGGATTGGCGTAGATGGTCTGGGCCATCGTGGACATCGCCAGCGTGTGACCCTCCCGATCGAGGATCGACCCACGCTCCGCAGGCAACGTCGCACGCCGCTCCCGCTGCGTGGCCGCCAGAGCGACGTAGCGGTCGGAGGCGAGTCCCTGCACCCAGACGAGGCGCCCGGCGACGATCATCAGACCCACAGCCATGGCCACCACAACCAAGACCAGCCTTCTTGCCGCTGAGGACGCGTTTGGCATTCCAGGCCTTTCTCTAGCGGGGGGAGGGCAGGCTCTCCCCCCGGGCCCTCAGAATCCCCTCCATCTGGAGACTTCCCTTCGCAGAAAGGGCGGGGTCGGGAGGACCCACGAGGATCTCCTGCCGCTCGGGGATCACCAGGCCGAGACGGTGAGCGGCTTCGGCAAGCTTCGCCGGGGACTCTCCCGCCGACACCTCGTAATGAAGCCTGCGGGAGCGAGCCTCCTCCTCCTCGACCCTGGCCCTGAGATCCCCGAGCCTGAAGGAGCTCTGGGCAACCAGGACGTTGAGGACCACGAGCCCAAGGACCGATGCCCCCACGATCAGCGAGCAGACCAGCGCGAACCCAAGCCCGGGTCGAGTCGCCTCGGAGCCCGCAGGAGCCGCCTCGGACCCCGTCCATTCCATCCGGCCCATCCGGGGAAGCTTGGGACGCGACGCCGCCTCACGCTGGCCTCCATGCTCCTCCGCCGGTTTGGCCCCGAGAGACTCCCTGCCCGCGCCTCCGGGAATGACGACCAGGTGGCCGACCTTGGTCGCCGCCCCCGGCGTCCTCGGGCGCTCTCTGCGCTGCGGACGGATGGACATCACGCCGCCTCCGGAGCGCCCTCGGGACCTGGGGCGGGGGGGGCGAGGCGCTCCGCCACCCGCAGCCGGGCGCTCCTGGAACGGGGGTTGGTCCCGACCTCCGCGGGCGTCGGAAGAGTCGGCCTGGCGGTCAGCAGGCGCAGGCGAGCCTGCGCTCCGCACACGCATATCGGGAAACTCACCGGGCATCGGCACCCCCGCGCCTCCTCGGCCAGCGCCCGCTTGACGATTCGGTCCTCCAACGAGTGATAACTGATGACCGCGAGGCGGCCGGCCGGAGCCAAACTCTCCGTCGCCTGAGGCAGCGAGGCGCGAAGCTGATCGAGCTCCTGGTTGACCTCGATGCGCAGCGCCTGGAACGTCCGGCGGGCCGGGTGGGGGCCCCTTCGCCTGGTCGCCGCCGGAATGGCCTCGATGATCACGCTCGCCAGATCCTCGCCGCCGAGGAAAGGCTGGCGCTCACGCCGCCGGACGATCGCTCGGGCGATGCGAGCCGCGAAGCGCTCCTCGCCGAAATCGGCGAGGAGCTTCGCCAACCGGTCCTCCGAATAGCCGTTCACCACGTCCGCGGCGCTGAGAGGCTCGGAGCGATCCATGCGCATGTCGAGGGGAGACGGGTCCCGATACCGGAAGCCGCGCTCGGGGCGCTCGAGCTGCAGGGAGGAGACCCCCAGGTCATACAGCACCCCCTGAACGGATCCCATCCCCAGCTCCTCGATCACCATCGACAGCTTGGCGAAGCCGCGCCGCACCAGGACAACTCTGCCTCCGAATCCCCGAAGGCGTCGTTCCGTGACCTCGAGAGCCTCGGGGTCCCGGTCAATACCCACAAGTCGCAGGCGTGGAGAGGAGTCGAGAAGCGCCTCGGCATGACCGCCCCCTCCGACCGTGCAGTCCACCAGCACTCCCCCCTCAGCCAAGGCCGGCATGAGCCAGGACTTCACCTCGGCGAGCAGGACCGGGACGTGCTCGTCCATGCAGCCCGGCTATCACCTCACCGCCCCGAGAAAGAACAGGGCGATACCGACATAGCCTCCCAGGGTGAGCCCTGCGATGGCGATCAGCAGAAAGGTTTCGGAGACTTCCTTGAACAGCTCAGATGTGGGCGTTGCTTTCACCTCGTCGTCCCCTCTCAAAGCTCGATCTTCTCGGCGATGTCCTCGTAGCGTTCCTGGACCTGACTCTGGTACTCGAGCCAGCTCCCCCGGTCCCATATCTCTCCCCGGGCGGCCACCCCGGCCAGGACCGCCTCCTTGTCCAGCCCCGCGTACTCCCGGAGATGAGCCGGGATGATCACCCGACCCTGGCGATCGACGGCTTCCTCGGAAGCCCCCGTGAACAGGATCCGGCTGTAGTCGCGGTTGTCCCTTCGGTTCACCGGCAGCGCTGCCAGCCTCTCCGAGAGCTCGGCGAAGCGAGCCCTGGGCATGACGTAGAGGCAGCGATCCAGCCCTTTGGTGAGGATCACCACCTCTCCCAGCTCTTCCCGCCAGCGGGCCGGCAGGAAGATGCGGCCCTTGGGATCGAGGGTGTGACGGAACTCTCCGAGTAACACCTGCGCGCCCCCGACCCCCTCCAGGTTCTCTTTCTGACGCTTTCCCGGCTTCTTCTACGAGCGCTTGATTATCCACTGTCCCCCACTTTGCCCCACCCTACTCTCCGCATCCTCCACGGTCAACTCCAACGAGTGGAAAAAGCCGAACTCACCCACACCTGCTCGCTAGAGGAGCCACAGATACCGCTGGGAGCGTTACAAGCGTGTAATTCCCAATGCCTCTACAAATTACACCCCCGTAATTTGTTGTTCCCGTATTTTCTGTCAAACTATGAAAGCGATTTCAGGAAAGCCCCTGCGCCCCCGGGAAGGCGTGATGAGGTGGCTCGCAATCGACGGGGGCCCCACGGTGTCGGGGAGCAGGGTTCAGCCCGGGTGGGCGCCCGGGATCTCACCTCTCACGCAGATACGGACCGGGACGGCGGGGAACCGGATTCTGGCGCTCCGCTGGCTTTGGCCAGGTTGATGGCGGCGCCGATCAGGCCGACATGGCTGAAGGCCTGGGGAAAGTTTCCGAGCGAGGCGCCGGTGGCGGGATCGATCTCCTCCGACATGAGGCCGAGGTCGTTCCCGTACCCAGCGAGGCGCTCGAACATGGTACGCGCCCGCCGGAGCTCCCCCGCAAGCGCTAAGTTGTCCGCCAGCCAGAACCCGCAGATGAGAAAGGCGCCCTCCCCTCCAACCAGCCCGTCGGGCCCGAGGTAGCGGTACGTGAGGCCTTCCACGGTCAGATTCTTCTCGATGGCCTCGAAGGTCGCCCTCACGCGGGGGTCCTGCACCCGAAGAAAGCCGACCAGGGGGATGAGCAGCGTCGAGGCGTCCAGGGCGGTCGATCCGAAGGCCTGCACGAAGGTCCCCGTCTCGGGGTTGACTCCTTTCGACTCCACGCTGCTCCGGATGTTCGCCCGAAGCTGTCTCCAGGCCTTCAGGTCGCCGGGAAGCCCGAGGGTTCGGGCGAGGCGGATCCCGCGATCCACCGCCACCCAGGCCATCACCTTGGAGGACACGAAATGGCGGGGGCCGCCCCGAACCTCCCAGATCCCCTCGTCGGGCTCGGTCCACCGGCGGGCGACGAGGTCCACCGTGGACGCCAGCAGGCCCCAGAAGACATTGTCGATCTTGCCGCCGTACCGGTGGTAGAGCCAGGCGGTGTCGAGCAGGTACCCGTAGACATCGAGCTGGGACTGGGTGGAAGCCGCGTTGCCGATCCGCACCGGCCGGGAGCCTCGGTAGCCGTCCAGGCCGGGGAGCTCGAACTCGGGAAGGAGGCTCTCTCCATCCACGCCGTACATGATCTGCAGCTCCTCCGCCCTCCCCGCCGTCGTGCGCCGGATCCACCGCATGAAGGCGTCGGCCTCCTCCGTATAGCCCAGCCGGAACAGACAATAAAGATCGAGGGCCGAGTCCCGCAGCCAGGTGAACCGGTAATCCCAGTTCCGAACCCCTCCGATCTGCTCGGGAAGCGAGGTGGTCGGTGCGGCCACGATCGCGCCCGAGGGGGCGTTGGTCAGAGCCTTGAGAACCAGGGCGCTTCGCAGCACCTGCTCCCGGTACGGGCCCCGGTAGGTGCAACGTGAGGACCATCGGGACCAGAACCGGCCGGTGGTCTCGACACGCGCCGCCACCTCGGCCGCCCCGAGGCGGCGGATGCGGAGCTCGTGCGGGACGGCATAGGTCAGCGCCGCGAAGACCTCGTTCCCGGCCGTGAGCAGGGCCTCGGCCCGGCAACTCCCGCCTTTCGGGGGGGCAAGCGGGAGCTCGGACTGGAAGATCAAGGCGTCGGGACCTCCATAGACGATGCCCACGTCCTCGCCGGCCATCTCGATCTGGGGCACGGTCAGCCCGTACTCGAACCGAGGACAGAACTCGATCACGAGCTCGACTGCTCCGGCCTCGCAGCGGATCAGACGCAGGAGCTGGTGATAGGGATGAACCCCCTCGGCCGTGGTCGGGTCCGAAGCCCCTCGCACCGGGAGGCAATCGACCACCACCAAGACGCCCCGCCGGGTCACAAACCGGGTTTCGAGGATAAAGGTGGCGGGCAAGTAGCGTCGGCTCACCGAGTAGGAGTCCTTTGGGGCGATGCGGAAGTGACCGCCTTTGTTCCAGTCCAGCACCCGAGCGAACACCGGCCGGGCATCGAAGCGGTGAAAGCAGCACCAGTCCACCCCCCCGTCCTTGGAGACCAGAGCCGCGGAGTGACAGTCGCTCAGCAGCGCATAGTCGGAAATTGAAGGGTAAGGCAACTCACTCCTACTCATCGGAGCTCTCAAGGGGGATCGGAGGTCGCTTTGGCCACCTGCTCCCGCAGAGTCCCCAGGATTCGAGCCAAGATCCGCGAGACCTGCATCTGCGAGATCCCCATCTCCCGGGCGATCTGGGTCTGGGTGCGCTCTTGGAAGAATCGCAGGAAGAGGATGCGGCGCTCCCGCTCGGGAAGCTTCTCCAGCAAGGGAATCACACTGGTCCGGGACTCGACCAGCTCCAGAGATTCATCCAGCGCCCCGAGAGCGGCCGGCGGCGGCGCAGCCTGGTCTTCGGCCGGAGCATCCAGCGAGGTCGTCGAGTAGGCCTGAGAGGCATCGATCCCTTCCAGCACCTCTTCCTCGCTCAGCCCGCATCGCTGCGTGATCTCCCTGATGGTGGGCGAGCGGCCCAGATCCTGGGACAGGAACGAGATCGCGCTGAGCACCAGCGCCGCCGCCTCCTTGACGCGCCTGGGGACATGCAGGGCCCAGCCTCGGTCCCGGAAATGCCGCTTCAGCTCCCCAACGATGGTGGCGCTGGCGTAGGTGCTGAACTTCACCTCCCGGTCAAGGTCGAAGCGGTCGATGGCCTTGATCAGTCCCAGATACGCCACCTGCTTGAGATCGTCGAGCGGCTCGCCCCTGCCCTGGAAGCGCCGGGCCAGGAAGTCCGCCAGGGGACGGTGCAGCTCCACGAGCTCCTCCCGGGCCCGAGCATCGTCCGCCACGCGGGAGAAGAGCTGCCCGGCGTGCTCGCCCGAGAACCGGTCGGAGTCCCGGCAGGGCTGCTGGTTCGAAGCCGTCATCCGCGCCTTGCTCCGAAGCGAACCCGATTCATTCAGATCTTCGCCGGAGAGATCGGGGAGCGCATGGTGAAGCGGACGATGGCCCCCTCAGTGGATTGCCGGAAGTCGATCTCGCCGACAAGGGTGGAAAGGATCTTCCAGGCAAAGGTGGACTCGATCCCTCTCGGCGGCCAGGCGACGCCATGCGCGTCGGTGGATGCGGCGACGTCCAACCCATCCGAGAGGCGCTTCGCACGCACCGTGAGCATGTTCTCGGAGGAGGAGACGGCAAGAAGCTGGGCGCATGCCTCGTCCACGGCCATGCGAAGGTCGTCGATCCGCTCGAGCGAGAAGTCGAAGCTGGCCGCCACGCTCGCCATGACCGAGCGCAGCACGTGCAGGTACTCGGGATGGGCGGGGACGGAGATCGTGATATCGCTCACCCGGTCGTCTCCATCGGCCCCTATACTAGCC